>JAZRQR010000001.1:0-8037 GCA_045650025.1 Eubacteriales bacterium
GGTTGCGCCTCCTTTCCGTGTCGCAGAGTTTGATATTTTGTACGGCAAGGGTATCTCGCGCTCCAGCGAGGTGCTGGATTTCGCCATTACCTCGGATATTATCAAGAAGAGCGGCTCGTGGTTCTCGTATAACGGCGAGCGAATCGGACAGGGCAAGGACAACGTGCGCAAGATGTTTGAGGGCAACCCTGCGCTTATGGCAGAGGTGGAGGAAAAGGTACGCGCGCTGCTTGCAAACGGCGAGGTGCTTGTGGAAGAGGAATTCGATCTGGACGAGGACGAGGATGACGCATTCGACATCCGCGTGCTTAAGGATGAAGAGTAAGATATGAACATCCATATCAAGCGCATTACCCCCGTGCCCGACAAGGGGCTGGTTTGGGTGACGCTGATTCTGCGCGGCGAGAGTGCCGAGCAATCCCAAAAGGAGAAATATCCGCTGCTGCTCTCGCAATGTGCAAGTCTTGGCTTGCAGATCGGCGAGATCGACCAAGCCTGCGCCGAGCGCATTGCGGATGCGTCCGGCGTGTGCCGCGCGTACGTCAAGGGCCTGACCTCGCTTTCCTATGGCGACCAATCGGTGCGTTCTCTGACATATAAGCTGGTGCAAAAGGGGTGCGCGCGGGCACATGCCGAGCTTGCCGTGCAAATGCTTGCCGAGGCCGGGTATTTGCGCGAGGATGACGCCGCTTTGCGTGAGGCGGAGCGCAGCGTGGCAAAGCACCGCAGCCGCCGCCGTGTGGAATACGATCTGCAGGCAAAGGGGTACGATGCACGCTCCGAGGACGTGCGTGCCTATCTTGACGAGGTGGATTTTGACGAGGTTTGCCGCATCGCGCTGCAAAAATCTTGCCGCCACGGCTTGCCCGAAGGGGAGGAGCGCAAAAAGCTGTATCAAAAAATGCTTGCACAGGGCTTTACGTCAGCGCAGCTGCGCGAGGCGTTTGACGCGCTGGATGCGCAAATCGTGTAAATTTTTTGTCACAGTATGCGTTTTCTCTTGAAATGCAGGAGAAAATCGGTTATAATATAAGCGGAGAGTGAGCTCTCCGCTTATTCAATTGCAAGGAGTACGTGCATGAAATATAGAAAGTTGTTTTTGGCAGCTCTTTGCTTGCTGCTGGTGTGCAGCATTTGCGCATGCAGCGGCGAGGTGCTGCAGCAGGGTGACACGCAAGAGGGTTCGGGTCAGCTGACGCCCGGTGAGCTGGGCACAAATTCCTCGGGCGGCAATGCAGGCTCGCTGGTGCAAGGGGATGCCTTTGCAAACGCCGAGCATCTGCTTAGCATCCGCGTGCTGGAAACCGGCAAATCCGACTGCATTCTGATCACGCTGGATGACGTGGTCATCCTGATGGATACCGCCGATGCGGACGACTACGCTGAGATCGCGGACGTACTGCAATCGCTGGGCATTTCGCGCATTGACCACCTGATTCTGACGCACTTTGATAACGACCATATTGGCAGCGCCGCTAAGATCATTGAGGATTTCCACGTAGTGCAGGCGTATATGCCCAATTACGTGCGCGATTCGGGACTTTACCGTTCGCTGATCGAGTCGCTGGAGGAGCAGGCAAGCCGCACAACGGTGACCAAGCTCAACGATGACACCGAGATCACGCTGCCCACAGGCAAGCTGTGGATCAACGTCTCGCGCGTGTACCCGGAGTTGTCGCACGAGGATCCCATCCCTGAGGACAGCATGGATAACGACCTCTCGCTGATCTGTGGACTGACGCTGGGCGAGTTCTCCGCGCTCTTTATGGGGGATGCCGAAAAGGCGCGCTGTGAGGATTTTCTGGCGCAAACCGCGTATGCAGGGCAGTATGATTTTGTCAAGCTGCCGCATCACGGCAACTACAATAAGGCGCTGCGCGATATTCTGACCGATAGCGGTGTCAAGTATAGCGTCATTTGCTCGGATGCGTTTGCAAACATCGAGACGCAGACGGTCACGCTGATGCGCAACTTGGGCGCGCTGGTCTATTATTCCTACAACGGTACAATGCTTTTGCGCACTGACGGCAAAACCGTGGAGTGCACGCAGTAAAGGACAGACATGAAGAAAATTTTGATCGTATATGCAAGTAAAACGGGCACTACCGCAACGGCGGCTGGCTTGCTGGCGGATAAGCTGGCGGGCAGAGACGTCACGCTTTGCGCCACGGATGCGCCCTTGGCAGATCCCACGGGCTATGATATCGTGGTCGTAGGCAGCAGCATCCGCTTTTCCAAGCTGTATAAGCCGGCAAGGGAATACTTAGCAAAGTGGGAAGCGGTGCTTGCAAATAAGCAAACGGCGTACTTTTTGCTGTGCGGATACCCCGACGACGCGGACGCTTACTACCAAAAGGTGCTGACCGAGGCACAGCGCGAGCGCGCGTTGGAGCTGGCGTGCTTCGGAGGCGAGATGGTCCCCGCGCACGGCAAGAGCTTGCTTGATAAGCTGGTGCTCAAGATCGAGCGCGACAATATCCTGGGCGGCGGACACAACGGCGACCAGCGCGAGGGCATGGTGCTCCCCACTATTTCCGAGAGCAATATTGCACAACTCGCCGTCAAGCTCAAGGCAATTTCGCTGTAACAGTAATAAAAAACACCGATGCGGTTGCATCGGTGCTTTTTTACTGGTGACCCATCGGAGAGTCGAACTCCGGACACCATGATTAAAAGTCATGTGCTCTGCCATCTGAGCTAATGGGTCAAATATTCGATTGCACAATTTCATACCGTAATATATTATCATACAAATAATGATTTGTCAACAGTTTTTTGCGCAAAATTTAAACAAATTTTCTGTGTGCCTCAAATAAGAGATGCAGTGATAATAAGTTGACTTTATGAGCAGACTATGCTATAATCATAGCAATGACAATAAGGAGGTCAATTTAATGACCAAGACCAAACAAAAATGGCTGATTATTTCGGGTTCGGTGACAGCAGGCGTGCTTGCGCTGGTGCTGCTGTTGACCTTTGCGTGCCCGTATGCTGTGCTGGCTTTGTCGCGTCAGGAGACTCCTGCTGCAGAGTATGCGTACAGCGAGAGCTTTTATACGAGCTATGACGAGATCCGCGCGCATCTTGCCGATCTTGTGCAATCCCTTCGCGTGCAGGGTATTGCGGTGGAGACCTCCGAGCATGCCATTGATGCCGCTGACGGGCTGTATATTGATAACATCTACCTGCCCGCGACCGAGCAGCGCACCAACCTGATCGTGCTGACCACGGGCGTGCACGGCATGGAGGGCTATATAGGGTCTGTTATGCTGGACGTATTCTTTGAGGAGATCTACCCCACGCTGGACACGACCGATACGGGCATTCTGATCGTGGCAAACGTCAACCCCTACGGCATGAAATATCTGCGCAGATACAACGAAAACAACGTGGACCTCAACCGCAATTTCATAGAGGATTGGGAAAGCTTTGACCTGTCCTCCAACAAGGAATACCCCAAGGTGGATCATTTCCTGCAGCCCGAGGGCGAGATCAAAAATGCGTTCTGGCACGAGGTGGGCTTTTATCTCAAGCTCGCCAAGGAGGCGATCTTTACGGGCGCGGACACCATTTCGGACGCGCTGCTGACCGGTCAGTATGAGTATGCCGAGGGCGTCTACTACGGTGGCACGGGGGACGAGGCATCCACCGCCTATCTCAAGGGCGTGTTTGCCAAGACCTTGGAGAGCGAGTATGAGAATATCATCCACGTGGACATCCATTCCGGCTACGGACCGCGCTATAACATGGTCATTTTCAACTCGGTACAGGATCCCACGACAGAGGAGCAGGCAAAGGCGGAGCTTGGCTACGATTATATCATCGCAACCGACTCCGAGGCGTTTTACGAAACCTTTGGCGATACCACCGATTATTTCTACCGCCTTGCCAAGAGCAAGAATTCGGACAAGTCGCTGTATTCCACCTGCTTTGAGTTTGGCACGATTGGTGACGGATTCTTTGATTCCATTCTGTCGCTCAAGTACACGGTGGATGAAAACCGTCTGCACCGCTTTGGTGCGAGCAATGACATCGCCGAGCAGATGGTCATGGAAAACTATAAGGAGCTGTTCTATCCCACCGAGACCGAATGGAGAGAAAAGACGGTTTCCGATTTCAAGCAAGCCATGCTGGGCGTGCTGAATGCAAAGCTGAAGTAAATAAAAAGAGAAAAGCCGTCACGTGCGTGAGTGCAAAATGAGCGGCAATATAGAATATGGAATGAAATGAGAGCAGAAAACCTATTAGGCTTCTGCTCTCTGCTTTTTGTAATGTAATACCCCAAGTTTTGTAGGGGAGGCTATTAGCCTCCCGCACGTAATGAGATTATGAAACCGTTTGGGTGTCGATACCGCCTACCTGCGCTGGTGAGCGGTTAATAACCGCTTCTACATCCACCCACGAAGAAATTGAAAGAAATTTGTTATTCATAAAAAGCTCCTTTCCGAATCTTTGTAATTGTATCACGAATTTGCAAGCCTATACGCCCATCGCACCTTGCCAGAACACTACGGTGCGCCAAAAGATAACGGCGGTGTACAGCACCAAAAACACAATAATCAGGATGTTCCATACCTTGCTTTCGCCCCTTTTGAGCGCAAAGGCGGAAAGTGCGGTGCCAAGAGCGCTGATGGCAACGGTTGCGAGCGGATAGAGGACTACTAGAAGGAGTGCCGGGACAGCAAATATCATATATAAGCCGGAGCGCTCGCACGGAAACTCTAACAGTGAGGCGATTCCAAGCAATGCAAAGAATGTTGCGGCATATGCAACGTGCCCGACAGGGAACATGGCGGCGATTGCCGTGAACTTATTTTTCATAGGGAGCTCCTTTCTGAGTAGGGCAGCGTGTTATCCGCAATCCCAAGAGTACAAAACGTCCGAAAAATCCTTGGCGCGCAGCTTTTCTGCGGGGATAAAGAACTGGCAGCCGCCCAGATCGCCGAACATGATCAGCTCGTGCTCCTTGCCTTGGGTGTCGGGAGCTATGTGGCTGACGATCTGGAGCAGCAGCGTGTCGTATACTTGCAGTGCGGGCTCGCCGTCGCGTGGGTCAAATTGCTCAAAGCAGGGATAGCCGCCAATGCGGTGACCTGCATAGGTGTTTTGCTCGGTGATGTAATCATTTTCCGCGTCATCCAGCTCGTCAAAGGTGCAGCACTCGCCCGCCTTGATCAATGCGGCGTTCACGCATTCTTCAAAACGGTAATCCGAAGCACGGATCGAGCCCATAGCGGGGGACAGGCGCACGGGCAGCACGTGCTGAATGGGGAATGCGTCGCTGACGGTGGGATCGTCGCGCAGCGCGGTGTCAAAGGTGCTTTCGTCCTCGTCATACAGCACGCGGAAGTCGGATTGTACGGTGGGGTGGTCAAAATCCGCACCGTACAGGTCGTTGTCGGCTACGTAAAAGCGCAGCACGCCGCGCGCAGGGAAATCGGGCACACCGCGCACCTCGGAGCACCAAATGGCTGCCAGCAGCTTCATAGGCGCGCCGCTGCTGTCGGTGGGTACGTCCTTGTCAACGGGTGCACCGCCAAGGCGCGAATTGTTGCCGTCATCGGGGGCAGGGAGACGGATTTCCACCATAGGCAGAGCGGTGTCGCGCTGCAAATGCCCGATGGCGTGCATGATCTCCTTGCGAACGACATCGTTTGCGGAGTATGCCATGCTGCCGCTTTGCAGTCCTTGTATCAGCTGGGTCAGGTTTTGCGCGTTTGCGCCGTGCGTGACCGCGCTGTCAAAATATTTGCGGCTGAGCTCCTTTTCGCCCATCATGCAATAGGCAATGCACAAGGCACTCTCTGCCTGATGCATGTCTGTCTTGATGGCAATCGAGCGCAGCGCGGGATCAATGACCTTTGCCCAGTTGTTGGCGTTAAGGTGCGCGTGCGCGAGATTGTTCCAGCCGAACGCATTGTCCGGGTTGTGCTTGACGGCGTTTTCATAGCATAGGATCGCGCGGTCGTTTTGCCCCTTTTTGCGATACAGTAAGCCGAGATTTGACCAGCCCGTGGAGTGCGTGGGGGCGTATTTGACCAGCTCCTCGTAGGTGGCAATGGCGTCGTCGGTCGCGCCGGCGTCCTCGTAGGAAAGAGCCAAGAACAGCAGCACGGCATTGTAATCGTCCGGTGTGCGGCAAGCCTTGCGCAGTGCCTGCAGCCTTGCCACCGCGCCGTTGTGCTTGTTTTGGCTGTATCGCGCAATCGCGGTCAGCAGCGCGCGTTTTTGGCTTTTTTGGTCAGGCGCGGAGAATGCAGAACCGATCTCCTTTTTATACACTGCCTCGTATTTGTGCAGGGAAGGTCCGCCCGTTTTGCCGATCAGCTTGACCAGTGTCAGTCCAATACCGACCAAGAGGATGCTCATGCGCATTGCGTCCTTTTTGTCAACCACCCAGCCATTGTGCGCGGTTTGCGCAAGAAACAAGGCGATGATGGCAACGGTCAGGATCGCCAGCAGGGTATAGGCAAGGACGGTGGGGAGTTTTGAGTTTTTTTTCATGTGATTGCTCCTTGAGGTGATATTCTACTTATATAGACGTTTTTTTCTCTGAAAAGTTCATCTTTTTTTGAAAAAAGTCAAAAATATTTTTTTCGCTTTCATTATACCATAAAATCGGGGCAGAAAAACATTAAGAATTATTAAGTTTTGGGAGGATGAATTTGCTTCGCAAATATTCCTCCCCTACAAGCTTGGGATTTTGCATCAAAAAAATGAAAGCAGAGGTCTGTGACGGCTTCTGCTTTCATTCATTTTACCGCTGATTCATCAGCCCCATCTCTGAGCTTGGTTCTTTTCTCAACTGAATGACATTGTTGCGTTGTAGGGGCTTGGATACGGTATATGTAGGGAATTACTCCGCCTGATATACGACCTTTCCGTTCACCACGGTGACGTATGCCTGCGTGCCTACGACGGTCAGGGGGTCTTCCTGCCAGATGACCACGTCGCCGTCCTTGCCGACCTCCAGGCTACCGACGCGGTCGCCGATGCCGGTCTGGTTTGCGGGATTGATGGTCACGGCTCTCCAGCCTTCCTCGTAGTCAAGACCCGCGCGAACCGCAAGACCTGCGCACATGGGCAGGTACTCCAGCGGGATGACGGGGGCGTCGGTGATGATGCTGATCGGCACGCCTGCCTTATGCAGTGCACCGGGGGTGGTAAAGCTCTTGTTTGCCAGCTCGATCTTGCTCTTGCCGCCCAAGGTGGGGCCCACAAACGCGCTGTAGCCCTCGGCTGCCAGCTGGTCCTTGATCAGCTCGCCGTCGGTACAGTGATCCAGCGTCAGATTCACGTCAAATTCCTTTGCGATGCGAATGGCGGTGAAAATGTCGTCTGCGCGGTGCGCGTGCGCCTTGAGCGGGATCTCCTTTTTGATAACGGGGATCATCGCCTCCAGCTTCATGTCAAAATTGGGCTCTTTGCCGTTTTCCTTTGCTTGCACGTAGTTGCGCGTCTTGAACAAAAGCTCGCGCAAAAGTGCTGCGGTTGCCATACGGGTAATGGGGGTCTTACCGCCGCGCTGACCGTAGCAGCCCTTGGGGTTCTCACCAAACGCCACCTTCATGGCAAGCGGATTTTTCAGGATCATATCGTCCACGCGATTGCCCGCCAGCTTGATGGCAACGAACGTGCCGCCCACCACGTTGGCACTGCCGGGGCCGGTGCATGCGGTGGTGACGCCGTGCGAAAGCGCGAGAGGGAAGGTCTCGTCAATGGGATTGATGCCGTCAATGGCGCGCATGTGAGGGGTTACGGGGTCGGACATTTCGTTGTAGTCCATACCCTCCCAGCGCATTTTGGAGTTATCCACGCCAATGTGGCAATGCGCCTCCACGCAGCCGGGGGTCACCAGCTTGCCGCATGCGTCGATCGCCGGTGCGCCGTCCGCGCAAAGATCGGTGCCAACCGCTGCAATTTTGCCCTCGTCGTCAATCAGGACGCAGCCGTTTTCAATATCCGCGCCTGCCATGGTTTTGACGTATCCGTTTTTAATCAGTAACATACTATACCTCCAAAGAGTTTCTTTGGGAA
>JAZRQR010000002.1:0-8038 GCA_045650025.1 Eubacteriales bacterium
GCTCACCCTCCTCGTCCAGATGATCAAAGATATCGATGCCGTCAAAGGTCAATCTCTCGTAGTTGTAAAGATTTTTGGTGTCCTTGACGCACGCGGTGAAGTCGGATCGTAGCCATGTCGTTCTGTGAGCCAAGGAGTTGACTCTCTACCTTGTCTTCCTAAGACCGCTTGGCCTCCGACTTGCTCACCCTCCTCGTCCAGATGATCAAAGATATCGATGCCGTCAAAGGTCAATCTCTCGTAGTTGTAAAGGTTCTTGGTGTCCTTGGTGCAAGCGGTGGGCTGGTAGCGCTCAAAGCGCACGCAATCGGGATCGTTGAGCGCGTTGTCATCGGGGTTGTTGGGGGTCAGATCGTATGCCACGGTGACCGTCACGTCAAACCAGTCCTTGCCGCGCTCCAGGGGGGCGGGCTTGCCATAGTCCCGGGCAACGTATTTGAGCGTGCTGTTGTTGTAGCGGAAGGTCAGCTGCAGCTGGTCAGCCGCAACCAGAAAATCTGCCTGCGTAACCGAGAAGTAGCCCTTTGCCTCGCCGTCACGAATGATGGTGTCGTATCTCTGGTGCAGCACGGGGAATTCCTCTTTTTCCGCATAGGCGGTATAGGCGTCGTAAAGCGGCTGGTTGGGCTGGATCGCCTGCATGGAGGCGGGATCGCCCGAGGAGAGAATGCGCCAAAGCAGCACGCCTAAGATCGCGCCGATCATCAAGCCGATCACAAGGCGCACCGCCCAGCCGATCAGGCGTGAGGTGGTGGATTTTGCCATAGTCGTAGTTCCTTTATTATTGCATGTATTTGAGCTTGTCCAGCGCGTTTTGGAGAATGATCTCTGCTGAAAGCGTGTCAATGACCTGCTTTCTCTTTGCGCCGCGCGTGTCGGTTTCGTTTAAGTAGCGCGAAGCCGCCATGGTGGTCATGCGCTCGTCTAAGGTTGCCACGTGGATCTGCTCGCCCAGCTTGTATTGCAGAATGCCTGCAAATTTCTGCGCGTGCTGTGCGCGCGGTCCAAACGAGCCGTCCATATTGACCGGCACGCCCACAACCACACCCACAACGCCCAGCTCACGTGCGATCTCGGCGGTCTTTTCGGCGGTTTTTTCCATGCCACCCACCGCAATGGTCTGTCTGCCGGATGCCATGGTGCGCAAGGAATCGGAAACGGCAATGCCGGTGCGCTTGTCGCCAAAGTCCACACCCAGCAGCTTGCCCTTGGTTTGTTTTAACGTTTGCATTTGTTACCTCTGAATCATACGGTGCATGACGTTGATCACGCCCTCGTAGAAGTTATCGTTATCGGTTTCGTTGTGCGGCTCGTGGCGCATGCCCACAAAGTACATGGAGGAAAGCTCACTTGCACCTGCTGCACGCAAGCGCGCCTCCACACAGCGCACACCCTTGCCAAAGCTGCCAACGGGGTCGTCCTCGCCCGAAACCAGCAGCATGGGAAGGTCGAGCGGCATTTTGTGCGCCCATTCCTTGCTTGAAACGTAGCCAAGCAGGGTAAAGAGCGTCAGGTAGCCGTTGACGGTAAAGCGGTAGGAGCAGAAGGGGTCGCGGTTGTATTTTTCAATGACCTTGCGGTCGCGGGTCAGCCATGCGTTTTTGATGCCGTCGGCGGCAAATGGCTTGTCGTAAGAGCCGAACGCGATCGTGTAGAGCAAATTCGAGCGGTTGTGCGCGCCAAACAGTCCCAGCACGCGGCAAAGCAGCTTGCCTGCTCCCGTGGGAGCTTCAGGGCCCGCAGTACCGCTGAGCACGGCGGCATCCCAGGCGTCCTTGTATTCGGTCAGCGCCCATCTTGCCACAAAGGAGCCCATGCTGTGCCCATAGAGAATGACGGGCAGGGTGGGGAAGGTGGATCTGATCCGGGCGTTGACGGCGTAGAGGTCCTTGACTAAGCACATGGCGGGATCTTTGGCATCGGTAATGTAGCCAAGCTCGTCTGCGCTGCGCGCGGTCTGTCCGTGACCGAGGTGGTCGTGACCCACCACGGCAAAGCCGGCGTCACACATACGCTGGGCAAAAGCGGAGTAGCGCAGGATGTATTCGCACATGCCGTGCGAGAGTTGGATCACGCCTACGGGGTTCTCGGGCGTCCAGCAAAATGCAGCAAGCGTGTGGATACCGTCCGAGGAGGGCAGGGAAAACGCGGTTGCGGTGTATTTCATGGCAAGACCTCCTGTTCGTGCTTGTTAAAGCTTTCCCGCGGTCAGCGAGATGAGAAGCTTTAAGTTGTCGGGTTGTACCTTTGCCTCGTGTGCCGCCTTGTTGCGGTGCAGCTCACCGCACTTGGTGCAGCGGTGCACGATGACGTAGCCCTTTTTGGGGTCGGGCTCGACCTTGATGGGCTCCATCTGCCCCTGACATTCGCTGGCGCGGTCGCCGGGGAAGACGTCGAGGTGCATCGACCACAGGCAAAAGGGGCAATGATTGCGTGAGGTATAGCCCAGCGGCTGCACCTCGCGCCCACAATGCGCGCAGACAAAGCCGTCGTCATTTTTGGTAAATCTCTTTTGCTCCATGGTTGCCTCCGTATAGACATATATATTATATTTTATAATATTTATAAGGCTTTGTCAAGATACAGATTGTGAACAAAGGTAAGTGACACAGGGGACTGTCCCCTGTGTCGTGTCCGAAGGACATGATACAGCGGGGCTGTCCCCCTGTGTCGCGCGCATCGTGTTCTTGTTTCGTCATAAGAACATATTGACAATCCATTTTGGCTTTGCTATAATGAAAGCATTAAGCCGAAGGGGGTTAACATGCCAAGACAAGCGAGAATGAAATGTGAAAGCCAAACGTACCATGTTATACTGCGAGGCATCAACCAACAACTAATCTTTGAAGATACGGAAGATTATAATCAGTTTCTCCAAATCCTGGAAGAATATCGCATGTCATGTGGTTTTGCTTTATACGCGTATTGTTTGATGAACAATCATGTGCATTTACTGTTCAAGGTACAAAAAGAGCCTCTTGAGAAGATCATGGGGAATATCGCTACGAAATATGCATGTTGGTTTAACGTAAAATACCAACGCATCGGACACTTATTTCAGGGCAGATTTAAGAGTGAACCTGTTGAGGACGAGCAGTATCTCCTGACGGCATTGAGATATATCCATCAAAATCCTGTTAAAGCAGGGTTGTGTCAAACCGCAGATGGTTATCAATACAGTAGTTATCACGAATATGTTGGTGACGGGCATATGATCGACAAAGCGTATATATACCTCCATATTTCGCCTTCGGATTTTGTGCTGATGCATAGTCGGGTAGAAGCTGCACAATGCTTGGATATGGAGAGCTTTGAGCAAGCATTGCGCGTGACCGATGAGCAAGCACGCGAAATCATCCGCGAGCATACGGCTTGCGCATCTGTAAGTGATTTTCAACGTTTGGATATTGCAAAAAGAAACGAGTATTTGAAGTTGCTCAAGAAAGAGGGACTCTCGATTCGACAGATTTGTCGGTTAACGGGGATCAGCTTCAATATTGTGAAAAGGGCGTGAGTGCCACGATGCGCATGACACAGGGGACAGCCCCGCAGTATCATGCCCTGCGGACATGACACAGGGGACAGTCCCCGGTATCATTTGCGCAATCGCTCTTTGTCAAATAAGAATATTCAAAAAACGCCCGGGAATCGGGCGTTTTTGTATTATTCATTCCACCAAGCATCGCTCAGGTATTCGGGGGGCACCTGCTCCGTATCAAACAGCGAAAATTCGATGCCCAGCGCATCAAGCTCTTCAAACCATCTCATTCGCTTGCTCTCGGGCAATTTTTTGCCGCACCAAGGGCAATGAGAAATGAGAATGCCGCTATCGTCGGAGCAAGGGAGCATATATTCATCAAATCGTTTGGCATAAAAAACGCGCTTTTTCTCGGGCGAATCCGCAAAATACACGTTTTGATCCATCATGTTACAGCAAAACATACGTTTTTCCTTCCTTACCCTGTTTTCTACATTATAGCACGTTGTGGGAAAGGAGTCAAGAAAATGACAACAAATATGTGTGCTTGCCTTGACAAAGGCTCTTGTTCGATGGTATAATAAAGTGAATAACGTTGCAACGGAGGGAAGTCCCCATGAATCAAGAAAAGCTGCAAATGCTCAAAGCCAAGGCAAAGGCAATTCGTCTTGGCGTGCTGGAAGGCACACACGCTGCAAAATCGGGTCACCCGGGCGGATCTCTTTCGATCTCCGACCTCTTGGCTTACCTGTATTTTGACCACATGAACGTTGACCCTGCCAACCCCAAGGATCCCAATCGCGACAGATTGGTGCTCTCCAAGGGTCACTGCGCGCCTGCGTTGTATGCGGCGCTGGCAGAGCGCGGATTTTTTGATAAGGCGCTGATCGGCACGCTCCGTCAGCACGATTCCATTCTGCAGGGACACCCCGATATGAAGCATATCCCCGGTGTGGATATGTCCACGGGCTCGCTGGGTATGGGCTTCTCCGCAGCTTGCGGTATGGCTCTGGCTGCAAAGCTGGACGGCAAGGACTACCGCACCTATGCCATCGTCGGTGACGGCGAGAGCGAAGAGGGTCAGATCTGGGAGGCTTGCATGTTTGCAGCTCACTACGCCCTGGATAACCTGTGCCTGATTATCGACTCCAACGGTCTGCAGATCGACGGCCCCGTAGCAGAGGTGATCGGTCCTGCGCCCTTTGAATCCAAGCTGGAGGCATTCGGCTTCTTTGTACAGACCATTGACGGTCACGATTTTGCACAGATCGAGGAAGCACTCGAGAAGGCAAAGGCTGTCAAGGGCGCACCCAGCGCGATCGTAATGAACACGGTCAAGGGCAAGGGCGTTTCCTTTATGGAAAATCAGGTCAAGTGGCACGGTTCTGCTCCCAATGACGAGCAGTATGCAACCGCTGTGGCAGAGCTGACAAAGGAGGACTGAGGATATGGCATATAAAATTGGCGATATGGTAGCCACCAGAGATGCGTACGGCAAGGCACTGGTGGAGTTTGCAGAGCAGTATGATTACGTGGTACTGGACGCTGACCTTGCGGAAGCGACCAAGACCGTGACCTTTAAGAAGGCATATCCCGACCGTTTCTTTGATTGCGGCATTGCCGAGGGCAACATGATGTGCGTGGCTGCCGGCTTGGCAGCTGCGGGCAAGACCGCGTTTGCTTCGTCCTTTGCTATGTTTGCAGCAGGCAGAGCGTACGAGCAGGCAAGAAATGCAGTAGGGTATCCCCACCTCAATGTCAAGATCGGTGCAACGCACGCAGGTCTGGCAGTTGGCGAGGACGGTGCTACCCACCAGTGTCTGGAGGATCTGGCACTCATGCGCACCATTCCGGGCATGACCGTAGTCAACCCTGCGGACGCAGTTGAGGCAAGATTGGCTGTTAAATGCGCAATTGAGACCGACGGTCCGTTCTACATTCGTTTCAGCAGAAACGCACTGCCCGTTGTGAATGACGAGGAAAATTACACCTTTGAGCTTGGCAAGGGCGTGCTGCTGCGTGACGGTAAGGACGTCACGCTGGTTGCAACCGGTTACATGGTTTCCATGGCGCTGGAGGCAGCGAAGCTGCTGGCTGACGAGGGCATTGACGCAAGAGTCATCAATATTCATACGCTCAAGCCGCTGGATAGCGAGATCATTTGCAAGGCGGCAGCCGAGACCGGCGCGATCGTGACCGCTGAGGAGCACAACGTCATTGGCGGTCTGGGCGCGGCAGTTGCACAGGCAGTGTGCCAGGGTTGCCCCGTACCGGTGCTGAGTGTTGGCACGCAGGACGTATTTGGCAGAAGTGGCAAGGTGCCTCCGCTGCTGGAGATGTACGGCTTGACCCCTGCGAACATCGCAGAGAACGCCAAGAAGGCAATTGCACTCAAGAAGTAATGAAAATGATAAAACCGCAGGAGAAATCCTGCGGTTTTGTTGCGAGGATCACTGTAGGGGCGACCAATGGTCGCCCGAGCGAACTTCACCCCGAGTGTCATCCTGAGCGAAGAGAGGTCGCAAAGCGACCGAACGAAGTCGAACTTTTGCGAGTCGATTATTTCGTGGCGAAGCCGCGAAATGGAGCGAGCAAAAGCACGAGCCGTGATACTGGGGACTGTCCCCTGTGGCGTGCCCGCAGGGCATGATACTGCGGGACTGTCCCCTGTGTCACGGTGAAGTGGGATCTGCGCAGGTCATCTCAATGTTTATTTAGCCTCTGAACTGTTTTTATGCGCCGGTTGTATGCTTGCCTTCTGCTTTTTCAGCATATCGAATATAACTTGATGTAGGCAGACGCTGATCAAACCGTTTGGAGATCCCGCGTCGCCACGACACGGGGGACAGTCCCGCAGTAACACGCCTGCAGCGCGTCACAGGGGACAGTCCCCGGTATCATGGCTCGCGCTTTTGCTCCGTTTCGCGCTCTGCGCTACACTATGCAAAAGTTCGACTCCTCGCTACGCTCGTCGCTCAGGATGACACTCGGGGGGCGCTTGTCCCAACTCATAAAGTCAAGCAATTCCCGTTTTGCGGTTCTATTTTCTTTTCCCCCCTCATAACATATAGCGAAACAAAACAGGGGAGGACGTAGTATGCCTGAACATTCTATTTACCAAGATATCGCCGAGCGTACGGGCGGTGATGTCTATATCGGGGTCGTTGGCCCCGTACGTACGGGAAAATCTACCTTTATCAAGCGCTTTATGGAAGCGCTCGTGCTGCCCAATATCGGTGAAGGGTACACGCGCGAACGGGCGCGCGACGAGATGCCGCAGTCCGCGGCGGGGAAAACGGTCATGACCACCGAGCCCAAATTCATTCCCGATCAGGCAGTTGCCATTCAGATCGACGATTGCGCATCCCTGCGCGTCAAAATGATTGATTGCGTGGGCTATATCGTGCCCGAAGCACTCGGTACGATCGAAAACGGTCAGCCGCGTATGGTGCGCACACCCTGGCAGGAGGAGCCCATGCCGTTTGTTGAAGCTGCGGAAATGGGCACGCATAAGGTCATTACCGAGCACGCCACCATCGGCATGCTGATCACCACCGACGGCAGCATTGGTGACATTTCGCGCCAGAGCTACGTGGAAGCCGAGGAGAGGATCGTGTCCGAGCTTAAGGCGCTGGGCAAGCCGTTTGCCATGATCTTAAATTCGGTCAATCCCACCTCCGAGAGCGCCATGAATCTTGCCTATGAGCTGGAGGAAAAGTACGGCGTGCCGGTTGCGCTGGTTTCCTGCCTGGAGCTGGATGCCGAGGATATTCGCCATATCCTGGAGCTTGTGCTGCATGAGTTTCCCGTTGCCGAGATCGCGCTGCACCTGCCCGAATGGACGCGCGCTTTGGATGCCGAGCATCCCATTCGCCGCTCACTTTTGCAGTCCATTCGCCGCTGCGCGGATCGCGTCGGTAAGATCGGAGACGTCCGCGAGGCGTTTGCCGACCTTGGCGAGAACGAATACGTCAAAGCCGCCGAGATTGGCAGCATCGACCTGGGGACCGGCAAGGTGCGCATCTCGCTTGACCCCATTGACGGGCTGTATTATGCGGTGATCAGCGAGCTGACCGGCTTTGAAATCGAGGGCGAGCAGGAGCTGATTGCGCTGCTGCGCCGCCTTGCCGTGATGCAAGAGGAGTATCAAAAGATCGAGGGCGCGTTGCGCGATGCCGAGCAGAAGGGATACGGCATCGTCATGCCCGACATTGAGGATATGACGCTGGAGGAGCCGCGCATCGTCAAGCAGGCGGGCGGTTATGGGGTCAAGCTGCGCGCGGGGGCGCAATCCATTCATATGATCCGCGCGAATATTTCGGCTGAGGTCAGCCCCATGGTAGGCAGCGAGCAGCAAAGCGAGGTTCTGGTCAAGTACATGCTGCGCGAGTTTGAGGAGGATCCCAAAAAGATCTGGGAATCGCATATGTTCGGCAAGAGTCTTTACGAGCTGGTCAACGAGGGGCTGCACGCAAAGCTGGAGCACATGCCTGAGGCTTCGCGCGCCAAGATCGGCGATACGCTGGAAAAGATCATCAACGAGGGAAGCAACGGGCTGAT
>JAZRQR010000003.1:0-67682 GCA_045650025.1 Eubacteriales bacterium
TAGGTGATATCCGCATAAGCGGCGCCGATGTCCTTGTTGCAAAACGCCAGAAATGCAAATGACAAAAGCTCGTCCGAGCCGTTTCCGAGTGTAAAGTGATCGGGAGTCAGTCCGTAAATGCTTGCAAGATCCTGCCTGAGCGTAAGCATGGTGGGATCGCAGTATAAGTTTGCCTTTTGTGCCGCACTTGCTGCCGCGTCAATGACTTCGGGAGCAGGCGGAAAAGGAGATTCGTTTGTATTGAGCTTGATGAGCTGCTGCACATTGCGCGGTTGTTCGCCCGGTACGTATGCCTTGAGCTCATTCGGTTTTCTTGAAAAATACTTACTCATGCTTGATCCTGATCTCGGCGCTTCTTGCGTGTGCCTCAAGTCCTTCCTTGCGGGCAAACAGGGCAATGTCGGGCGCCGCTTTCTGTATAGCGTTTTGGTCGTAATAGGTATAGGAGATCTTTTTGATAAAATCATCAACAGACAAAGGGCTTGAGAACTTCGCTGTACCGCTTGTGGGAAGCGTATGGTTGGTGCCTGCATAATAGTCACCCAGAGCCTCGGGGCAGTATCTGCCAAGGAATACCGAGCCTGCATTTTCGATCTTGTCAAGGTAATCAAAGGGATTATCAACGCAGATCTCAAGGTGCTCGGGGGCAATTCTGTTGGAAACTTCAATCGCTTGCCACAAATCGGAGCAAACGATGATCTTGCCGAAATTGTCGATCGAAGGACGCGCGATCTGTTCGCGAGGCAGAACAGAGAGTTGACGCTCCACCTCTGCCTGTACCGCATAAGCCAGCTGCTCGCTATCAGTTACCAGCACGGCGCTTGCCATCTTATCGTGTTCTGCCTGCGAGAGAAGGTCTGCTGCCACGAAAGCTGGATTGGACTTACCGTCCGCCAGTACAAGGATCTCGGAGGGACCCGCAATCATATCAATGGCAACCTTACCGTATACTTGGCGCTTTGCCTCGGCTACAAACGCGTTACCGGGACCGACGATCTTGTCAACACAGGGAACAGATTGAGTACCGTAAGCCAATGCTGCTACCGCCTGCGCGCCGCCAATCTTGAAGATTTTGTCAACGCCTGCAATTTTTGCTGCGCAAAGAATAGCGGGATTGACCTTACCGTCGCGCATGGGAGGCGTGACCATAACGATCTCGCCAACGCCCGCAAGCTTAGCGGGAATGCTATTCATGAGCACGGTGGAGGGGTATGCTGCCGTACCTCCGGGCACGTAAATGCCGACCTTTGCCAAGGGAGTAATCTTCTGTCCCAAAACAATGCTGCCATCCTTATGCATTTCAAAGCCCTGGCGTACCTGATTTTTATGATATGCTTCAATATTTGCGGCTGCGTCGCGCATGACGCGAATGAATTCAGGATCACTGCTAGCAAATGCTTCGGCAATTTCTTGTTCGGAGACCTGCAGGGAATCCAGCTTGACCTTATCGAATTTCTCGGTATATTCGTAAAGTGCCGTATCCTTTTGCGCCTTCACGTTGGCAATGATGGCTGTTACTGCATCCTCTACGTGAAACGCGTCCTCGGAACGGTTAAAGATCTCTTCATCCGAAACGGCGTTAAAATCATAAATGCGAATCATAGCGCTCAGTCCTTTCTTTGCGCTTGCAGCTTTTGCTGAAGCTCATTGATCTGTTTGCTGTTAAATTTATAAGCGGTTTTGTTTGCAATCAATCTGGCGCTAACAGGGGCGATCTCTTGTTTGACAACCAGACCGTTCTCCTTGAGCGTCGTGCCTGTTTCCACAATGTCGACAATGACATCGGAAAGCCCGAGAATAGGAGCAAGCTCAATGGAACCGTTCAGTTTGATGATATCAATGGTTCTACCGAGAGAAGCGTAATATTTTGACGCCACGTTACGGAACTTGGTTGCTACGCGCAAGGGGCGACCGTAATCATCTTCAAAATCTTCCTTGGCAGCCACACAAATGCGACACTTGCCAATGCCAAGGTCCAAAAGGGAATAAACGTCAGGCTCATATTCCATAAGAATATCGCTACCTGCTACGCCAATGTCGGCAACACCACGCTCTACGTAGATCGGCACGTCCGAGGGCTTGACGTAAAAGTAAGAAACCTCATCGGTAGAGAATACCAGCTTTCTGGAAGGAGTATGAATCTCGGGGCAGGCGTATCCTGCAGCTTCAAAATGTGCCAGTACCTTGTCACCAAGTCTGCCCTTGGGTAAAGCAATCTTGATCATACCGTAACCTCCTTGATGTGCAGCGTTTGAATAAAGCTGCGATTTTCGGGCGTTTTATCAGCAGCAAACACGCAAAGTCCTTGTGCGGTCAGCGATCTGACAGCACGCGCTACGTCAGCTGCACTATCGTCGTCACCGTAGAGAAGCAGTACCTCGCCTGCTTTTTTGATTTCCGCATAGCGGATGTAATCCAGATAGATAGCAAAGCCAAGTGCGGCAGTAGAAAGGCCGAAGCGCTCCAAAAGGGGATCGTAACGACCGCCCGAGAGTACCGATACGGGTACGTCCTTAAGGTAACCCTTGAAAATAATGCCGTTGTAATATCCAAAGTTGTGTACGAGCGAGAAATCCAGGTATACACCTTGGTCAAGTCCAAGTGCGCAAAGCACGTCTGAGATCTCGGCAAGCTCGCGTACGGCGTCTGAGTCGGGCAGCAGATTCTGCAGCACAGGAATCATTTGGATAATAGGCGCATAGGAATTGACCAGCGTAACAAGCGGATGCTGTGCGCCAACAAGTGCAGCCAGAGTGCCCGCATTCTTTTGTGTGATCAGTTCAATGATCTGCTCGCGGTCAGCACCGCATTCGCACGCAGAATCGATCAGGGGCAGCATAATGCCCATGTGGGAAATATCCAGAATGTTGTGCGAATCAATCGCGTCCAAAGAGGTCTTTGCAAGTGCAAGCACCTCGCAGGTTGCATAGACGCTGCCGTCACCAATCAACTCAAGACCCATCTGATGCAGCTCGCTGAATTCGTTTTCACCTTTTTTGACGCGATATACCGTCTCATTGTAATAGGCTTTCAGCGGCAGCTCGGGCTTTGCAGCCAAGGACTTGACGATTGATAGCGTAATATCAGGCTTAAGTGCCTTAAGACGCGAGCCGTCGGTAAAGGTCAAAAGTCTGCCGTCCACCAAGAAATTTTTGTTCTCGGCGTACAGGGCATAGTCCTCAAATTTATTCATGGTAAATCTGCGGTAGCCATACTGTGCGTAAAGCTCTGCGCATTTTGCAACGGTCTGTTCCGCAGGAGTCATAGCAAATTGGTTATAAGACATAAAAGTGAATCCTCCCCAAAATAAAAGGATAAAAAAATTGTATCACAAATCGCCGCTTTAGTCAAGTGAAGCGGGCGATGTTGTCTATAATTATTGTAAATATTTTGTAAACCCGTTGCCATTTTCAAAAATTTGTGATAGAATATGTGAGATTGCCGCGCAAAGGAGGAGAATGTGCATGATAGGCTTGACTAGAGGGACCGTGCAACTGCACGCATATGATCCTGCGTGGGCAATGGTTGGACAAACGATCTGTGATCGCATTCAACAAGCCCTTGGCTTGTTAGCGGTGGACGTTGCACACGTTGGCAGCACCTCGGTTCCGGGGCTATGCGCCAAGCCCATTATTGACATAGCCGTCGCGGTGCATTCCTTTGATGCACAAATCGTTGAGAGAATGGAATGCGCAGGCTTTATACACAGACCCTCAAACGATAACGACACGCAACGTTTTTTCATTATCGGGCAAGGGGAATGGATCGAGTCACATATTCACGTAGTCAAGCATATGAGTATGGAGTGGCGCAATTACCTCAATTACAAGGCGTATCTGAGTGCGTTTCCCGAGGTTCGCGACGCCTATGCCGCGCTCAAAACAAAGCTGGCTGAGCGCTACGCAAACGACCGAAATGCATATACCGAATCCAAAGCCCCTTTTATTACGCACTCGCTGCGCAAGGCAATGGTATGGTCATATCTTGGTATGCAGATTCAAGGTGAAATTGATCGCCCCATCGGTTATGTGCACACTAAGGGTGATAAAACGCTGGTATATTCCATCAATTACGGCTACATTCCGGGCGTACTTGGCGGTGATGGAGAAGAATTGGACGTGTATTTTATCGGTGAGTCTAAGCCCCTAAATGTCTTTTCTGGCAAAGTGATTGCTATTGTGCATCGCATGGACGACGTTGAGGACAAGCTGGTCGCATGCCCGATTGATCAGGACTATACAGCAGAACAGATATGCCGCGAGATCTATTTTCAGGAACGTTTTTACGACACGACCGTCGAAACTGTTGACGGACATAAATTGCACATTAATAACGGAGAATATTATGTTAATTGAATTGGTGATTTTAGCATGCGCACTTGCGATGGATGCATTTGCGGTTGCCATTTGTAAGGGGCTTTCCATGCAAAAGGCTACGCTGGGCAAGGCTGCCGTTGTTGGCGGTTGGTTCGGTGCATTCCAGGCACTCATGCCTGCGCTTGGCTTTATTCTGGCTGGTATCTTAAATAAGTTTTTCGGAAATTATCTGGAAATGTTCACGGGCTGGATCGCGTTTGTGCTTCTTGCCATCATTGGCGGTGGTATGATCAAGGAGGCGCTTGAAAAGCAAGATGAGGGCTGTTCTTGCTGTGAAAACACCGATGCTTCGCTGACCGCGCGCGTCATGTTTCCCATGGCGGTTGCGACCAGCATTGATGCTATGGTGGTCGGCGTTGGCTACGGCTTGCGCCCCGATATGACGGTTCCCAAGGTACTGCTTAGCGTGACCTTGATCGGTGTGATTACATTTGCGCTTTCCGCGCTGGGCGTTAAGATCGGCAACGTGTTCGGCGATAAATATGAAAAAAAAGCGCAGCTTGCGGGAGGTATTGTACTGTGCCTGCTCGGCATCAAAAACGTGCTCGACCAATATGGTGTGCTTGACGCTGCATGGACCTGGATCAAGGGCTTGTTCTCTTGATTGTTTCTAAGAAATTCCACAATGAAAAAGGCGAAGCCAATCGGCTTCGCCTTTATTTTCGTTTGTTATTGCGTCACGCGGAAGGTGCGCGCCTCGCCGTCCTCCATGACAAACGAGAATGCAAGGGAATAGGTTCCATCATCCTCGCGGAAGGACATGTAGCCGTCGTAGTCGTGGTGCTGATACTCGAAATCCACCCAACTGCCGTTCTCCAGCACTTGCACGGTGGGCTTGGTATAGGTATCAAAGCCATATACACGAACTGCGTAGATCGTTGAGCCGCCACCGCTGACGGTGAATTCTGCTACGTTGTTGTCCGCCATGACAGTAGGCAAGTAGGTGTCCGCAATCACTGTTCCAACGCTTGCCTCGGTCTTGATTGCCGAGAGAACCGAATCCTCGCGCACCTTAAGCACGTTGGAATCATCCTTGCTCTCGGGGCTGCCCCAAGGCAGCAGGATCATATCAATGCGAACCGTATCGCCAGCACGCAGCGTTACGTCGCCAAGATCTGCGGTCAGCGTTGCCAAGTTGACCGCGCCGTCGTAGGTTTCCTTGAGCACCAGATTGCCGTCGTAAGTCTTGCCGCCAATCACCATCGCGTAATCCTTGATTACGACCGCCATGTTAACGGAATCGGTACCGCTGTGAGAGGAATCTGCGTCAATGTAGTAATCGAAATAACCGCCGTTCTTACCAAGCTTATAGTATTCGGTGTGCGTGCCGCTCAGATCCAGATCTACCGTCTGAGGATTGTTGTTCTCATCCAGATAGCCAAACTTTTTATAAGTAATGGCTCTGCCATCCATGGAGAAGAAGGAGAAGTTGTTTACGAAATCGTTAATTGCAAGGTCTTCCAACACGGTCAGCTCCAACGTGTAGTATGTTCTGGTTTCGTCCGATTGAGCCATTTCTACCTGTCTATAATCGACTTGGATCTTGCCGTCATCCGACAGATAACTCATATCAATGTCCACGTAAACGGGACCGGAAGAGGAAATATCAGCAGTTTGCGATTCAGACCCAAAGAAATTGCCGTTCGCATCGGTGTACTGCAGCCAGTAAAGTCTGCCTGCGCTGGTATGTTGAGGCTGATTGGGCCACAAGGGCGAGGACATAGCGCGGAAGTCGGGAAGTGTCCAGTAATCCTTGCCGTATACGTAATAGGGTGCGATACAGTTGGTTTCGGTCGTACCGCAGGAGAGGTGGTAGTAGGGAGCAATAAACTGGATGGAAGATAGCTGTTTCAGCGGTACCTGCCCCCAATTCTGATACAGGTTGATCGACTTGAATCGCCTGGTTTGGTCTTTGCTGACGGTAATGGGGAAGATGGAATAGCCGTAGTGCATATCCTTCGGATCAAACAGCTTTTCCTCGTATTCTCCATTGAAGTTCTTGCAAACCTCTACGTTGATCGGGAGCAGCTGATCGTTTTCGTTGAGTACAACACCGTTTTCCAAGCATCCCGTGTTGTTGGTGTGTGCAAAGACGTAGATGGCTCTGTCGTAATCATCGCCAGTGACCTGCGCATCCACAATGTAATGCTTTTGCGGCTCCTTGTAGTAAGGCTTATTGAAATCCGTGCCGTTCAGTGTGAAGGTGTAGCAACCCACCAAGCTGTTGTAGCCGGCGTATTTTGCATTGTCACTTTGCGTTACGATCTTGATATTGGTCAGGGGATTGCGCTCAATATAAGCCTGTCTTTCAAGCTCGTCAAAGGAATGACTCTCGTCAGTGTAAATGCGGTGACCAATGGAATAGCTTTCATGAGATTTCAAGGAGGTCGATGCAGGGGTATAGGTCTGTGTGATCACGTAATAGCCATCTTCAAGCGTTACGGTCACGTCACCAACGTATTTGCTTTCTGCAGGGAAGATGTAACCGAATACGCCTGCGTCTGCAATGTCAAAGCCGACGTATGCAACGCTTGCTTCATCAATACCGTCAATCGTGGTGTGCTTGCCGTTCTTATCAGCAATGACGAGAGCAGATACACGGCTTGCTTCGATCTTGGTCTGTGCGCCAAAGCCCGCAAATCCCTTGGTATCTCCGTCTGCTACCACGCGGATCTGCTCGTGCATCTTATCACCGTATACGTGATAGTTGCGGTCGAGCTTCATGTTGGTTGACGAAGTCGTGTTGATCTTAATCGCCTTCATTTCCTTGATTTCGATCACTTCACCCGCCTTATCACCGCAATCAACGCGAATCGCGTCCACCTTGCCTGTGTAATCCGGAATGCCCTCTAAAGGAACGATCACGGTGCAATATTCCTTTCCGGGATCAACCGAGAAGGAAGTCAGCTGATCAGCGTTAAAATAGCCACCGCTACCAACTTTAAGATACAGCGTTACTTTGTTGGAGTGTTGTGTGCGCATGGTGATCTGCAAAGCATTGTAATCAACAGTATTATACTTAACGCTCCAATGGAAATAGGGGTCTGTCGTGCTGTCAACCACGGCGGTCAACACACCGTCAACCATTTCTACGGATTTTATGTCGTGCGAATCGATTCTGCGCGCCTTGGCAAGCAGATCGTAGCTGCCCGCGCTCTCATCAATGCTATAAGAAGAGGGAAGGAAGCCCTGATCCAGGAAATGAATATCGTAGTAATAATAGCCAAAGCGGTAGATGTTACCGCGTGCGCTGGGACCCGACATGGAAGCATACAGCTTTTCGCCGTTGTCTGCAATGACAAATGCGTCCATGGTATTGGTCAGATAAGCAGAACCTTGCTTGTTGTAAAGACCTGCAACCTGCTTGTTGTCCTTGATATCAAGATTGTAGACAAGGCGCACATCACCGTTGGTGATCTCTGCGATATCTCTCTTTTGATCCAGGTAGCGGAAGTTGATCAGATTTGCAACCTCATCGGCATATGTGACGTTGTCACCCCATGCCGTAGCATCTTGCTTGACTTCGGGCACAATGACAGTGCCTGCCTGATCCATGGCAAAATCAGCGGAAACGGAAAGCTCGGTCATTTGCTTTACCTCCTCGGAAGTAAGATCGTAAGCAAAGCAGCTCTTGAAAAGTGCAGTGACCATATCGGACAAAAGTTGCGCTTGTCCGCCGATGAAAAGCTTGCTTTCGGATACGTATACAGCACTTTGTGCGTGTGCAGCACCGCGTGCATTGCCGATCACGATTTCCTTATCGGCAACAGCGTAGGAATTCTCATCATCTGTCACGATCTGCAAAGCCACGCCCGTCAGTTTTTCCACGGTGTCGCGGAACAGCACGGCAGCAATGAACGCAGGATCCTGTGCCGTAATATCGGCAGGACGCACAATGACGTACTCGCTCACACCGTCCTTTACCAACACAAGCGGCGGTGCGGTAGGTGTGATATCTGGCGCATTAGTACCGGTTTCCGTGTCCGGTGCGGGGGGAGTTTTGCATGCTGCCAAACAGGGGAGTAACAGCAACAATGCAAGTAGGAAAGGCAAAAGTCTTTTCATAAAGAACCTCCATTGGTTAATTGTATATATTATACATAAATCAGCGGCAATTGTCAATAGAAATAGGAGCAGTTGCGTGCAACTGCTCCTTGTTTTGTAAACTTGTATGCATTACTCCAGTGTGATGATCTGTTCAACGCCTGCAACGTCTTGTTGGCTGACTTGTACGGTAAATGTCGTATATTGCATGTCGGTATCACACGAGCTCGGTTCGGCGGTTCTTACAATCACGTAGATCTTTCCTTCGGAACAGTAAAGGTCGTTTACCGTTAATTCAATCGATCCGGAGCTTCTGGTGATGATACGCGTGATAATCAGCGCATTTTCACTAAAAAACGAATCATCGTACAGATCTCGCTTGCTTTCAATCACAGTCTTTTGATTGGGGATATAAACGTGCTCCAGCATGAGATCGAGATACGCATCATATTCCTGTTTGGATTTGATTAAGAAGTCTTGATCATAGAGCAGATTAGGTAACGTATCCGTTACCGTAAATGTTATGGGCGCGGCACTGGCTGAATAATACGCAATGTACGGCATATAACGCAGGGAATAATCGTATGCTTCAACACCCATGCCCGTAATCATAGGCTCTTGCTCGGAAAACTGTTCGAGCGCCTGATATACTTGCTCGGTAAAGTCATTTCTGGGAAAATCGATAATAATGTAATTGATATATTCATACACGGAAATATTGCCGTTTGGAAATGCCGAAGCTAAATCATATTGTTTGACGAGCTCATCGGCGGATGCATCTTTTGCCACGTGCAAAAAACAGAGCACTCTTGAGACATACAGATCAAGAAAAACAAGATCGGGACGCTCATTTCGGAACTGATCCGTCCGTGCTTTGATCATGGCTTCTTGATCCAGTACGATCTGAGCGACATTAGATGCTACGTTATTGTTTACGTATTCTGTCTTGGTTTCATTGCAGTGAATACAGGTAAAGTCAAACTGCTGCACAATATCGTCTGAGTTGTATATCCATTTGCCACTGTCCCATGAGTGTCCATCCCGGTTGCAATCATGGACGACAGGCTTTGTTGTGACTGATTCGGTCGTCACGGTTTGCTCATGCTCATTGTTGGAGAACTCTTCAATTGTTTCAAACGGCTCGGCAGTAATCTGTTCGTTTGGCAGTGCGGATGTGTCTTGCAGCTCCTTGATCAATTCAGCACAGCTGGTAGACATGAACATGCAAAGCATGCACATGGATATTGCAATGACTTTTTTCATAGAGCGTCCTCCTCTCGTGGCGGTATGGATTCATCTAATCCATTATAGCATAAAATGGGTGAGAGTCAAGTGCAAAAACACAAAAGCTCTGCCGAAGCAGAGCTTTTGTGTGATATGTATGAGTGAAATTATCTCTTGGAGAGAACCTCAGCCTCGTACTCCTCGATCTCCTTGAACCAGCAAGAGCAAGCGCAAGCACCGTTTCTCTGGCAGAACTCAGCCCAGATGTCGCCGAAGGGAAGGGTCTTAACCTCTTCACGCAGCATCATCAGCTTAGTGGTGTTGCCTGCATCCTGCAGAGCCTTGAGCTCAGCATTGGGAGAAAGCAGAGCGTAAAGCAGAGCCTTCTGTACGCTTCTCATACCGATAACCAGAGCAGCTACACGGTTGATAGAAGCATCGAAGTAGTCGGTTGCCAGGAATACTCTGTCAAGAGCATCGCAGCGAACAACTTCCATCATCATTTCTCTGGTGTCATCGTCGAAGTTTACAACGTGGTCAGAATCCCAACGAATGGGTCTGGTGATGTGCATAGCCAGCTTCTCGGAGAAGCAGAGCATTGCGGGCAGTTTGTCGTAAACAACCTCGGTGGGGTGGTAGTGACCGTTGTCGAACAGCGGAACGATACCACGGGAGATAGCGTAGGAGAGAGCAAACTCGCCGGAGCCTACGGTGTAGGACTCAACGCCGATACCGAATACCTTGGACTCAACGCAGGGGTAAACCTTGGTCTTGTCGTAACCGCAAGCCAGGATCTCGTCCAGGGACTGAGCATATCTCATACGGGGACCCATACGGTCAGCGGGAATATCCTTGAAGCCGTCGCCGGTCCAGAAGTTGATAACGCAGGGATAACCGGTCTCGTTTGCGAAGTACTCAGCGATCTTCATGCAGCAGATACCGTGTCTTACCCAGAACTTTCTGATCTCCTCATCGGGAGAAGAAAGGGTCAGGCCGTTTGCCTTGGGGTGAGAGAAGTAGGTGGGGTTGAAGTCCAGACCCATGCCGTGCTTCTTTGCGAAGTCAACCCACTTTTGGAAGTGCTTGGGCTCCAGCTGGTCTCTGTCCACAAAACCATCCTCGAAGATAGCGTAGTTAGCGTGAACGTTGATCTTGTGGGTACCGGGGATCAGGGAGAATGCCTTCTCCAGGTCAGCAAACAGCTGGTCGGGACCGGTTGCTCTGCCGGGGTAGTTACCGGTAGTCTGGATACCGCCAGTCAGAGGGCCATTGTTCTCGAAACCGAGAACGTCGTCTGCCTGCCAGCAGTGCATGGAAATACGAACGTCGGAAAGCTTTGCGATCGCAGCCTCGGTGTCAACACCGTACTTAGCGTAGATCTGCTTTGCGGATTCATAGCGTTGATTCATTTTTGTGTTCCTCCTGTTGATATATGTGCATTTTTTTGAGAACATATATAGTCAAGATACATTATACAGTATCAAGCAAAATTTTGCAAGATGTTTTTGAAAAAATGTGGGAAAAAGTTTCATGAACTCAAAATCGCTACGCAGACCTGTTAAGGGCTGCGTAGCGATTCAATTTTTATAAGGTTTCGATCTCGCACATCCAAGCATTCATGGATGCATCACTGGGCATGCAAAGTCCACCTCTGGGAGAAATGCTTATCGTGCTGACCGCAACACCGTCGGGCATGCAGGAGCGCTTGAATTGCTGGGTAAAGAAGCGGCGCGTAAACACACGCAGCCAATGCTTGATGGTCTGCTCATCAAACTGTCCGTCAAATGCGCAGCACGCAAGGCGATAGATCTTTTCGGGACCAAAGCCGTAGCGCAGGGCATTGTAGATAAAGAAATCGTGCAGCTCGTAAGGGCCAACCAGATCTTCGGTTTTTTGCGCGATGTTGCCGTTTTCATCAGCAGGGAGAAGCTCAGGGCTGACGGGTGTTCCGACCACGTCGTCAAGGGAGTCTGCCAGAGCAATATTGCCAAGCTCACGTTGTTTCCTTGCAGCATAAGATACCAACGCGCGTACCAACGTCTTGGGAATGCCGCAGTTTACACTGTAATTGGACATATGGTCGCCGTTGTAGGTTGCCCACCCAAGTACCGATTCAGAAAGGTCGCCCGTGCCGACCACAAGACCGTTATACTGGTTTGCTACGTCCATCAGGATCTGCGTGCGCTCTCTTGCCTGGCTGTTTTCATATACAACGTTGCGCACTGCAGGATCGTGTCCGATATCCTTGAAATGCACGCTGACCGCATCGCCAATCGGGATCTCCTTGAATGTTACGCCCAACTGCTCGCACAAAACGGTCGCATTATTCTTGGTACGCGCGGTTGTACCAAAGCCGGGCATTGTAATCGCAATGACCTTGCTTGCCGGCATATCAAGTGAAGTAACTGCATCGACTGCAACCAACAGGGCAAGGGTAGAATCAAGACCACCGGAAATACCAATCACAAGCGTGTCTGCATGTGCCGCCTTAATGCGTGCGCGCAAGCCTTCTGCCTGCAGCTGCATAATGGTGGCGTGATGGTGATCGGGTACGGAGAAGGGACTGGGATCTACGAATCTGTTGAGCGTTTCGGAGTCACAGGGCATCAGCGTGAAATCGATCTCGGCAAATTCACGATTACCGGTTTTATTGGTAAAGGAAGTATCCTTGCAACGCTCGCTGACAAGCAGATGTACGTCAATGTCAGCAAACACATAATCGGTTGAAAAGTCGAGACGATTTTTGTTGCGCAAAACAAAGCCGTTTTCGGAAATGAGTGCCTGTCCGCCATATACCGCATCAGTTGTGGATTCGCCTCTGCCTGCGCTTGTGTAGAGGTATGCGCAGTGATTTTCAGCAGACACAAATTGCGCTTTGATGACATTCTTGGTAATAGCATCAACTAACAGTGGAGTTGCTTCCGTACAGCAGATCAGGGTTGCACCGGCAGCGCAAAGATCATCGATCTCACCCTTTCCTACACATACACCGATCTTAAGCTCGGGCATAGTGGAGCAAGAGAAGATAGTATTATTGCTAAAGTTGCAGACCTGCATGCCGTCGCCAAAAGGATCGTATGCATACGCCGCATCGCAAAGCTTTGCAAAATAGCGTGCATTAGGCTGCTGCGCGGGAACAACGCCCAGAAGCGTGCCTGCGTTACAAACGGCAGCGCAATCGTACAGCTTTCCGTTCATTTGTACGGGCAAGCCCACGATGCTGACCATATCCAAGTCAGCAGTCAGCTCCAGATATGCGGCAAGTGCATTCTTCGCGCTTGTCTGCAAAGTACTCTGGTAAAACAGATCGCCGCAAGTTGCACCGGTCAGACAAAGCTCAGGAAAGGCGATGACGCGCACGCCGTCTGTCTCATATGCAGCGCGTGCAGTCTGTGCCAATACCTCTGCATTATAAGTAGGGTCCGCAAGTCTGATCTCGGGGGATGCCGCAGCAACCTTGATAAATCCGTGTTTCATAAAAACCTCCGGAAAAACAATTTCTTGAGAATAGTATAGCACGAAGTCGTCGTGATTGCAAGACCTCGCACAAAAAAACACGAAATCTTGACAGAATCATTGACATTCTCTCACGTGTTTGGTATACTAATATCAATAAAATTTACAGGAAGAAGGCAAAACCATGAAAGACATCTCGAGAAATCTGACAATGCTGTGTGACTTTTATGAATTGACCATGAGCAATGGCTATTTTGCTTGCGGCTTCAAGGACAAAATCACATATTTTGATGTGTTCTACCGCTCCAATCCCGATAACGGCGGCTATGCCGTGGTAGCGGGACTTGAACAGGTGGTAGAGTATATCAACGATTTGCATTTTGATGAGCAGGATATTGCATATCTGCGAGAAAAGAACATGTTCTCCCAAGAGTTCTTGGACTATCTGCGCGATTTCAAATTTACGGGCGACATCTGGGCAATTCCCGAAGGTACGGTCGTATTCCCCGGCGAGCCTTTGATGACCGTGCGCGCCAAGGCGATCGAAGCGCAGTTTATCGAAACTTACGTACTCATGATGATCAATCACCAATCCCTGATTGCCACCAAGGCGGCAAGATTGACGCGCGCAGCAAAGGGCAGACCAATCAGCGAGTTTGGCTCCAGACGCGCGCAGGGAAGTGACGCAGCTATTCTCGGTGCGCGTGCCGCATACATCGGCGGTTGCTCCAATACCGCTTGTACCATCTCGGATCTTGCGTTCGGCGTTCCCGCTGCGGGTACCATGGCGCACTCCTGGGTACAGATGTTTGACGACGAGTACACGGCGTTTAAGACCTACTGCGAGATTTACCCCAACAATGCAACTCTACTGATCGACACCTACAACGTGCTTGAATCCGGTGTGCCTAACGCAATCCGCGTATTTAACGAGGTGCTCAAGCCCAAGGGCATTACCAAATGTGGCGTACGTCTTGATTCGGGTGACATCACCTACCTGACCCAGAAGGTCAGAGAAATGCTGGATGAAGCCGGTTGGACAGATTGTAAGATCGTAGTCTCCAACTCTCTGGACGAATATATTATACGCGAGCTGATCCGCCAGGGCGCCTGTGTGGATGCGTTTGGCGTAGGCGAGAGATTGATCACCTCGCTTTCCGCTCCCGTATTCGGCGGCGTGTACAAGCTGGTTGCGGTTGAGAACGAAGACGGCAGCATTCAGCCCAAGATCAAGATCAGCGAAAACGTTGGCAAGATCACCACGCCTCACTTCAAAAAAGTCTACAGATTGCGTGATAAGCAGTCCGGCAAGGCAGAAGCAGACGTCATCTGCCTGTACAACGAAGTTATCGATGATTCGCAGCCCTATGAGATCTTTGACCCCGAGCACACCTGGAAGCGCAAGATGATGCTCGAGTATACCGCCACCGAGCTGATGGTGCCGATCTTTAAGCAGGGCAAGCAGGTATATGAGCTGCCCGGTATTGAAGAGATCAAGGCACATTGTCAGAATGAGATTGCCGGTATGTGGGAAGAGGTTCGCCGATTCACAAACCCGCACAAATACTACGTTGACCTTTCACAACAGCTTTGGGATATCAAACACGAAATGCTCAGAAAACGCAGATAATAAAGGAGAATGTGCATGAAATTCAAAAAAATTTTGCTGATTGTAATGGCATTGCTGACGCTTGGATGCGTTGTGTTTGCAGCTTGCAACACTGATCCCGGCATCACCGATTCCGATAACACCGTAACCGATTCCGAGACTACAGAGCCCTCTGCAGAGACGGAAACGCCCACGACTGATGAAGAAACGACCGCAGAGGAAACAACTGAGGAAGAAACAGTTGCGAATGAATTCAATGATCCGATGTCTCCCACTACGGTAACATTTACCGGTCAGGAATCCTTTAGCTGGAAAAAAATGCTGACTAGCGCCAACCAGTGCGAATACGAGATCGTCAAGGACGAAAAATGCGGATACGTGCTTAAGCTGACCACCAAGGACGGCGCAAACGACCCCTTCATTCTGTTTGACTACAAGGCATACATGAAGAAGTTTGCCATGACACCCGCAAGTGCGGACGACTACAAGTACATTGTCATTAAGATCAAGACGGAAAACGTCACCAGCGACGGCTTTGAGCTGTTCTATGCATCCGGTAAGATGACCGGACCCGTTGGCGGTTACAGCAAGGTAGCAACCTTTGACCAGACCAATTCCGATTGGCAGTACGTCATTTACGACCTCTCACAGGCAGAAGGCTGGACCGGCAAGATCAACTTGTTCCGTTTCGACTTCCTGACAGCACCCTCGGGCGGCGGTGAGAGCATGTACATCGCTTCGATCGATCTGTACCAGACTGCCGAGGAAGCTTACAAGAACTTCGACGTGGATATGACGCGTCCCGGCACCGGATCTGATCTTAAGGAACAGCCCGTGGACGGCGTTAATTATGACAAGATCAACGCATCCGCAGAGGACTCCTCGGTACTGCTTTGGTTTGACCACATGACCGAGAAGACCTACCGCAACAACGTCACCCCCTCCAATCTGAACACCTACGTTATTCATATGGCAGGAAACAGTATCGAAAACTGTCAGATTTTTGTAGCACCTACCGAATCCAACAGAAACATCCGTATCGAGATCACCGACATGACCAACGGACAGGGAACTGTCCTGAAAACCCAGCTGCTACGTGAGCATTACGTCAAGATCGGCAATAACTGGGTACCCGATGCGTTGCCTCCCGTAGACGGCGCTGTCAGCATTGCCCAGAACAACTCACAGGGCTTTGTTCTCAAGGTCTGGGCAGAGGACGGTCAGACCGCAGGTCTTTACAGCGCAACCGTAAACGTTTACGATGCAGATAATGGCGCGTGCATCAAGACCGCCAACGTATACGTAAAGGTATACGACTTCTCGCTCTCCGAGAAGACGGCTCTTAAGACCGCTGTACAGATGTCTCCCTGGGTTATCTCCAACTCCTATGCACAGAAGGGCATGAATGACGTTTCCGCAGAAGAGATCTACAAAATTTACTACGATTTCATGCTGGAAAACCGCATTTCCTGCTACAACTTGCCTTACTCCCTATGGGATAACCGCGTTATCGACTACCTCAACAACCCCAGAGTGACCAGTTTCAGCATCAAGGAAAGTAACGGCGGTGACGAGGCAGGCGCTCACGCAATGCTCTCGCAAAATCCCGAATGGCTGGAAAAGGGCTACTTCTACTACGTTGACGAGCCCACCAGTGCAGAGCTTCTGTATGCACTGCAGTCCAACGGACAGAGACTGGAATCCACCTATCCCGGTTACAGACAGGTCTCGCCCTTCTTTACCAACATTACCATCGAAGGCATGGACCAGATTTCGTTCATGCAGCCCTACACGCAGATCTGGTGTACCAAGATCTTTGCCTTCACCCCCAGAGACAAGAGCATCATCAGCGGTGCACAGTATCTGACTACGGTGCTGCAGGATCAGCAATACGGCACGTTTGAAGAGAGAATGAAGGCAGAGGTTGCAGGCGGCGATGAGCTGTGGCTGTATTTCTGTTGGGAGCCTAATCAGCCTTATGCAAACTGGCTGGCTACCGGTGACGGTACTGAGCCCATTGTAACCATTTGGCAGTGCAAGATGACCGATGCTACCGGCGTTTTGTATTGGGGTTCTACTTACTGGAGTGCAGATCCTTACAACGACCTCGCGTCCACCGTTATCACTAGCGTATACGGTGACGGCGTACTGCTTTACAGCGGTGCAGAGGTTGGCATTTATGAGGCTGTATCCTCCTTCAGACTGGAGAATATCCGTCTCGGTATCCAGGACTACCAGATGCTCGACATGCTGGAAAAAGCAGCAGGTGCAGAGGTAACCGACGAGATGGTAGCGATGGTGACCAAGGACGTCATCACTTACACCAATGACGACGATTATCTGCATGCTGTACGCGTTCTGCTTGCTGAAAAAGTTGCAGAAACATGTGCTGATTAATCACGTAAAATACATAGCCCCGAGACCGATTTTTCGGTTTCGGGGCTTGTCGTATATAATTATAAACTTTTTATAAAATATATATGTAAATGTGTTGAAATTCGAGTAGAATTATGATATAATGTTATACGGAATTTTATTGCAAAGGCGGTGGATGAAATGATTGAATGGCAGGAGCTTATAAACGCTGTTAAAACGTTTATTGCGGACTTTATTCTGTTCCCGATCAATCACATGCATCCCGTTACCGATCTCTTGGACATCGTGCTTTTAACGGGCTTGCTTTACTATGTTTACAGATTTGTCAGAAGGCGCAGAGCCGGCAAATTGATGATTGGCATTGTTGCGTTGTTTGGCCTGTTTATGATTTGCAGCGTACTGGATATGAAAGCGCTGGGTTTGATCATGGAGAACTTTTTGACGGTGGGCTTGATCGCGGTCGTGGTTATCTTCCAGCCCGAGCTGCGCGATGCATTGGAAAGAGTGGGTAACACCTCTTTGCGTATTGGTCGCTTTGCCGGTGAGAGATCCGGCTCCGCCTCTGAAATCGAAGCGGTAGCTGCTAATATCTCCTCGGCTGCTTGCGCGCTTTCCTCAGAAGGTTACGGCGCCCTGATCGTGCTGCAGCGCACAACCCAGCTGCAGGACTATATGGACAAGGGCGAGAGACTGGACGCTAAGGTCTCGGATAAGCTTTTGCGTAATCTGTTTGTTAACAAGTCGCCCCTGCATGACGGCGCTGTCATCATTGAAGGTGATCGCATTGCCGCAGCGGCTTGCAAGCTGCCTCTTTCGGATAACGAAGAGGTAGTTAAGGATCTCGGTACAAGACACCGCGCAGGTGTTGGCATTACCGAGGTAAGCGATGCTATGGTCATCATTGTTTCTGAGGAAAACAGCATCATTTCGATTGCGTACGGCGGCTCGTTGTACCGTAACTACGACTACAAGAATTTACATGATGCGATTTACCGTTTTATGGACCACAAGAGAAGAAAGACTACCCAGCAAAGCATCAAAGAGGTGTCCGATACCGTTAAGACCGGTTCGCTGGATATGAACGATAGCGAGGAGGATGCATAATGAGCGCAAACAGATCCGGTTCTCCGGTTTTTAAGGAAAAAAAGAGCGTGAGCATTGCGGCTCTCATCATTTGCTTCTTCGTTGCATGCGGTATCTGGTTATATGCACAGGCAACCGATGATGAGATCAACGTAAAAACGTACAATCAGCTGCCCATTGAAGTAGTAGGCGCGGACGTATTCACCGAGCATACCGAATACGACGTGCACTCCTTATCAGTACAGATTGCAAACATTTCAATCAGCGCAACCAATCGCGAGCTTGTCAAGTACGATGCACAGAACATCCACTTAGTAGCAGATATTGGTGCCGCTAATAACGGCGTAGCGACCATCAAGGCTTATTTTGAGGACGAAGAGGGAACAAGAACCGAGCTCAAGAATTATGAGGTCACTCCTGCGGTTGTTACGATCAATGTTTCTAAGCAAGTATCGTATACGGTAGCAGACATTACCGCGGACCGCAATGAGATCGATTTTGATTACACGTTGGATCACACCGTGATGAATGGTACGATTACGATCGTCGGACCGATCCAAGATCTTGTCTCCATTGATCACGTAGGTTTCTCGATCGATTACAAAAACGTTGTCGACAAAGTGGGTACGCATACAGTTCCGATCACTGCAATTGCATTCTACGATGCCGAGGGAACGCTTCTGTACGGGGAAGCCAACAAAAACGAGAATATCAAGTATGACACTACGGGTATTTTGGTATCCGTAACCGTCACAAGCAAACACACAGATGACAAATAACATCGTAACGCTCTCAGGGATAGTGATTGAATCGATCACTGTCCCTTTGGACGCAAAAGAGCAAGAAATCTTTGCGCTTGCCAAGCAAAGACTCAAAAAAATCGGCGCACAGCCCACGCAGTTTTCGCTCAACTTGTTCCGCAGATCAGTAGACGCACGAGATCGCGCAAAGGTACAATTCGTATATTCGGTGCTCGCAACGCGTGCAGACGGCGCATATCCGACCAACGAAAAGCTCTTGCAAAGGCACAAGATCAGAATGCTTTGCGCGGAACAGATCTTACCCGAATACGGCACGGACCCGATCTCAGCACCTCCTCTTGTTGTCGGCATGGGCCCAGCTGGCTTGTTTGCAGCTTTGATGCTTGCGCAAAACGGCTACCGTCCCATCATCATCGACAGAGGCGACAGCATTTCAGATCGCGTGCGTTCGGTGGATCAGTTCTATCAAACGCAGCAGCTGGATACAGAATCCAATATTCAGTTCGGTGCAGGCGGTGCAGGTACGTTCTCGGACGGCAAGCTGATGACGCGCATTCACGACCCCAAATGCCAGTTCGTGCTGGAAACCATGGTGGAGCTTGGCGCGCCTGCAGATGTTTTGCTGCTTTCCAAGCCGCACGTTGGCACAGACGTGCTTCGTACCGTTGTAGACAATATCCTTGGCAGGATCCTTTCGCTGGGTGGCACCGTCATCTATCGCTGTCGATTGGACGGCTTTGACCGTAATTCGGATGGTACCGTTACGGCACGCACCACAAAAGGCGATATTTTATGCAGCTCGATCATCCTGGCTGTTGGACACAGCGCAAGAGATACCTACATGATGCTGCTTAAAAAGCAAATGGATCTTATTGCAAAGCCAATTTCGGTAGGCGTCAGAATCGAGCATCTGACAACCGATATTGATAAAGTGCTGTACGGCGATTATGCCGGTCATCCCACACTGGGACATGCAGAGTACGCACTATCGGATACGCGCACGCAGCGCGGTGTGTACACGTTTTGCATGTGTCCGGGCGGTGAAGTCATGGCGGCAACCTCGGAGCAGGGCGGCGTTGTGGTAAACGGCATGAGCAATCGCGCACGTGATGGGCGCAATTCCAATGCGGCTGTGGTTGTGTCCTTGGGGACCGAGGACTATGAAACCGTAAACGGCAGCCTTGTAGAAGGTGCCATTGCGTTACAACGTCGCATTGAATCGGCAGCATTTGTAGCCGGTGGAGGTGATTATACAGCACCTATACAAACGGTTGGCGATTTCTTGACAGGGAAGGTTGCACATGAGCCCAAGCGCGTTCTGCCTACCTACATGAACGGCAGATGCAAGGTAACCGACCTTGGTGTTGTTTTTCCCAAGTGTGTACAGCAAACCCTGCGTTACGGTTTGGAAGTATTCGATAAAAAGATTGAGGGGTATGCAGCACCCGATGCAGTATTGACGGGCGCAGAGACCCGCACAAGCGCACCTGTGCGCATCAGAAGAGACGATGCGCGGTGTGCTATTGGATTTTCCTACGTATATCCTTGTGGAGAGGGTGCAGGTTACGCTGGCGGCATTACCAGTGCCGCAGTAGATGGAGTAAATACCGCGCTTGCAGTGATGAAGCGCACGGCTCCTTACCAAGATTAACTTTACTGACACTAATATTTCAGCTTCAGAAAAGAGTAATGAAAGAAAAGATGATTTATCACGCAAGTATGGTGCCGTTGTGACCACATTTGCATGGAACGATCAGGATGAAGGAATTTATATCATGAACGAATTGAAGAGAGAGCGCGTATGGTCTGTCTTGTACAATCCGCAGCAAGACCAGGCAGACGAAAAGATCACGCGCATCAGCCAGAGCGTCGGCGTATCTCCCATTACTGCCCGACTGCTGTATAACAGAGGGTACGATACCCCTGAAAAAGCGCAAGCTTTTATTCATACCGATATCAGCGCGTTACACGACCCCTTCTTGATGAAGGATATGGACAAGGCGGTAGAGAGAATTGCTGCCGCAATCGGGGCCGGCGAAACCATCGCAATTTACGGTGACTATGACGTAGACGGCGTTACCTCGGTAACCTCCATTTATCTCTATCTCAAGAGCAAGGGGGCTGATATTGTTTATTATATTCCCAGCCGTGACAAGGAAGGATATGGTCTTTGCGAAGCAGCAATTGACGTGCTTTGCGATCATGACGTATCATTAATCGTGACCGTCGACACCGGCATTACAGCCAATCAGGAAGTCCGCTTTGCTTCTACACGAGGCATTGATATGGTTATTACAGACCACCACGAATGCCGCTCCGAATTGCCGCCTGCATGTGCGGTAGTCAATCCTCACAGACCGGATTGCCCGTATCCCTTCAAGGAGCTTGCGGGTGTGGGAGTGGTTTTCAAATTGATCTGCGCGTATGAGATCTACGAGAACCGTCGCAAGGGGTTGTCCGTGGCAGATGCGGTTGCAACCGTGTGCCGCGAATACGTAGATCTGACCGCCATCGGAACAATCGCCGACGTCATGCCGATCATTGATGAGAACAGATTCATTGTTGCTGCAGGCCTGGAAGCCGTACAAAACACCAAGCGCTGCGGCCTGGATGCGCTGATTGAGGCATCCTCTTACAATCCCAACGCAAGACAGGACCAGCCCCAAAAGCGCAAAAAGATCAATTCAGGCTTTATCGGATTTGGCATTGCGCCCAGAATCAATGCGGCAGGCAGAATCAGCAGCGCAACCAAGGCAGTTGAGCTTTTGCTGGAAAACGACCCTGTTGCCGCTAAGGAACGCGCGGACGAGCTTTGCAAGATCAATACGCAAAGACAAATTGAAGAAAACAGAATTGCCGAGCAGGCATATAAAACCATCGAGCAGCAGCACGACTTCCAGCATGATCGCGTGATCGTTCTGGAGGACGATTCCTGGCAGCAGGGTATTATTGGTATCGTTTCTTCCCGTATTACCGAGAAATACGGCTTACCCTCTGTTCTTATCTCATTTGACGGCGCTACGCGTGGATACGCAAGCCTTGATGACGTAGGGAAAGGCTCGGGCAGAAGCATTAAGGGCATGAACCTTGTGGATGCCTTGACCTATTGCAGCGATTTGTTGACAAGATACGGAGGACATGAGCTCGCAGCCGGTCTTTCGATTGCAAGATGCAACATTGACGAATTCCGCAAGCGCATCAATCAATACGCAAGCGAGAATCTGGATAGTGATGCCTTGGATATTCGCTATGAGGCGGATTGCGAGGTTGATGTTCAGAATCTGACCATGCCCTTAGCGGCAGAGCTGAGCATGCTTGAGCCCTTTGGCGTGGCTAATCCTACCCCCGAGCTGATCTGCCGAAATCTGACGGTATTTAAAATCATTCCGCTTGGAGCAGGTAAACATTGTAAGATCATTCTTGCCAAGGACGGTTTGCAGATGCAGGCAGTATGGTTTGGCACTCCCGCGGCTACCTTGCCGTTCAGCGTTTCGGATTGCGTTGACGTCATGTTCCAGCTCAGCATTAATGAGTATCAAAACGTAAAAAGCCTGCAGTTGATCGTCAAGGATATGCGCATTTCGGATGATTATGCAGAGAAGTGCCGCTTTGAGCGCAAGCGCTATGAGCAGATCCTTTCGGGTGATGCTTTTGCAGCAAACGAAAACGTACTGCCTAATCGTGAGGATATCGCGGAGGTATATAAGCTTTTACGTAGGGAATGCCGCATCGGGCACAATACGTTCTCGCACAAAACCTTACTATCGACTCTGAATCTGACCTCTGCTTTGCAGATCAATTATATCAAACTGAAATTTATCATTGCTATTTTGGCAGAGTTGAACCTTTGCGGCGTTAAAGAGCCGGGGGACAACTTATACATTTTTGACGTATACTGTAACGTTGAAAAGACTAACGTAGAAAATTCCGAGTTGCTCAGAAAATTGCGCGAGCAATGCAAGTAACTTGCGGATACAGACCAATCAAGAGGAGCATTTATGCAAAACACTGTGCACACAGACATCACCCGCTTGCTTGATATTCTCAGAGCAACGGGTAAAAAGTACGACGTAGAAAAGATTACACGTGCATTTGAATATGCGGATAATTTGCACGAGGGGCAGTATCGCGTCAGCGGTGAGAAGTATATTTCTCACCCTGTTGCCGTTGCAGAGATCGTGGCTGGACTGGAGCTTGACACAGATTCGATCTGTGCCGCCCTTTTGCATGACACGGTAGAGGACTGTGCAGATAAAACCAACCTCAAGGAGATCGAAAAGCTGTTCGGCAAGGACGTTGCGGAATTGGTGGACGGTCTGACCAAGATCGTGACCTTACAGGTAGAGGACAAGGAAGAAGCACATATCGAAAACCTGCGCAAAATGCTGCTGGCAATGAACAAGGACGTGCGCGTCATTTTCATCAAGCTGTGTGACAGATTGCATAACATGCGCACCCTGGAAGTCAAGCCTGACCATAAGCGCAGAATTACGGCTTTGGAGACCATGCAGGTCTATGCACCCTTGGCACACCGTCTCGGTATGCAAAAGATCAAGCAGGAGCTGGAAAACCTCGGTGTACGCTATCTTGACCCCATCGGTTACGAAGAAGTTCGTAACGGTATTGAGCAAAAGTACGGGCAAAGTCTGAATTTCATTGAAAGCATTCGTCAGACGGTCGGAGCAAAGCTGGAGGAAAATCATATTTCCTATACTCTGGAAGGTAGAATCAAAACCGTCTACAGTATCTATAAAAAGATGTTCTCGCAGGGCAAGAGCTTTGACCAGATCTATGATTTCTACGCAATGCGTATCATTGTAGACACAGAGCTGGAGTGCTATACCGTGCTTGGTATCATCCACGAAATGTTCAACTCGATCCCCGGACGCTTTAAGGACTACATTTCCACGCCTAAGCCCAACATGTACCGTTCGCTGCACACCACGGTTATCGGTCGTTCCGGTATTCCGTTTGAGGTGCAGATCCGTACCTGGGAAATGCACCACATTGCAGAGTACGGTATCGCGGCGCACTGGAAGTATAAGTCGGGAGCTACCTCCAAGGAGGACATGGACAAGAAACTGGAGTGGATCGCACGTCTGATCGAAACCGAGGACGATGCGCGTGACCCCGATGAGTTCATGCATGCCCTGAAGACCGACATTTTCCATGACGAAGTATTCGTCTTTACCCCCAAGGGCGACGTAATCGCCCTGCCACAGGGAGCTACCGCAATCGACTTTGCTTATGCGATCCACTCGGCTGTAGGTAACAAGATGATCGGCGCTAAGATCAACGGTAATATCGTCCCCATCGACCGCGTATTGGAGAATGGTGAAATCGTTGAGGTTCTGACCACCTCTTCCGGCAAGGGCCCCAGCAAAGACTGGCTTTCCATTGTTAAAACCGGTGAAGCAAAGGCAAAGATCCGTCAATGGTTCAAGCGTGAAAAGCGCGACGAGAATATTATCGAAGGTAAAGCTCAGTGCGAAGCGGAGATCAAAAAGACGCTCTCCAAGGTGCCCGAAACGCTGCGTAACGATATTTGCGCGGCTATTGCACAGCGCATTGGCTTTGCAAGTGTGGACGACCTGTATAATGAAATCGGCTTCGGTGGCTTGTCCATAACCAAGATCGCCAATAAGATCAAGGATGAGGCTTCCAAGTACGCAATTGCAGAACCCGAGGCTATGCCGGAGATTACCGAAACCGAAATGGTTTCTTCTCCTGCAAGAATCAAGAATGTACGCTCCAACAGCGGCATTATCGTAGACGGTGAAAGTGGCTGCCAGGTCAAGTTTGCCAAGTGCTGCAACCCGTTGCCGGGTGACCGTGTCATTGGATTTATCACCAAGGGGTACGGTATTTCGATCCATAAGTATGACTGTCCCAACGTCACCAGCATCATTGATAACAGCGAATACGTTGACAGATGGGTGCAGGCAGAATGGGAGAAAGGACCTGCCGATAATGGAAGCGTCGGTGTTTACGAGGCGTTCATTCAGCTGCACACCGAAGACAGAATCGGTATGCTTGCCGATATTGCAACTGCTCTTGCTGATATGCGCGTTGCCATCCTGTCTGTTAACTCTCAAAAGAGAAACAACGGCATGGGCATCATTAATCTCAAGGTCAGCTGTAAGAACACAGATCACTATCAGTCTATTATGTCCAGACTTAAGAGCCTTGCGGGCGTGGTAGACGTTGTAAGAGGATATTCATCATGAAAGCAGTATTACAAAGAGTCAAAAACGCCAAGGTAGAGGTAGACGGCGAGATCGTGGGTCAGTGCAGCACCGGATTGATGATCCTGCTGGGCGTTGCCAAGGAGGACACCGAGGAGGATGCAAGACTGCTCGCCGAAAAAATCGTCAAGCACAGAATCTTCCGCGATGAGAACGGTAAAATGAATCTTTCCGTCAAGGATATTGACGGTGAGATCCTGGTTGTATCGCAGTTTACTCTCATGGCTGAGTACAGACATGGCAACCGCCCCGATTTCTTTGCATCTGCTGCTCCCGAGCAAGCTAACCGGCTCTACGAATATTTCATTTCTTTGGTATCTGCACACGTGCGCCACGTAGGTCACGGCATCTTTGGTGCAGATATGGACGTTACGTTAACCAACTGGGGCCCCGTTACCATTGTAATGGATAGCCAAGTCCTCAAGAATAAAGGAAAGTAAGCATATGAAACTGATCATAGATGGACAGGCAAACGTATATTACGTACAAACCCTGTGCATGATATTTTATCCCGGAGAAAAGTTCTCCGAGGATCAGCCTATCACCGAGACTACGCCCGTTATGCATATCAGGGTCTCCGAGCAAGAGACCGGATATTGTGTGGACGCAACGCTGAGCCAAGGTGAAAAGAGCGCAAGCACGCAGAAGATTTATACCTGGCGCGACGATATTGATAAGGACAGACTCCTCAAGCTGGCTCTTGGCGATGCGGTACTGACCGTTTGCGGCGAGGTGTGCGGCTACCGTCCCTCCTGGGGCATGCTGACCGGCGTGCGCCCCTCCAAGGTTGCAACCGATCTTCTCAAAAAAGGCGTAAGTAAAACGCGTGTCAAGAAGATTCTCTCAAGTGAATACTTTGTCATCCCCAAAAAGGCGGCGCTTGCAACAGACGTAGCGCTGAACGAGGCAAGATTGATCGCAACTCCCGGCAAGAAGGATTGTAGCGTTTACATATCCATTCCGTTTTGTCCGACAAGATGTGCATACTGCTCGTTTGTCTCGTATACCTCCAAGCGTCTACTCTCACTGATCCCGGAATATCTGGCAAAGCTGTGCGATGAGATCAAGGAAGTGTTTGCCTGTATCAATCGCCTTGGACTCAACGTACGCACGGTTTATATCGGCGGTGGCACACCCACCATTCTGGAAGCAGATCAGCTGCGCATGCTGCTCTCGGTCATTGCGGAATCGACCGACGTGACCAAACTGGAGGAGTATACGCTGGAATCTGGCAGACCCGATACCATTACGGCAGAAAAGTTTGCAGTTGCCAAGGAATACGGCGTGACGCGTGTGAGTGTTAACCCGCAGATTCTTTGCGACGAGGTTCTGCAGGGAATTGGCAGAGCACATAATTCGGAGGACTTCTACCGCGCTTTTGAGCTTGCAAGAGAAGCTGAATTCAAGGTCATCAATACCGACCTGATTGCAGGCTTGCCCGGCGATAAATTCTCGACCTTTGCTGCATCCTTTGACCGCATTTTGTCGCTTCGCCCCGAAAACATTACCGTACACACCTTCTGTGTCAAGAAATCGGCTGAGATCTTGCAAAAGGATTCCAAGATCTACGATATTCGTGGCGGCGATACAGGCAAATGCGTGGATTATTCGCAGATCAAGTCTATGCATGAGGGCTATAAGCCATATTATATGTACAGACAAAAGAATACGGTTGGAAATTTTGAAAACGTAGGTCTTGCGACCGAAGGCAATGAAGGACTTTATAACATCTATATGATGGAAGAGATTCATTCTATTTTCGCAGCCGGTGCGGGCGCTGTTACCAAGGCGGTGGACTATATCCCTGTGGACGGCAGCAAGCCCTTTATTGCAAGATATTTCAACGAAAAATATCCTTATGAATACTTAAGAAGTGAAAACACAAAGCAAAAGCTTGAGGAAATTGAAAAATTCTACACCGAAAGAAAATTGCTTGACTGATTACTTACTATCATCATAAGGAGATTTCCATGCACGTTACCAATTACTATTATACTCCCGAGCAAGCAGCTTTGTTTTTGGCACAAAGCGACGCCGCCTTTGACGCGCGAATTACACAGGCAGTCGACCTGATCAAACAGCGAGGCCAACGCTTCTTATGTCTGGCAGGCCCAAGCTGCGCCGGAAAGACAACCACGGCAAATAAGATCACTAAGGCGCTGCAGGAAAACGGCGTTGTGACCCACGTGATCTCAATAGACGACTTCTTTTATGATATGGACTATCTGCTTGCTATGGCAAAGGAGAAGGGCACAGAGCTTGATATGGATTCTGCAGCAGCGCTGGATCTGGCATGCTTTGCAAAGTGCTTGTCTGATATCGTGGCAACGGGGAAGACGCAATTGCCCATCTTTGATTTCCATACGCACAACCGTGGCGGATACCGCGATTTTGCTTCCAATGAGCAGGATATTATCATATTTGAAGGGATTCAAGCCGTTTATCCCGAGCTGACCGATCTGATCGCGCCTTACGGTATGACCTCGATTTTCGTGTGTCCCGAGACCGCAATTGCAGTTGGGGATCAGGTGTTTGAGCCTAATATCTTCCGTTTTTACAGAAGAATTGTCCGCGATGCACAGTATCGCTCGGCTGATGCGCAACGCACGCTGGAGGTCTGGCGTGGCGTGAGAAGCAACGAGGACGCTCATATTTTCCCGCACAAGGACGCTTGCGATATGATTGTGGATTCCACGATGGCATATGATCTGCACCTGCTGACACCCTATTTGCGTGAGCTTTTGCCGCAGGTAGGTGAGCAGAGCCGCTATTATTTGCGCGCTTTGGATATTCTGGGGCGCATCTCCAAGATCGAACCGATCTCCACAGAGTATCTTGCCAAGGATTCGCTTTACCACGAATTTATAAAGTTCTGAAATATGACCACCTCTCATAAACTGCTATGAGAGGTGGTGGTATTTACGAAACAAAATCAACAAAGCTCATTTGCTGCAGGCGCTGCAATGCTCGCTCTTTCGGGTATCATTGTCAAGCTTATTGGCGTATGCTATAAAATACCGCTGATGCGACTGATCGGCGCGCAGGGAATGGGATATTTCAATACTGCGTATGACGTATACGCGTTGCTTTGCATCATCTCAACGTCAGGACTCCCGATCGCCATATCGGTTCTGATCAGCCGCTACCCGGATCTGCACAAGCAGATCTTTCGGCTGTCTCTGAAGATCTTTGTAATCATCGGTGCTTTAAGTACGGTCGTCGTATTTTTCGCAGCCGAGCGTATCGCTATCCTGGTGGGAGCGCCGGAAGCGGCACCAAGTCTGCGCTTTATTGCCCCCGCTGTACTGTTCATCTACGTGTCGGGTGCGTTACGGAGCTATTTTCAAGCATTGCGCAATATGCAACCTACGGCAGTTTCCCAAGTCGTGGAAGCTGCAGGAAAGCTGTTATTCGGGCTGTTGTTTGCACACGTCGCTATCCGATATAACGGCAATCCCGCCTTGGCTGCCGCATTTGCGGTGCTTGGATTGAGCCTGGGTATGCTGCTCAGCCTGTTATACTTAACTATTTGCTATCCTCGCAACAAAGAGATCACATCACAACCCACCACAGAGACAAAGCTTTTGCGTGAACTGATGCAGATCGCCCTGCCGGTAACGCTCTGCGCACTATTCGCGGGGCTTTCCAAGATGATTGACCTATCATTGATCATGCGACGCCTCCAAGACGGAGGAATGGCGCAGGGAAGTGCGATCGCCATGTATGGGTGTTACACCTCCATGGTCATTCCGCTGTTTGGCGCCGTGCCGGCGCTGCTGTCATCCGTATCTCTGCCGCTGGTTCCGCATTTAGGACATGCAATCGCGAGCCAGGATATACGCGAGCAAACGCATATTCTGCAATTAGCGTTTCGTTGGTGTGCCGCAATCAGTATCCCTTCGTCGCTTGGCATTGCCATGCTGTCCGAACCGATTCTGCGACTTCTGTTTTCGGATGCTGCGGAGATCCCGATCGCCATACAGATGTTATTGATCATCAGCACGGCAATTCCTGCAAGCTGCCTGATCACGGTCACGGGAGCTGTTTTGCAGGCATACGGGCATCCATGGATTCCTATGGCATCCACTCTGGCAGGAGGCCTGATCAAAGCTATCACTTTATATGTACTGTGTCCAATACCCGGTATTGGCATACTTGCAGCACCTATCAGCACGGTATTTTGCTGTGCTGTAACCGTCTTGATCAATTTGATATATATTGGTAAGCATACACCCGCATTTCAATTTTTACGCAATATGCTGCTCGCACTGCTAGCATCCGCCGCCTGCGTTGCAGCTCCGGCATTGATTTGCAGAAGCATAGACACGCAGTTCATAAAGATAGCGATCAGCGTGCCAATGGCTGTGTTGCTATATATCCCGATTGCATATGTTAGCGGATTGATCCGCGTTTCTGACATGAAATCTTTTAAAACTCAAGAATAAAGAGGACATAATAATGGACGTTCAAAACAAAATTTCTGAGCTGCTGAAAAAGCAGCGTTACTCCTTTGACGACTTAGTGGACGTCGTCTACGTATTGCGCAGTGATCAGGGATGCCCCTGGGACAAGGAGCAAGACCACAAGAGCATTCGTAACGACTTTATTGAAGAAACTTATGAGGTGATCGAAGCGATCGATACCGAAGATCCTGTGCTATTACGCGAGGAGCTTGGTGACGTCCTGCTGCAGGTTGTATTCCATGCGCGTATTGAAGAGCAAGAGGGAAGATTTGATATTAGTGACGTTGCCAACGACATCTGCGCCAAGCTGATCCATCGCCATCCGCACGTGTTTGGTGATGTTTACGCAGAGAATTCCGCGCAGGTTCTGCAGAATTGGGATATGATCAAGAACGAGGAAAAGCAGAGAGTTTCCTATACGGATAAGCTGCGTGCAATTCCGCCCATGTATCCCGCATTGCTGCGTGCACAAAAGGTTGGTAAAAAGGCATCTTGCTTTGATTTTGCAAATGCCGAAGAGGTGCGCGATAAGGTGCTTGAAGAGGTTGCCGAGGTAATGGAGGTAACCGCTGACCCCGTAGAAGCGGAAAAGGAGATTGGTGATCTGTTGCTTGCAGTTACCAGCCTTGCGCGTATGCTGCACGTCAACGCGGAGCAGGCGCTGTATCACGCAACCAACCGCTTTATCGATCGCTTTGAAGCAATTGAAAAAGCAGTAGAAGCGCAGGGTCTTACCATTACGGACGTGTCTCGAGAAGAGCTCGAACGCATCTGGGACGAAAATAAAAAGATGCAATCCGAGAATTGATTTTTTTGCAAAAATCCCTTGCAATATATACCAAAATGTGTTATAATATATACGAAATCCAAACAAACAGAAAGGACAAAATATTATGAACAAGACCCAACTCATTCAAAAGATTGCTGAAAACGGCAACATGACCAAGAAGGACGCTGAAGCAGCTCTGAACGCAGTTGTAGCAGCAATTTCCGAGGCAGTAGCAGCAGGCGAAAAGGTACAGGTTTCCGGTTTCGGTAGCTTCGACGTTAAAACCCGCGATGCAAGAACCGGCAGAAATCCCAAGACCGGTGAAGCTGTTGAGATCGCTGCTTCCAAGAGAATCGTTTTCACTGCAGCTCAGGCTCTCAAGGATAAGATCAACTAATTCATGCGACTTGATAAATTCCTGAAGGTTTCCCGAATTATCAAACGCCGTACGGTAGCGAACGAGGCTTGCGATGCTGCGCATATTTGCGTAAATGGCAGACAGGCTAAAGCATCGTATGACGTGAAGGTTGGCGATGTGATTGAAGTCACGTTTGGTCAGCGCACCCTGAAAGTGCGTGTCCTTGACGTGCGCGAGTTTACCGCCAAGGCGGATGCCGCTTCGCTTTACGAAGTTATTTCATAATTTGGGAAATTCCGCATATATTGTACTGGCAGGTCTAATACTGCCAGTACAGTAAGCGGAGGCAATCATGGAATCTGTGCAAGGGAAGCACGCAGTCGTGTTACACGACCGCAAAGAAATGCGCATTGACGGTGTGATCGAGGTGCTGAGCTTCGATGAGCATTACGTTATGCTGAAATCACAATGCGGAAATATGGCAATTGAGGGCAGTGACCTGAAAATTGCAGTTTTAGAGATTGACGCCGGGATCGTAGTGCTATCAGGTACCGTTTCCGGTGTTTACTATTCCGATACCACAAACACGCAAAAACGCAGCTTTTTCAAAAGGCTGTTTTCCTAAAAGCGCATGGAGCTTTCGCAAACTGCGCTTGCAATGCTATTGCTCTGCGGTATTCCTGCAGGCGCTGTCTTCAGCATTGTATACACGCTGACTGAATTTGACGTAGCAGGAAAGCGTATTCTGACTCATCTTAAGGATTTCTGCTTTATGGTACTGGCAGGAATCGTTGCGGTATTATTGATTTATTACGTAAACGCAGGTCAAGCCCGTTTTCATGTGCTGTTTGGCATGGTTATGGGTTATGTATTAACGCATCTGGTTCTGTCAAAGCTCGTGCTGCGCATCAGAAATGCGCTGTGTGCCGTTTTGATGGCACCGCTGAACCTGATATGGTCATTCACACTCGGCCGCCTTTGCACAAAGGCAAGAATGGCTATGCAAATCAAAAGAACCGAGCAAACAGGACGCACTGTAGAGCAGCTTGCGTCACAAGGATTTTGAAAATGAACGGAGGCAAAAGCATGGACGAACAAAACCAACAGCAAAATCGTGTGGACGAGAGTTCCAAATCGAGCATGAAAGTGTTGCTGCGATGCGGCCTGATCGCGATCGTGGTCATCTCCTTGTGCACTTTTGTATCCGGTGTAATGATATATAACGCAAATCAGGAAAAGATCAAGGAGCTCGAGCAGCAGATCGACGACAAACAGGAGCAGGTTGACGAGCTGAAATTTTTGCTAGATTCTCCTATAGATTTTGACTACATTGTGCGCATTGCGCGTGAAAAGCTGGGATTGCATTTTCCCGATGAGATTATATTTCACAAGGATACTAACGAATAAAGCAGGTAGAGAGCATGGCTGAAAAGAAAACCGGTAATAAGATCATCGCCCAGAACAAAAAGGCGTGGCACGAGTATTTCGTGGATGAAAAATACGAGGCGGGAATTGCTTTATACGGCACCGAGGTCAAAAGCATTCGAGGCGGCAAGGTCAATCTCAAGGACGCCTACTGCGACATAAAGGATGGCGAGCTTTTCGTAAAGGGCATGCACATCAGCCCTTATGAGCAGGGAAATATCTTTAACAAAGATCCTATGCGCGACAAGAAGCTGCTGATGCATAAAAAGGAGATCATGAAATTGCATGGTCTGGTATCTCAGAAAGGCTTTACCTTAATCCCGCTTTCGCTGTATTTCTGCGGTTCGAACGTAAAGGTAGAGATTGGACTTTGTCGTGGTAAAAAGCTGTACGACAAACGTGACGATGCCGCTAAGCGCGATGCAGACCGCGTGATCGAGCGCAGTATGCGCGACCGCACAAAAGCTGAATAATATGAAAACTCCCGATGCGTGGCATCGGGAGTTTTTATATTTTTATTACATCTTGAATTCGTACTTGCCGGGTGCCAGATCAATGACGATTCTGTTGAGTCTGTCATTGTAGGGAGCCTGGTGGAACTCGGAGAACTTGTGGCTGACGCCATCCAGCGTAAAGCTGTCGTTCTTAGTAAGAATGGGCAGGTAGAGTCTGGTGGGAACAGGAACCTCACAGTAGTAGGTAAATCCGTTCTCGGTCGACCAGTTGGAAACAACCGTGCCGTGATACGAATCGTAGGAGGTGTTGAGGTAGGTGATGTTTTCCTGACCCTCGGGCAGTTCCTCAGCGGTTCTGGTATCGGGCTTGGGCTGCAGAATCACGCGCTCAAAGCCGGGAGCAGAAGGATCATACTCAATACCGGCAGCGTGTCTGTACAGCCATTCCTGAACAGCACCGTATGCGTAGTGGTTGAACGAGTTCATGCCCACATCACCAAAGCCGGTTGCCAGAGTGTAGGAATTCCATCTTTCCCAAATGGTGGTAGCGCCCTGATCAACAGAATACAGCCAAGAGGGATTGTCGCGCTGAAGCAGCAGGGAATATGCAAGATCGTTTTCGCCGATCTCAGCCAAGGTCTGTGCCAGAATGCCGGTACCAACAAAGCCCGTGGAAAGCTTATGGCCGTTGTCGATGATCTTCTTACGCAGAGCAGCGATAGCTGCAGGGCGGTTTTTATCCTGCAGCAGCTGGAACTTCAGACCCATCAAATATGCGGTCTGAGTCTGGTGCTGAGGAAGCAGGTCACCATTTTCGTCACAGTAGAACTTATTGTAGTGCGCCTTGTACATCTCGAAGATCTTCTCGTAGTGCTTTGCATCCTTTTCCTTGCCAAGCACTCTTGCGATGGTGATCATCAAACGTGCATCAAAAGCAGCATAGCAAACCGATACCATCCAGTGATCGGTAGGCTCGTAAGCAAGCCAGTCACCGTAAGCAGCATGCTTATGGGGCATATTAACGTCACGTGCCTCGAACATATCCATGCATCTCTTCATGGAATCGTAGTGCTCGCGCAGAAGCTCAACATCATTATACATCTTCCACATGACATAGGGAACAATAATACCTGCATCGCCCCAAGCTGCGCCACCGCAGCCTACGACACGTGCAGCAGGGATAACATCTGGATAACCGCCCCAGCTTGCCTGGCTGTCTCTTGCGTCCTGCAGCCACTTGTGGAAGAACATACGAACGTCTGCATTATATGCAGCGGTATTACAGAAGATCTGGGTATCACCCGTCCAGCCAAGACGCTCATCGCGCTGCGGGCAATCGGTGGGAACGTAGAGGTAGTTGCCGCGCTGACCCCAGATAACGTTAGAGATCAGCTGGTTAACCAGCACGTTGGAGGATTCCATCTTACCGGTCTCGTGCGTTGCAGAGCCAATAACCTTAGCGGTGAAGTTGATGATCTCAACGTCGTTATCTGCTACGATCTCGATATAGCGGAAGCCAAAGAACGAGAAGGTCGGCTGATAGTATTCGCCCTCGGGAGTGCCTGCGAGCAGGTAATATGCCTTTGCGCTTGCGCTACGGTAGTTAATGGTATATACAGAGCCCTTGGGACCGTCGTTGCCGCGTGCTTCGGAGCCACTGTCATTCAGAAACTCGGATGCACGGATCTGTACAGCAGTTTGTGCAGCACCCTTAGCGGTGAAGGTGGGCCAACCAACCATGTTCTGACCCAGATCAAAGGTCAGGGTCTGACCCTTCTTGAGCAGAATAGTATCCTGGTTGTTCGCCGTGTATACGACGTTGATCTCGCCGTACTCGGTGCCGTTATCAATAGTACCATCGTGCACGGTCAGCGTCAAAGGCTTTCTGGTCAGCTCAGGACGAACCATAACGGTGGGACCAATAAAGGGCGTGATTTCAATGTCGTGCTCGGAAGTGAAGGGCGTGCCCCAATCAGAGGTGTCGTAACCCGCACGGCTCATCTCAGCATAGGAGGGGTACTTTGCATTGTGCAGCTCGCCATCCCAGATATCCGCAGCGCGGACTCTGCCGCCCCAGGTTGCCTGCCAATCGGTGTCGGTGTAGAACGCCTCACCATTGACGGTAATCTTAGCAATGAACGCCTCACCATCATTAAAAGCACCAAACGCGATTCTGCCGTTTCTCCAACCGGGAGCAACAGCTGCCAAAATGACGTTTTCGCCGTCTACCAGGTATCCGGACAGATCATAAGAGAAGTAAAGGGCTCTCTTGTTGAATTCGTTATAACCGGGCTTAAGCTCGTCAAATACCTCATTGCCGTTCTCATCAATGCGACCTACGCGCTTACCGTTGCAATACAGATCAAAAATACCAAGCGAGGTAGCGTCAATGGTAGCTGTATCGCCAACCTTTGCAGTAAAGCTCTTGCGGAACAGGGGAAGACCGTGTCTGGTCTGAATAGGCTTTGCCTGTGCACTCAGATCGAGTTTTTCCCAAGGATTCGAGATGGTTGTCAATTCATTTACGCCGGGATAGCGAAAAGATATCCACTTCGCTGCACCGGAACTCATAATGTCTTTCATACTAACCTCCGTATGATGTTATTATCAAACAAAGTATACCATATATGTAGTGTAATTGCAAGCCTTTTGCGAAATTTCTCAAATAAAAAAACAGACCGGGAGCTACGTCTCGGTCTGTTTGTTATCACCGTGTTTTATTTAGTTTGCTAAAGCCTCGCAACCGATAAATGCACAGTCATCTACCCGCGCATTGCCTACGTTGATGTTGCGCAGATTGCGGCAGAAGGAAAATGCATAATGACCAATCGACTTTGTGAAAGCGGAGAGGGAAATGTCAGTCAGCGAAATGCAAGCGCCAAACATATTGGCAGGCAGAGTGTCCAGAGTTTCCGGCAAGGAAACGGATACGAGGGATCTGCAGCCTTCAAATGCCGAATTGCCAACGAGCTTAGTTCCGTAAGGCAGAGCAAGTGTCTGAAGCGATGCGCAGAAAGCAAATGCCTTTTCGCCGATGATGCGGATAGAATCGCCAAGATACAGATGGATCAGGTTATCACAGCCGATAAAAGTGCGCTCGCCAATGGTGTGAACGCCACCGTTCTGTACGGTAACAGAAGTCAGGGAATGGCACCATGCGAATGCGTAATCACCAATCGACTTAATGGAGTCGGGAATGGTTACCGAAGTAATATCGTGATTCTGTGCAAACGCCATATCAGAAATCATAACGACTGTTCTGCCCATGTGTTCGGTGGGGATCGTGATATTATGATCAGTGCAGTTGCCGATGCCGGAAAGGGCACATTCATTATCATTGATTGCGGTAAACGCAAGTCCTGCGGATGCTCTGTATTCTTGCATGGCGAAACCTCTCTTTCCCAATAATCATTACCGATCGGTTTTGAATCGTGCACTTATTTTAACCGAGAAGCATGATTTTGTCAATAGAATTCGCGTAAATTACATGCAGGAATATGCAATTTCATAACAAAGTGCCATTTCGTGATATTTTCGCGATATTGCGTATTTCCGCTATTTTTTAAGTTGCTTTTTCTTAATTATCGCAATATTCGGTGCGTATTTATAAAATAGCACGTATTCGTTCCAAGGGGGTATGGTGCGACACATTTGTCGTGTTGAAAAGTGATAATGGGCGCTTCGAACTTCACTTCGAACAAGCGAATTTTCGTCAGTTTAGTTTGCTATACCGGTCGCGGGCGCTCATAATCCTTTATATTATAAGGGGTTTCGCAACCACTCCTCGTTGACAAGCCATTTCAGCAAGCAGCGCACACGTATGAGTGCTAACACGACAAAGCCTATTTGTCGCCATATGTATGCATCCGGCGATATGGTAATATTGCACAATTCCGATGCGACGCATTGCAGCATTATGCGAACAGTCAAAAATTGGAGCAGATTTTTGTACACATTTACCCAAACAATTCCACAAGTACAAATTGACTAACGTCACAGAATCTGCTATAATAAACGTATGGAAAATATGCTTGGAGGTAGCCTATGCTGCAATTACACGATTTGAGAATCGACCACAATCCCGCTCCCAATCTGGCACTGACACACGGTCTGCGCTTTTCATGGAAGTTGGATTCAGATCATGAAAACGTTACGCAAAAGACATACCGCGTAACCATTTGCAAGGACGGCGAGATCGTATTTGACTCCGATACCGTTGACTCGGAGCAAGCTTGCGATATTTCGTTTGACGAGCTGTTTTTGCAGCCCGCAACCGAATACGTATGGAATCTTTGCGTAAAGGATAACTACAACCAAAGCGCGGTTGCGTCTCTTTCATTCGCAACCGAGTTGTATCCTGATATGTGGCAGGCAGAGTGGATCACGCCAGCCGATTACACCGTCAGCTGGGCACCGTACCTGCGCAAAAAATTCGCTGCAAATACGGGCGTTCGACGTGCCGTACTGTACGCATGCGGTTTGGGTTGCGCGGAATACTATATCAACGGTCAAAAGATCGCCGACGATTACATCGACCCTCCCATGACCAACTACGAAAAAGAGGTGCTTTACCGCGCGTATGAGGTCACCGAACACATCAAGGAGCAAAACGCACTTGTTGCATGGTTGGGCGAGGGCTTTTACTCGCAGAGCCAGGTATGGGATTATAACGGATTTTCTTACGGCAACGTTTGTTTGATTGCGCGCCTTGAGATCGAATATACCGATGGGACGCGCCAGTCTATCGTGACGGACACAACCTGGAAGAGCAAAAACAGCCCTATCATTCTCAATAATATTTACGGCGGTGAAACGTATGACGCAAGATTGGAAACACCCGATTTTGCTCTTGCAAACGGTAGCGAAGCCGGCTGGTGCGAATGCATTGTAGACACCGTGCCCAAGGGCGAGCTTAAGCCCTGCAATATGCCTCCCGTTCGCGTGATCCGTCGCATTCCCGCCGTCAGCGTCAAGCCCTCTTGCGGCCGAGACGACGGTGCATGGATCTTTGATATGGGCGAGAACTTTGCAGGTATTGCCGAGTTCCGTATGCCGCGTGCCTCCAGAGGTAAGATCTACGTCTTCCGTTTTGCCGAAACGCTCAATGAAGCAGGGCAGTTGGACTACCGCTCCACCGGCTCGTTTGCGACTCAATGTATCCAGCAGGAAATCTACATCTCGCGAGGCGGTGACGGAGAGGAGATCTGGCGTCCCAGATTCACGTATCACAGCTTCCGTTACATCGAAATGACCGGTCTGAATTATTGCCATGAATACGGCAAGATGCCCAACATCGATTTTGCTGTCGGCTATGCACTCTCCACGGATCTGGAGCAGAACGGCACGTTCGAATCCTCCTCCAAGGACTTAAATTCGCTGCATGAGATCATCTGCCGCACGTTCCGTTCCAACTATCACGGTCTTCCCGAGGATTGTCCTGCACGCGAAAAATGCGGCTGGCTGGGCGATGCGCAGATTGTGTGCAACACCGGCATCATGAATTACAACATGGCAACCTCCTACGAGCAATACCTCAAAGATATTCGCACGCAAAAGGAAGTGTACGGCACCTGGAATATGATTTCTCCCGGCAAACGAGGCTGTGGCGAAGCATCGCCCTTGTGGGGCTGTGCGCAGATCATTATCCCGTATTGGCTGTACCATTACTATAATGATACCTCCGCCGTCACGCGCAACTGGGACCTGATGCAGGCTTGGGTTGAGCACGAGCTGGCAAGATCCGAGGATTACATCATTTCCGAGGGACTTGGTGACTGGTGTCCTCCCGGCGGTGAGGGAAGCAAACGCAGAATCCCCGTACCGCATTCCTCCACCTTGATGTTCTATGAAATCTGCGTCAAGATGGCAGAGCTGAGCAATCAGTTCGGCTATACAAATGCAAAGTATTATAACGATCTTGCCGATCGCATTGCGGAGTCGTTTATCCGTCATTTCTACGACTTTGACAAGCACTCCTACGGGTACTGGGCATCTGATGCGGTAGCTCTGACGCTTGGTGTATATCCCGAATACGACAGAGAAGCGCTTGTGACCGCGCTGAAGGACAGCATTATCGCAGACGATTACGCTATGAGCACCGGCATATACGGCAACAAATACCTCATCCCGCTTCTGTTTGAAGAGGGAATGGGTGATGCTGCCATGGAGATCCTGTTCAACCGCAGACACACCAGCTTCGGCACCATGATGGATGATGGCGCTACCTCGGTTTGGGAAGCTCTGGACATGCACCATGTTGAAACCGACCGCACCAAGGGTGTTGCCTCCTACAACCACCCCATGCATGCAGGGTTTGCTTATATCTATTATGCATATTTGGGCGGTTTGCAGCCCGCAGAGCCCGGCTTCAAGACCTTTGTCGTAAAGCCTTATCACGTCAGTGGCGTGGATCACGTTGCAATCCAGTATGAATGTCAGTACGGCATCATTCGGATCAGCGCAGACAAGACTGATGCAGGTTATGCATACACCGTGCAGGTACCAGCAAACACCCATTGCATTCTGGCATTCGAGGAAAGTGTGGAAATCACATCTCAAAACGGCTTTAAGGCAACCTGCGACGCGGACGACACGTGCCTAGTCGGCTCCGGCTCGTACCGTGCCATCAGCCGCAATTAACCGCTCCGTTCCAATATATAAAAAAATAAGCACGTATGAAGCGCAAATGCGCTTCATACGTGCTTTTCATATGTCGTTCAATCCCAAGTTTCTACGATGTCCGCAAACTCTTGCGCTTCTGCAGGGTCATGCGTTACCAGCAACACGGTTTTTCCGCGCAAAAGCTGTTTGGAAGCGTTCATAACAGATGTCTTGGTATCTTTATCCAATGCTGAGAACGGCTCGTCCAAAAGCAAAATATCCGCATCGTAGGCAATGGCTCTTGCAAGGCTGATACGCTTTGCCATACCGCCTGAAAGCTCCTCGGGGTATTTATCCGCCGCATCCGCAACACCGAAGGCTTCCAAGAGATCCTCGGCGCGTTGCTTGGCGTTTGCTTTATCCTTGATGACCAAAGCAACGTTTTGCAACGCGGTCAATTGTCCGAACAAGCGCGGCTCCTGAAACATGATTCCCACACTACGGTTTTGGGTGTCAATTTTGCCGCGTTGCGGCTTAAGTAACCCAGCAATCAAACGCAGCAGCGTGCTCTTACCACAACCAGAAGGTGCCATAAGGGCCGTAATGCGGCCGTCGCAGATCTCCAGGGTGAAATCTTCAAAAATACGCTTATCTCCAAACGAGAAGGAAAGATGCTCAATCTTCATAAACCACAGCCTCCTTTCTCGTCTTACGTTTGATACGCTTGACGGCAAGCTTGAACACAACGTCAAGCAAATAGCTGAATATAATGATCGCAACCGTCCATGCAAACAACTCCACGTATTCCATATTCTGCTTGGCGTTAAAGATATACTTACCAACCGATACCTCAGGGGTAATCAGAACCTCTGCAGCAATGCCTGCCTTGATGGCAAGACCTGCAGAAGCGCCTGCAGCAGAGATCATGAACGGACGCAGCGTGGGCAGCCAGATGCATCTGACGCGGTCCGCAAACCCAAGACGATACGCGTTTGCTGTCTCGAGCAGTTCAGGGCGCGCCGCACGCAATCCCTCCAGCGTATTAGAGAATACTACAGGAAACACGATCAGCGCAGCGATCAAACCGGGAATCAGATCACGGTTCATCAAAACAAACGCAATAAGAATAAAGGACGTGACCGGAGTTGTCTTAATGACCGAAATTGCAGGCATGAAAAAGTCGTACAGCGCCTTGACCTTATGGCAAAGTAATGCAAGCGCAAACGCAGCTGCGTACGACACAATTATGCCAATCGTTACGCGCACAGCCGAGACAAGCATCACTCGCCAGAACAAGGAAGTCCGGCACATCTCCCAAAGCTTGGTCAGGACATCCCAGGGAGAAGGGAGGATGAGTGGCAATCCGACAATGGCAGAAGCCCCCCACCAGATCCCGATCCAAAACAGAACGATAATCGAATATTTCAGTATACGCTTCATCCGCAAGTCAAGGTACGTAGTAGAAATCTGCATCAGGCAGGGCATTGCCAACCGAAGCGGGCGCCACCGCATACAAAATTTCAAAGAACTTTTCAAGGCCTGCCTTCATTTCAGCGCCGTCAATGTAGCAAATGTTGGAATTGGGAATTGCCTTTTGTGCAACAGCTGCTTGTGCGAAAATGCCGGCGTCCACGATCATAGCTCCTGCCTGATCGGGAGTCTGGTTGACAAATTCGATCGATGCCTTGTATTCAGCCAGAAAGGCGTTTACTGCATCGGGATACTGCTCAAGGAACGCGGTGCGTACGACCACGCAGCCCTGCATCAGAGAATTTTCGGGATAGTGCTTTTCCCATTCTGCGGTCAGATCCAAGGAAGCCGTCAGGGAAGCGTTTGCGCTCTTGGCAATGGTCACCATAGGCTCGGGAAGTACAGCGACGTCCACCATGCCGGATGCAAGCGCAGTACGCAGATCAGCAGGCTGCGCATAGGTGTTGTCGATGACAATGTCCTGGCCAACCTTCAATCCGTTTGCTTCACAAACTGCCTTGAACAAGAAGGTGGGGTTTTGCGCAGGACAATATACGGTCTTTCCACGCAGATCCTCAAAGGAAGTGATGGCAACCTTTTCGGTGTTATTCATGACGTACAGAACACCCAGAGTGTTGACGGCAATGACCTTCACGCCGCCCTGGGTCTTGTTATACAGGTTGGCAGCCGCATTGGTGGGCAGTGCCGCAATATCGCAAGCGCCGCTGATCAGCGAAGCGGTGATATTGGAAGCATCCGTCTCTACCTGAATGGTATAGGGCAGCGCTGTAGCACCGCTCTTATTATCGGAAATCAACTTAGCCATGCCAAAGCCGGTCGTGCCGTTGAGTACCATGACGTTAACGTTTTCGGGAGTTGCCGTAGGCTCTGCTTCGGGCTGCTTTTGTATGTCGTTACAGCCGACAAAAAGGGAAATAGCGAGCAGAAGTGCAAGTGTTACGAGGATGATGTGTTGAAAGAGTTTCATTGTGTGTATTCCTTTCTTTAATAGTGATGTATCATACGGTCGCGATCTATGATGCGAACCGTTTTGTGTTCTTTGGTAATAAATCCGTCCTGCTCCAGCTTATCAAACGCGCGATAAAGCGAGGCTCTGCCAATATCCAGCATAGTGCAAAGCGCGTTCATGGGCAGATCCAGCGTGACGGTGTTGTCCGTTGCATGTGCATCCAACCAAAAAGCAAGCCTTTGCTCAGCAGATCCCGCCGTCAGGCAAGAGATCTTTTGATTGAGGTACAACGTTTTTTGTGCAAGCAAGGCAATGTATTGGTAGCGCACCTTTGCGTCGTGGTCAATCAGATAGATCAAAAATTCCTTGTGCAGCACCAGCACCTTGCAATCGGTCTTGGCAACGATTCTGGTAGCAAACGGCTGATCCGTAAACAGATTGGAAATACCAAACATTTCGTACGGCGCAAACGACCGAAGCAGCACTTGCTTGTCTTCATCAGCGGAATACGCAATCGCGCTTCCTTCGCACAGCACGTACAGCGCATCGCCCGGCTGACCGGGAGAAAGAATCATGGATTCCCGCGCAAAATGCAAATATTCAGGCGCCGACACGCGCGCCGCAGCAGCCAGAATCTGTGCGTTCGCCCCTTGCGTAATCGGGAGTAATTTGAGTATTTGTAAGTATGGATTCATGCGGCCTCCGAGTGTCTCATATGATACACTTAAATTATATATGAAGGAGCACAAAATGTCAATAGGATTGCAGAATATTCATGAAAATTCACAGATATGATATTGCATTTTTTGATTTACTGTAGTATAATATAAGAGTTATAAGGGAAACCCTTGTGCAAAGGAGGAATAATATGACTCTTGTAATCTTGGCAGCGGGAATGGGCTCTCGTTACGGCGGTCTCAAGCAGATCGACCCCATGACCGAGCACGGTGAATTTATTATCGATTTTTCCATTTACGATGCAATTCAAGCAGGCTTTGATAAGGTTGTATTTATTATCAAACGCGAAAATTATCAAGCGTTTGCTGATACAGTCGGCAAGAGAGTATCGTCTCACATTCAAACCTGCTATGCATTCCAGGAGCTGAGCGACCTGCCGGAGGGCTACGCAGTACCCGAGGGAAGAACTAAGCCCTGGGGCACGGGTCACGCGCTCTATGCAGCACGCAACTATCTGACCGAGAATTTCGCAGTCATCAATTCGGATGACTATTACGGACGCGATGCGTTTTTCAAAGCAGCGGAGCATCTTCGTAACTCTGCGGACGGCGAGCACTATTGCATGGTTGGTTATAAGCTTGGCAATACGCTTTCCGATAGCGGCACGGTCTCGCGCGGACAATGCTACGTGGATGACAAGGATATGCTGACGGGCGTTATCGAACGCACCGATATTAAACGCGTGGACGATCACGCGGCTTATTGCGACGCAGACGGCGAGTGGATCGACCTGCCTGCTGATACCGTGGTTTCCATGAACTTCTGGGGCTTGACGCCCGGCATCGTCCCCAAGCTCTCTCAAGGCTTTGAGGAATTTCTTGCAAAGCGCGGCACGGAGCTTAAGAGCGAATTCTATCTGCCCGGCGCTGTCGATACGTTTATGAAGGCAGGGGAGTGCGACGTACGCGTATATCGCACCGATGCACAATGGTACGGCGTAACCTACACACAGGATAAGGATTACGTCAAGGCTTCGATCCGCAAAATGATCGAGCAGGGTATTTATCCGAACTCATTATGGGGTTAATCTGACCCAACTAATTTTGAAAGGACTTATATGAATCACGCACAGATTTTTTTGATCGCCGAGGAATTTCAGTTTCACGGCAAGCCGATCTCGGTTACAGAATGCACTACAGGTCATATCAACTCGACCTTTTTCGTTGATTGCAGCTCGGATGAGGGACTTTTCCGTTACGTACTGCAAAGTGTCAACACCTCGATTTTTAAAAAGCCTGATCAGGTCATGCAGAACATTCTGCACGTTACCAAGCACATTGAAAACAAGCTGATCGCAACCGGCGGTGACGCCAAGCGCGGCACCCTGCACGTAGTCAACGCCAAGGACGGGCATTATGCACATATTGATAGCGAAGGACGCTTCTGGCGCGCTTATGAGTTCGTTGAGGATGCAACCTGCTACCAGGCGGTAGAATCCGAGGAAATGTTCACCAAGGTCGGCAAGGCTTTCGGTATTTTCCAAAGACAACTTGCAGACTTTGATGCGTCGCTCTTGTTTGAGTCGATCCCCAATTTCCACAATACAGAGGACAGATTTAATCAGTTTATTACCGCAATGGAAAATGACGCAGCAGGCAGACGCGAAAGTGTACGTGATGAAATCGCATTCGTACTGCGCAGACAAGACAGCTGCAGCTACATCAACGAGCGTATTGCAGACGGCAGAATCCCGCTGCGCGTCACGCACAACGACACCAAGCTCAACAACATCATGCTGGATAACGAAACGGGCGAGGGCATTTGCGTAATCGACCTGGATACCGTTATGCCCGGCTCTGTACTTGCCGATTTTGGTGACAGCATTCGTTTCGGTGCGTCCTCCGCTGCGGAGGACGAGACCGATCTGGATAAGGTATACGTCCGTCTTGAAATGTTCGATGCATTTGCAAAGGGCTTTATCGAGGGCCTCGATCATTCTCTGACCGAAGAGGAGATCCTCTCTCTGCCTATGGGCGCTTACATACTGACGCTGGAAACCGGTATTCGTTTCCTGACTGACTATCTCAATGGGGATACCTATTTCAGAACATCGTATGCACAGCACAATCTCGACCGTGCACGCAATCAGTTCAAGCTTGTTGCGGATATGGAAGAGAAGATGGATCAGATGAATCAGATCATCCAAAAATATTTGTAAAACACGGAGGATAGACAAATGGCAGTTCTCATTACCGGCGGCGCGGGCTTTATCGGCTCTCACGCTGCAGTAGAATTCTTGAACAAGGGTTATGACCTTGTAATCCTGGACAATTTCTCCAACAGTAAGCCCTGCGTGCTGGATCGCATCCGCCAGATCACGGGCAAGAATTTCAAGTTTTACGAGATTGATCTGCTTGACAAGACAGCAGTAGACGCAATGTTTGACGAGTGCCCCGAAATCGATTCCTGCATTCACTTCGCAGGTCTTAAGGCAGTCGGCGAATCGGTGCAGATGCCTCTTGAATATTACCACAACAACCTGACCGGCACCATCAATCTTTGCCAGTCCATGCGTGCACACGGTGTTAAGACCATCGTATTCAGCTCGTCCGCAACCGTTTACGGTGACCCCGCAACCGTGCCGATCCGTGAGGATTTCCCCACGGGCAACACCACCAACCCCTATGGTGAAACCAAGCACATGATCGAGCGCATTCTGAAGGACATGCAGTTTGCAGATCCCGAATGGAGCGTTTCCATTCTGCGTTACTTCAACCCCATCGGCGCGCATGAAAGCGGATTGATCGGTGAAGATCCCGCAGGTATCCCCAACAATTTGCTTCCTTATATTACGCAGGTTGCTTCCGGCAAACGCGAGTATCTGCGCGTTTACGGCAATGACTATCCCACGCACGATGGCACCGGCGTACGCGATTATATCCACGTAGTAGACTTGGCTCGCGCACACCTCTCGGCTCTGGAGCGCGCTGTCAAGATGCATGCAATCGAGTATTACAATATTGGTACCGGTAACGGTTATTCCGTATTGGACGTCGTACACGCATTTGAAGCAGTCACCGGCAAGCCTTTGCCTTATCGCATTGAAGCTCGTCGTCCCGGTGATATCGCCGTGTGCTATGCAGATCCCACCAAGGCTGAGCAGGTGCTTGGCTGGAAGGCAGAGTACGACATGACTCGTATGTGCCAGGACGCTTATAGATGGCAGTCCATGAACCCTAACGGATACGGAGATTGATGCAATGGTAACAAGAGAATTATTCGGCTACATGCCCGACGGACAAGAGGTATACGTTTACACGCTGCAGCATCATCCGGGCGGCATTCGCGCTAAGGTTTGCGAGTTCGGCGGCACTTTGATGAGTATCGAAGCACCCGATAAGAACGGCTGCTTTACCAACGTGCTTTGCGGCTATGATTCCTTGAAGGACCTCATGGAAGCAGACGGCTACGTGGGTGCTCTGATCGGTCGCTACGGCAACCGCATTGGCGGAGCAAAGTTCACGCTGGAGGGCAAGGAATACACCCTGTATCCCAACAATAACGGCAACACGCTGCATGGCGGCAAGGTTGGCTTTTCGCATAAGCTGTGGGCATCCTCGTATTCGGATACCACCCAGCCCAGCGTGTATCTCTCGCTGATTTCTCCCGATATGGAAGAGGGCTTCCCGGGTGAGCTTGCTTGCACCGTGACCTATCGCATCACCGAGGACGACACGCTTGCTATTGATTACAAGGCAATCACCAATAAGACCACAGTCATCAGCCTGACCAATCACGCTTATTTCAACCTGGGCGGCTTTGCTTCTGGTAAGGTATTTGATCAGGTGCTGCAGATCGATGCAGATCGCTACGTCAAAACCGATGAGCAGCTGATTCCCACGGGCGAGATCGCATCGGTAGAGGGAACCCCCTTTGATTTCCGTACGGAAAAGCCGATCGGACAGGATTTCTTTGCGGATGACAACGATCTCAAGCTCGCAGGCGGTTACGACCATTGCTTCTGCTTTAACACCTATGACGGACAGATCAAGCGCGTTGCAACCGCATACGATCCTGCAACCGGCAGAGCCATGGACGTGCGTACCGATCTGCCTTGCGTGCAGTTCTACAGCGCAAACTTTATGACCGATGACGGACACCCTTTCTACGGTGGCTACAGAAAGCAGACGCAGAATGCGTTCTGTCTGGAGACGCAGATCATGCCTGACAGTCCCAATCACGCAAACTTTACCCCTTGCGTTCTCAAGCCCGGTGACGTCTATATGACCACAACCGAATTCAAATTCTACGTTAAATAATCACAAAACCGACTCGGAAACGGGTCGGTTTTCTTCATATACCCATCTTTTATGGCATATATTGCATCGAAAGGTGGTGCTATATCATATGAAAAAGCGATACTTGCGGCTATTGACGGCAGTTGTCACGGTGCTCTTACTGCTGACAAGCATTCAGGCACATGCGCAAAGTGAGAATGATTGGGCATTGTGGAGCCAGACCGACGGCAAGACTTCCTTTGAAGGGGAGCTTGCTTGCAAATCCGCCGTGCTCATGGAAGCACAAACAGGGGAGATCCTATATGAAATGAATGCGGATCAAGGGCTAGCTCCCGCATCGGTAACCAAGGTTATGACCCTGCTGTTGGTCATGGAGGCAATTGAACAAGGCAAGATCAAATGGGAGGACACGGTAACTGCCAGCGCTCACGCATGTTCCATGGGCGGCTCACAAATCTATCTCAAGGAAGGCGAGCGCATGAGCGTGGAGGATCTTGTCAAGAGCGTGGTGATCGCCTCTGCCAACGATGCAGCTCTTGCACTTGCCGAGCATATTGCGGGCAGCGAGCAATCCTTTGTCAAAATGATGAACGATAAGGCTCTGCAGCTGGATATGCTCAACACCAAATTTGAAAACACAAACGGGCTGGACGATACGACGCAGAATCATTACACCTCCGCGCGGGATATTGCCATAATGTCACGCGAGCTGATCAAGCACAAAAAGATATTGGAGTACAGCTCGATCTGGATGGACACCATCCGTGACGGCGCGTTTGGCTTGACCAATACCAACCGGTTGGTACGCTTTTATAAAGGCTGTACGGGCCTCAAAACAGGCTCTACCTCAAAAGCGGGCTTTTGTGTCAGCGCAACTGCTGAGCGCGACGGCATGACGCTGATCTGCGTAGTCATGGGAGCAGAGAATCGCGACGTGCGCAATCAGATTGCCACGCAGCTTCTGGATTGGGGCTTTGCCAATTACGGTCTGCTTGCAAAGCCGGGCGGAGAATTGACAGGTGTTGTAGTCAAAGGCGGCACACAACGCACGGTATCGGCAAGATATGGCAGCTTTTATTGCGTAATGCCAAAAAGCGATATTGCTAAAGTGCAGGAGCTTGCCGAGATGGACGCACCGTTCTACAGTGCGCCTGTACGCATTGGTGATAAGATCGGCAAGGTAACCTACACGCTGGACGGCAAGCAGATCGGCAGCGTTTGCATCCTGTGCACAGAAAACGTCGAAAAAAGGGGCTACATGGGGACACTTGCAAGCTTGTTTGCAAAATTTCTACTGATTTAGTATAAAAATACACGCGCGGCACTTGAAAAAATCTGCGTAATGCGTTATAATGAAAGCAGACGCCCCACGGGCGAAAAACGAAAAGGCGGTACAAAACATGGCAATCCGACTCAACGACAATTATTTGAATGGTTTTATTCTCAAGCAAGAATACACCGCAATTCAACCGCAGGTAACCGCTGCGCATAAAATGCTGATCGAGAAGACCGGTCTTGGCAACGATTTTCTTGGTTGGACCACGCTTCCCGATGATTACGACAAGCAGGAATTCGCAAAGATCAAGGAATGCGCAGACAAGATCAAAAAGGACTGTGACGTATTTATCGTCATCGGTATCGGAGGCTCTTATCTCGGCGCACGCGCTGTGATCGAATATCTCAAGTCTCCCTTGTATAACAATCTTAAGAAGGACACCCCCGACATCTATTTTGCAGGCTGCAATATCAGCGCAGCTTCTATTGCAGAGCTGCTGAGCATTTGCGAGGGCAAGGACGTTTGCATCAACGTGATCTCCAAGTCGGGCACGACGACCGAGCCTGCTGTTGCTTTCCGCGTATTCCGTAATATGCTGGAAGAGAAGTACGGCGCAGAAGGCGCTAAGGAGCGCATTTATGTGACAACCGACCGCCAAAAGGGCACACTCAAGGCATTTTCCGATCAGATGGGCTACCAGACCTTTGTCGTTCCGGATGACGTTGGCGGTAGATTCTCGGTACTCACAGCGGTTGGCTTGCTTCCCATCGCAGTTGCAGGCATTGACGTGGACGCGCTGATGAAGGGTGCTGACGATGCAAGACTTGCATACTCCAATGACGCCATTGACAACAACGATTGCTATAAGTATGCAGCGATCCGTAACATTCTGTACAGAAAGGGCAAGACAACCGAAATTCTGGTTGGCTACGAGGCCTATTCGCAGATGTTCAACGAATGGTGGAAGCAGCTTTATGGCGAGAGTGAGGGCAAGGATCAGAAGGGTATCTTCCCGGCATCCGTTATCTTCTCAACCGACCTGCACTCCTTGGGTCAGTACATTCAGGACGGCATGCGCAATCTGTTTGAAACTGTAATCTCGATCGAAGATAACGACGTGAAGTTTGACATTCCGCATGACCCCGCAAACGTAGACGGCTTGAACTTCCTGTCCGGTGTAGATCTCAACGTGGTAAAGAAAACTGCTATGCAGGGAACCCTGCTTGCACACGTTGACGGTGGCGTACCCAACGTGCTGCTGCAGATCAAGGACAGAAGCGCATATTCGCTTGGTTACATGATCTACTTCTTCGAGCTGGCTTGCGCAATCTCCGGTTACATACTTGGTGTCAATCCGTTTGACCAGCCCGGTGTTGAAGCATACAAGAAAAACATGTTCGCGCTTCTCGGAAAACCCGGTTACGAAGAAATGAAGCAAAAACTTGAGGCAAGATTAGGATAATTTTTAAAAAAGGTCTTGCCAAAACTAAAAAAATATTGTATAATATAACAAAGCATACTATGGAGGTCTAAATATATGCTCAAATTGCTCATTGGTGTTAAAGGCACCGGAAAAACAAAGACTTTGATTGAACTGGTTAACGACGCTCTTTCTAAGACGCAGGGCGATGTCGTCTGCATCGAGAAGGGTGTTAAGCTGAGATACGACGTGAAGTATCAGGCAAGACTGATCAACACGAACGAATATCTGGTATTCGACGCTGAAACTCTGTACGGTTTCATCGCCGGTATCCTTGCAAGCAACCACGACGTTTCTGATCTGTTCGTAGACTCCGCTCTCAAGATCTGCAACGAGGATGCTGTTGCATTCGAAAAGATGGTTCTCGCAGTTGACGAGCTCTGCTCCAAGATGAACGTAAACGTTGTAATGACTGCTTCTCTGCCTGCAGAAGAGGCTACCGATACCATTAAGAAGTATCTGTAATTACACATATACAGTTGTCTTTATGAAAAAAGAGGCGAATGCCTCTTTTTTCATCTTTTAAAAGGAGAGAATCATGAAAGACCTTGTTTTGAAAACCTATCGCATTACGGATCTGCAGTTTCAGAATCATGCCGCTGCAACGGGAAAAGCAAAGCTGGAAACCAAGTATACCTATCAAGTCAAGTTTGGCAATAACAACACCTGCAGAGCAGAGATGAGGGTATCGGTCATAGACCAAGAAAATCCGGATGCTATCAAGGTGGATTTGACGATGGTTGGCATTTTTGAAATCGCTTCAGATCAGGATAAGGAGCTGCTGCATAAGGAATCCTTTAAGCAGCTGTATCCGTTTGCAAGAGCTGCTATTTCCACCATTTCGTCTACAACGGGCATCCTACCCATCATTATCCCGGCTGTGGATATTGACAGCCAGGACATTTACCGCTATAATCCCGAGCTGTTTTCGAACAAATAATTTTATAGTTTTTTTCGAAAAGGGGTTGCATTTCGCTGGTATTTGTGATATAATACCAAGCGTCCGGAAGCGTAGCTCAGTTGGTCAGAGCGCACGGTTCACATCCGTGAGGTCATGGGTTCGAGCCCCCTCGTTTCCACCATAACAGAAAGAGGAGTTGCATTCGCATACTCCTCTTTCTGTTATGACGCAAACTTCACGGCTCAGAACCCCACCAAGCACCGCGGTTGCGGTGCTTGGTTACATTTGCGTGGGCACCCGAACAGAAAAAACGCGCAACATCCGCAAATTCGGGTTCTGAGCCCCCGAATCGTTTATGCAGCGGCTCGCCGGCTCAGAACCCCACCAACCACCGTATCTGCGGTGCTTGGTTATATTTGAGCAGAAAACGAAACAGGAAATCCATCTAATATCCGAAATTTCATGTGCTGATCCCACTCGGTACATAAAATACGCTCTTGTAATCCAGCCAAATTCATGTTATAATAAACTTACAAGCTCATACCGAATGTGAAAGGAGCATGCTCATGAAATTTCAAGTGTTTTCCGAAAACGAGTGGATCTATCCGGATACCGTGATCACGGAGCAAAATATTGCAACTTTGTACGCTGCGCGAAATGCAGATACTTGTTTTCAGGTATTGACTGATTACATGTTGATCGATGGAGAACCTATCTCTGCAGAATTTGCGCTGGAGGGATGCGAGACTGTTATATATCAGCTTTTGCCCGCAAAAGTAACGCTCAACAGCCATGAAAAAGCGTTATGTACCACGGATTATGATTCTGTCAAGCACTTTGTTACCAGACGCGCGCCGTTTGACGTATATGAAATCACGCGCCCCTTGGACGAAGGGAATACCGAGGCAGGTCGCGCAGCTTTTTACGTGCGCATCAACGTGGACAAGGATGCCCCTGCCGGCGAATTTACCCCCGTGCTTCATATCCATATCGGCACACAGACACTGAGCATTCCGATCTCCTTGAAAATATATCATACCGCCATTCCGTCTTTGGCTGATTCCGAATTCCATATGGTCAACTGGATCTATTACGATCGTGTCGCACGCGATCATCACGTAGAGATCAGCTCGGACGCATATCTTGAGATCCTGGACCGCTATTTTGAAAACCAGCTAGACATGCGAAACGACCATTTGATGATCCCGTCCGGCGTGCCCGTGTACGATGCAAACGGGAACGTCTGCGACTTTGATTTTTCTCACGCCGAATTGGTTGGAAATCGCGCCTTGCAGCACGGTTTTAAATTCGTAATGGGTGGCTTTGTTGCAAGATTTATCAACTGGGATGATCCGGATCATATGCTGCTTTGGGATCGCAGCGTATCTGTGACCTCAATAGAAGGGTATCGTCAGCTCAAGCTTTACTTCATACGCGTCTACGAGTGCGTTAAGCGCAACGGTTGGGAGCAGCATTACATGCAGTGCCTTGTGGATGAGCCACAGTTTCCCAACAGCTTAGCTTATCGCGCCTTGTCCGGCATTTGTCGTCAATGTGTGCCCGGAGTTATCATCAATGACCCTGTGGAATCGACCGAATTAGCAGGCGCTTTGGACATCTGGGTGGTCAAGCAGGCGGTGTTTGAAAAATACCTGCAGGACTACAAACGTCTCCAGAGCACAGGTGAGACAATGTGGCTGTATACCTGCGGTTTTCCTGCAGGGTATACCATGAACCGCGTCATAGATCTGCCACTGGTAGCCAGTCGCTTACCCATGTGGCTGTGTTACTTGTACGACGCACCCGGTTTTCTGCACTGGGGATACCACGTGCATAATCCCAAGGGACGCTATGATACCAATTATCACATCGATGGCGTCAGTTATCCCGCAGGAAACGCGCACATTGTCTATCCAATGGAACATATGGTTTGGAACGGTGTTCGTGCACATTTGCAAAGAGCAGGCGCACAGGATTTCGAGCTGTTTTGCTTGCTTGGCAAACAGGATAAAGACAAGGTAATTGCACTGATCACCAAGGTGTGTCGAAGCTTTGATCATTACGACTTTTCAGCCACCACGCTGGATCAGACACGCATCGAGCTACTGGAAGCACTTGGTTAGCCGTACGGGAATCGGACCGAATTGCCCGAGGGCGATGCATTTATGCGTCTTTCGGCGTGCTTTTACTCGCAAGATTGGTATCTTGCTTCGCAAAATCTCACCAAAATCCATCAAAAATGCATTCGCTCTCGGGTGCGAGCAGTTTTGACGCAGCAGATTTTTTTGAGCCCAAAAGCTTTCCCCGCAGGGCATATAGGCAATATGTCCAAGGGGAAAGATAAAGGGATCGAGAAAATCTGCTCGTCAAAACCAACTTGGTTCGACTCCCGTACGGCTAAGGCGTTTCAAATAGTCCTACCAAGCCTTGCGCCGCAACGTCCGCGGTCCGCAAGGCTTCTTCTATGGTGTTGCCGCAGCTTCCGATCTCCAGCGTCAGGGCAAATGGCAGCAGCTCCCCGTGCAGCGACTGCGACTTGCAGATCACGCTCGCACAGCTGCCGTCAAAGCGCGCGTTCATGCTGTCGTACAGATGCATGGCGAGTGCAAGATTTGTCTTGCTTGTCGCACCCGCGCCCATGCCGCAGATCACCTGCGCCTGCGCGATCCTCTGCCCGTCCTTGACCGCCAGCGAGCGCACGATGTTGCCGTCCGCATCGGTGGTGGCGGCACGGTGCACGTCGATCACGCAGACCAGCCCCGGGTACGCCAGGCGAAAGGCGGCAATGGCTTCGGCGGCGCGTGTGTACGCATCGCGGTTGGACTGCCCGTCAAACACGGTCTTGCAATGAAGGGTGCCGATGCCCGCCTCGTTAAGCGCCTTGGCAATGTGCGCACCCACGGCGACCACGCCGTCCGTTCCGTCCTCGCTGCGGGCAAATTCCTCGTCATCGGAGGCTAAGTAAGATGCGCCCTCGCGGTTGTACCCCTCCCCCGTGTGGGTGTGGATGATCAGCACGCTGATCTGTCCGCGCGGCGCAGGAATACGACAGGACGCCGCCATGACCTCTTGCATATCAATCACCCCGTCGGTCTGGTTGACGGGGTTTTGTTGTACGCGAATATCCGCAGGCACAATGGGCACAGCCCCCTGCGGCACGGCAGAAAAATCGTATGCGTACGGATCGGGCGCCTCTTGCGCCTCGGTGTTGCTCTCGCTCTCCCCCTCGGTCTGCGTTTCGCTGCCCTCCTCCTCGCTCACGGGCGGCTGCGCAACGCCGCCGTTTTGCTCGCCTCCCTCCCCGGGCGCAGGGGCGTTCCCCCAAGGCGCAAGGCAGAGCGCCACCACAGCGACCAATGCCACACTCACCAGCGCAACGATCAGCACGCCGCGCGGCAGCCGCCGCACGCGCCGATGCGCTACCGCACCCGCCTGCTCCCATGCGCGCAGCTCGCGCTTCAAGAATTCGGTCATCCCATTCGTTTTATGCTCGTCCATTTTCTCTTGACCTCCCCGTGTGTCGTTGCTGCATTGTATGCGCGCCACGGCAAGGATATGCTCACATCTCGCCAAGTCCGAAGCATGCGCCAATGGCATCTGCCAGCAGCGCCCCGGCACGCAGCACGGTACGGTCAATATCCACGGGCGCGACCAGATAGCGCTCCATGGCGCCTAGATGCCGCTCCAGCTCCGTACCCACCCCACAGATCCCCGCGCGCGAGAGCGTATCGCAAAGCAGCGTGCCGCAATCCAGCGCGGTGGGCACGCCCAGCGAGATGACCGGACAGCCAACGCCGCGCGCGTCAATGGCACGGCGGCGGTTTCCCACGCCCGCCCCCGGGCACAAGCCGTGATCCGAGATCTGCACCAGCGTCCCCACGTGATCCGCCCTGCCGGTTGCCAGCGCGTCCACCGCCACCACCAGCTCAGCTCTCACCTCGCGCACCACGCCGCGCACAAGCTCAGCCGCCTCCACGCCCGTATCACCCAGCACACCCGGCGCGACTGCACAAAGCGCACCCTTCCCAAAGCGCGCAAACGCAGCGCCGTCCAGCAGCTGCACGTGTCGCGTCACCTCAAGCGCACGCGCCGTGCAGGGCCCTAAGCTGTCGGGCGTGATGCGCGGATTGCCCAGGCACGCCACAAGCACGCAGCGCGGCTGCCGCACAAGCCTTGCCGCCACGCCGGCAAGCAGCTCTGCCACGGCACGCGCGGGTGACTGCTGCCCATCGTCCGGCGCAAAATGCACGGTGGCGTATTCCACGCTTTTGCCATGGTGGCGCTCGGTAATTTCACTTACGCGACAGCCGTGCAGACGGGATTCACGGCGGTGCACGCCGCCTCCTCTTTCGCAGGCAAGATCGGTTCGGATGCTGTGGTCCATGCTCTCCTCCAAAAAAATTATAAATTATATATTAATTTTTGGTTTTTCTCTTGCTTTTTTTCAAGAAATCAGTTATACTATATGTAAATATGCGAGTATTGGGACTTGCCTATCGGTATGCGCGCGAGGGTTCTGTGCATTGTGTACAGGATCGCCCGCCGAATTTTGTGCGGTTGCACGAATTTTCTTTGGCGCATCGGTTTGCAAAATCTCAGCACACTCAAGCGGTTGCCTCCGGGCAGCCGTGATCTTTCAAATCCACGAGGAGGAACTCTCAATCATGACAAAGCGCATCCTTGCATCCGCTCTCTGCCTGGTCATGCTCGTTGGCTCTCTGGCTTGCCTGAGTGCTTGCGGCGACAACAAGGACAAGAAGACCGAAGACAAAGGCCAGTACCTGACCATGTACCTTTCCGATCAGGTATACGACCTCGACCCTGCCAACGCATTCTATAACGACGGCACCACCACCATTGTAAACCTGCTTTTTGAGACCTTGTTCAAGCTCAATGATAACGGCAAGGTAAAGAAGTCTCTGGTGCAGAAGTACGTCATCAAAGAAGACGCGGCAGCCAACGAATACAAAATGGATATCTACCTCAACGAGACCTGCTGGTCCGACGGTACTTATATTTCCGCAAACGACGTTGTTTATGCATGGAAGCGCGTACTGGACGTAGAAAGCTCCTACGATGCAGCTGCTCTGCTGTACGATATCAAGAACGCCCGCTCCGTTAAGGAAGGCGATATGTCCATCGACGACCTTTGCATTTATGCAGAGGGTGAGCGTATGGTTTCCGTTGAATTTGAAGGTCCTATCAATTACGACCAGTTCATTCTCAACCTGACCAGCGTGGCACTCGCTCCCCTGCGTGAGGACATCACCGCTAAGCCCGACTGGGCAAAGAAGCCTGCAACCATCGTGTGCAGCGGTCCCTTCAAGCTGGGTAGAATCGAGTTCGTTGAGAACAGCACCAAGTACTTTGATGCAAACTACGAGTACACCGAAACCGGCAAGGAAGAGGTAACGGTTGGTAAGGACTTCAAGGAAAGCCTGGTTAAATTCCTGGTTCTTGAGCGCAACTCCTACTACTACCGCGACGTTGAGAAGGAAGAAAAGCTCGACAAGTTTGTAACCCCCTATAGAATTATTGTAGATTTCTCCATGACCGACGACCAGGTCGCTCAGGCTTACGAGTCCGGCGCACTGCTGTACGTGGACAACATTCCCTACTCCTGGAGAGTAGACGAGGCTTACGCAAGCCTGCTTAAGGACGTTGACACCGTTGACGCAATGTCCAACCATACTTACTACTTCAACCAGAATGCTCTGATCGATAACGGCGGCGACGGCGAATACCTGTTTGCCAACAAGACCGTTCGTCAGGTGCTCTCCAAGGCAATTGACCGTCAGGCAATCGCTGACGCGATCCTTTATGCCGAGGCGGCTACCGGTATCGTTCCCAACGGCGTTTTCAACACCAACGCTGCAAAGGATACCTTCCGTGAGGCTGCTACCTCCTCTTACGAGACGCTGACCACCGTAGATGTTGATACCCTGAAGTCTGAGCTTTCCGCTGCAGGCATCAAGGCAAACAAGTACTCCTTCTCCATCACCGTTGCTGCTTACGACGAAGTTCACGTTGCAATCGCAGAGATGGTTGCGGAGCAGTGGAGCGCACTTGGCTTTGACGTTGAGGTCAACATGAGAGGCTCCATTACCAACAACGACTACTACAAGTGGACCGAATCCGTTCCTACCGATATCTGTGACGACCTCTACTCCGAGGATCTGCGTGCAGGTGACTTCGAGGTCATCGCTCTTGACCTGGGTGCTGTTACCGTTGACGCTTACGCAACGCTGGCTCCCTTCGCAAAGGCGTTCTCCGGTCAGGGTATGGACATGTCCAACACCGAGAACTACCAGCTCACCGCACACATCACCGGCTTTGATAACGAGGAATACAACAACCTCATGGAGGCAGTTTACTTCCTGCAGTACTACGGTGACTTCTACAAGTTCTTCTACAACACCGCATACGGCACCGACTACTTCGAGTCCAAGGAAGCAGCTGACGCTGTATACAACACCATCACCGAGATCTACAACGCATACGGCATTACTCCTTCCGCAAAGACCTTCCTTGAGGACCGCGCAACCCTGTTGCACGCAGCTGAGGACATTCTGATGGAAGAGGTTCCCGTAACTCCCATCGTTGCAAATCAGCACGCTTCCCTGACCGCAAACAACATCAACAAGGTTAAGGAAACCTACACCAACCCCATCGTCTTCACCAAGGCTACCGTTTCTGGTTACAACTCCTTCTTGGATAAGGTTGAGAGCTTCCTGGAAGCAAACTTCCAGTCTTACTGTGAAGATAAGCAGTCCTACATTTACAACAAGTTCAAGGGTAACGATAAGGTTTACAGCGCCGGCGAATTCTCCTACGAAGGATTCAAGGGTGAATCTTCTCACTACAGCTTCTTGTTTGAAAAGGAAGGCAAATAATAATTGTTAAAAAATCAGCCCTGCGATGCAAATCGCAGGGCTTTTTTTCATGCTAAGGTGTAGACAAAGCAGAAATAATGTGATATAATAATATGAATATTTATGTAACGCGGAGGAAATATGCAGATTATCAATCTCTTCCCCGGCTCGTACAACTCCAACTGCTACATTCTGGTGCATCAGGGCGAGGCATTGGTCATTGACCCCAGCGCTTCTGCCAAGTCCATTTTAGCACGCGTGGAGCAAGAGGGCGCCACCTTGAAGGGTATCCTTCTGACGCACGGACACTTTGACCACATCGTATCCATCGATACGCTGCGCCGCGCTTGTCCCGTTCCACTCATGATCCACGAACAGGATGCAGAGATGCTGGAGGACGGCATCAAAAACGCCTTTTCCCTGTTCTTTGGTCAGGACATTTCCTATGCCCCTGCCGAAAGACTTTTGGCACATGGCGACAAGATCAACCTTGGCGGCATGGACATTGAGGTCGTGCACCTGCCCGGTCACTCCAAGGGCTCGGTTTGCTATTACATTCCCGGTGAGCGCACCATGTTCACGGGAGATTTGCTGTTTGCCGAGGGCTACGGCAGAGCCGACCTGCACGGCGGTAACGCCTTCCAGCTGCGCACCTCGCTTTGCGCGCTGCGACAGTACCCCAAGAACATTACCATCTACCCCGGACACGGCGACAGCTGCCCCTTGGGTCGCGCGCTTGACGTGGCATTCTATCTGTAAAATCTATTTATAATATATTGAGGAAACAAATATGGATTATCAGCTTTTAGCCGATCTGCTCTTCCCGCAGATCACCAAAACTCCCGCCGATATGGAGGCGGCATATCCCGCAAGACCGCTGCCCGAGGGCGCTAAGGTCACCCGTTTTGCACCCAGCCCTACAGGCTTTGTACATTTCGGCGGTCTGTTCCCCACCACCGTGGGCGAGCGTCTGGCACACCAGAGCGGCGGCGTATTTTTCCTGCGTATTGAAGACACCGACGCAAAGCGCGAGGTTCCCGGTGCAGCCGAGGGTCTGATCAAGACGCTGGCACACTACGGCATCCACTTTGACGAGGGCGCGATCTTGGACGAGACCGGCAAGGTCAGCGACCAAGGCGCATACGGCCCTTACAAGCAGAGCGCACGTGCCGAGATCTACCAGACCTACGCAAAGGATCTGGTCAGCCGTGGTCTGGCTTACCCCTGCTTCACCACCGAGGAGGAGCTGGAGGCGCTGCAGGCAGTCAATAAAAAGGAAGAAATCAAGAACACCGACTGGCAGGCGCAGGCAGAAGAGCGCCGCGCAGAAATGCTCCGCGCCCGTGCCATTACCATGGACGAGGTCAAGGCAAATCTTGAGGCGGGCAATCCCTTCGTGCTGCGTATTCTGGCTGACGGTGACCCCAACAAGAAGACCCCCTTTACCGATCTGGTAAGAGGCAAGCTGGACATTCCCGAGAACGACGAGGATTTCGTGCTGCTCAAGTCCGACGGTATTCCCACCTACCACTTTGCACACGCAGTGGATGACCACCTGATGGGCACCACGCACGTCATTCGCGGTGAGGAATGGCTGCCCAGCCTGGCAAAGCACATTCAGCTGTTCAGATACCTGGGCTTCAAGCTGCCCAAGTACATGCACATCTCGCAGATCATGCGTCTGGATGAGTACGGCAACAAGAAGATGCTTTCCAAGCGCGACATGGGCGCAAACATGGACGACTACGCCGCAATGGGCTATGCTCCCGAATGCGTTTGCGAGTACGTTATGACGCTGCTCAACTCCAACTACGAGGAATGGCACGCACAGAACCCCGAAAAGCCCTACACCGAGTTCCCCTTCAACATCAAGAAGATGAGTTCCTCGGGCTGCCTGTTCGACTTTAATAAGCTTAACGACGTTTCCAAGAACGTCATCTCGCGCATGAGTGCACAGCAGGTAACCGAGTCCGTTACCGAATGGGCACAGACCTACGATTCCGAATTCGGCGCGCTGCTTGCCCGCGATCAAGCTTACGCTGCAAGCATTTTCGCTATCGGCCGCGGCGGCAAGAAGCCGCGTAAGGACCTGGCTGTCTGGAAGGACGCACGCCCCTATATGGGCTTCTTCTACGACGAGCTGTTTGCTCTGACCGAGCAGTACCCCGAGCAGTTTGACAAGGCGGACATCAAGGCTGTGCTGGAAGGCTTTATCAAGGTCTTTGACATTGCAGACGATATGAACACCTGGTTTGAAAAGATCAAGGAGATCGGTGCAGGTCTTGGCTACACCGCCGACATGAAGGCATACAAGGCAGATCCTGCTGCATTCCGCGGCAGCGTAGCAGACGTTTCCATGTTCCTGCGCCTTGCCGTGACCGGTAAGACCAACGCGCCCGACCTTTGGACGGTTATGCAGATCCTTGGCTATGAGCGCACCGTAGCAAGACTGAACGCAATGCTTGCAACCCTTTAATTTCATCATAATAGAGGATAAAATCATGGCAGAAACCAACAACAATTTTATTTTTGAGATCATTAACGAGGATCTTGGCGTACAGCCGGACAAGAAGATCCACACTCGCTTCCCGCCCGAGCCCAACGGTTACTTGCACATCGGCTCGGTCAAGGCAATCTGCATCAACACCGACGTTGCAAACAAGTATAACGGTCTGTTCAATCTCCGCTACGACGACACCAACCCCGCCAAGGAGTCCGACGAGTTCGTGCGCTCCATCCGCGAGGACCTGGAGTGGCTGGGCGCTACCCCTACGGGCGGCGTATTCTACGGCTCGGATTACTTTGGCAAGTGCTATGAATTCGCCGTACAGCTGATCAAGCAGGGCGACGCATACGTTTGCGACCTTTCCAAGGACGACCTGGCTGACTACAAGGGCACCGACCGCTCTGTCGCATCCAAGGAATCCCCCTACCGCAACCGTTCCGTAGAGGAAAACCTCGACCTGTTCGAGAGAATGAAGAATGGCGAGTTCCAGGACGGCGCACGCACCTTGCGCGCAAAGATCGACCCCTCCAGCGACAACCCCTACCTGCGTGACCCCGTTATTTACCGTATCAAGCACATTCACCATCACCGTCAGGGTGACGAGTGGTGCGTATATCCCATGTACGACTTCGCGCATCCCATCCAGGACGCGCTGGAGGGCATCACCTATTCTCTGTGCTCCAGCGAGTTCAGAAACCACCGTCCGCTGTACGACTGGGTGATTGAAAAGATCGGCTTTGAACAGCCCCCTCATCAGTGGGAGTTCGGTCGCATGAACATCACCTGCACGGTTATGTCCAAGCGTTATCTGCGTCAGCTGGTTGAGGAAGGTCACGTAGACGGCTGGGATGACCCCCGTCTGCCCACCCTTTGCGGTCTGCGCCGCCGCGGCTACACCCCCGAGGCTCTCTTCACCTTCGTAAGAGAAGCAGGCGTTACCAACACCGACCACACCGTAGACGTACGCCAGCTGGAGGCTTGCGTACGCGATGATCTCAACGAAAACGCGCTGCGCCGCGTTGCCATCGTCAACCCCATCAAGGTCATCATCGACAACTATCCCGAGGATAAGGAAGAGATGATCAGCCTGCCCAACCATCCTCAGAAGGAGGAGCTTGGCAAGCGCGAGGTTCCCATGACCCGTGAGATCTATATCGACGCCGATGACTTCGCAGAGGTTCCGCCTCCCAAGTTCTTCCGTCTCAAGCCCGACAGCGAGGTGCGTCTGATGGGCGGCTATATCATCCGCTGCGGCGAGATCATCAAGAACGAGGATGGCAGCATCAAGGAAATTCATGCAACCGCAGACCTGGAAACCGGCAACGGCATGCCCGCTGACGGCAGAAAGATCAAGGGCACCATTCATTGGCTGTCTGCAAAGTACGCAAAGCCTGCCACCATCATGCTCTACGATCGCCTGTTCAACATTGAGAACACCGCAGACGTTCCCGAGGGCAAGACTTACCTGGACTTCCTCAACCCCGAGTCGCTGACCAAGGTAGAGGGCGCTATGGTAGAGCCCTGCTTAGCAGATGCAGCACCCGGCGAAAAGTTCCAGTTTGTCCGCGTTGGTTACTTCTGCAAGGACTCCAAGAACGCAGACACCTTCAACCGCGTTGTAGGCCTGCGTGACGGCTTCAAGGGCTAAGAGGACGCCATGGACTTTGCTCAAATGCTGCAAAATCTGACGCCTTGGGCAATTCCCTATGCCATTGTGGGCGGATACCTGGTCGTCATTTCGCTGATCTCCATGATCGTATGCATTTACGACAAGGGCATTTCCAAGAAAAACAAGGTGCAGCTGCGCGTTCCCGAAAGACGATTGTTTTTCACACTTCCCTTGCTTGGCGGCGCATTTGCCATGTTTGGCACGATGACGCTGATCCGTCACAAGACGCAGCACTGGCAGAGATGGGTCACCTTGCTGATCGCCATTCTCCAAATCGCCGCACTGATCGGCATTACCGCCGTCATCGCGCTGGGGATCATTTAATATCAAAAGGCAGAGCCAAGCGGCTCTGCCTTTATTTTCCGTCTTCATTGGAAGGACCAAAATAATTGATATCGAACGCAATTGACCCACCATATCCCTCACTCATCAACAAATCTCTGTCTTCATGCCTGTAATTCGATAGGATATTACAAAAACCGCCATCAGCCATTTCCCAATAAAAATACGCCTTCCCCGTAGCGTACTCAATACTGTGCGGCTTCCCCATAATTTCTACTATCTCCACAATTGTCATATCTTCCTCAATTTTGAGATAATCCTCATATGACGGCATGTGCGTTTGGTCAAGATCAAATAATATATCCATGATGTCTGCTTCACTTTGCGTCGTCTGTTCTTCGGGCATCGTTTCAAGCGCTTGTGTCATAGTGCCCCCAAACAGCTCTCCGACCAAGCCCTGCATGCCGTTTTTTGCAACCGACACACCGGCTGCAACAAACAGTGCGGCAAGAAGAAGCGCAAGCAGCGCGCTAAATGAAATCAGCAGTATTTTTTGCGTTTTGTTCATGCCGGAGCTCCTTTTATTTTCGTGTTTTTATTGTATCACACAATGTAAGCAAAGTCAAGAAAATATCCCCCGAGTGTCATCCTGAGCGGAGTATGAAATTCCGACAATGTTCCTCAGTTTTTTGAATGCTTTAGGTCGGGATTTCATACGTAGTCGAAGTTTTGCGGAACGAATATTTCGCAGCACTTGACTGCGAAATACAGTGGAGCAAAACCGCCGCAGGCGGGATCTCCGAAGAGTTTTCTCAATGTCTGCTTAGCCTTTGTTACACTTTTTTATATCCCATATCGTTTCCTTCAAAAGAATGCTTTGTGCAAACAGACGTGTCAGAAACCCTTCGGAGATCCCGCTGCGCGCTGTTCGCGCTTGCGCTTTTGCTTGCTGCGGTGTGCCTTTGGCACATCCTCGACCCGCAAAAGTTCGACTTCGCGCCATTTCGCAGCAAACTGCGAAATAACGCTCCGCTCAGGATGACACTCAAGGGTGACTCTGCATACCGCATGATGAGTACTTTGCGTACTTTCCACACCAAAAAACCAAAAATATTCGCAAAACCTCTTGCATTTGCAAACACAATGTGATATAATGTTACGGTAAATGCGATGATGAAGTCAGCGCACACGAAAAAGCGTACACAGAGATGACCGACGCGGCTGAAAGCGGTCTTACGTGGCGTGTGTTGCATTTCCCTTCGGAGCAGGTCCTGTGAGCCGAGTACGGTAGTGGGACACGGCAGACACCGTTATCGGTCGGCAGAGTGTTGGCTTTGTGCGCGTAAGCGTCACGCCTTTATTTGGGTGGTACCGCGGTTTTTTATGCCGTCCCATGTTTTTTGGGAGGGCTTTTTTATTTTATAAAAAAATTTATATGGAAATACAAAGGAAGGAAACAACCATGAAAGAAATGCTGAATCAAATTCGCCAGACAGCACTTGAAAAGATTGCTGCAGGCGAAGATCTTGAGCAGATCAGAATTCAATACCTTGGCAAAAAGGGTGAGCTGACCGCCGTTCTGCGCGGTATGGGCAAGCTGAGCGCCGAGGAAAGACCCGTTATCGGCCAGCTGGCAAACCAGGTGCGCGAGGAGATCGAGGCAGCCGTAGCCGAGAAGGCAGAGGCTCTTAAGGCTTCCGCTCTCGAAGAGCAGCTCAAGGCTGAAAAGCTGGACGTTACCATGCCCGGCAAGACCGCACGCGTCGGTCACGTACACCCCCTGACCCGCGTACAGAGAGATATGGAAGAGATCTTTATCGGCATGGGATTTTCGATCGCAGAGGGTCCCGAGGTAGAGTATGACTTGTACAACTTCCAGAAGCTCAATATTCCGGAAAATCACCCCGCAAGAGACACGCAGGACACCTTCTACATCACGGATAACATCCTGCTGCGCTCCCAGACCTCGCCCGTGCAGGCGAGAACCATGGAGGTGCAGAAGCCTCCGATCCGCATCATCTCCCCCGGCCGCGTTTACCGCTCCGACGCGATGGATGCTACCCACTCTCCCCTGTTCCACCAGATGGAAGGTCTTGTGGTTGACAAGGGCATTACCATGGGCGACCTCAAGGGCATGCTGGAGACCTTTGCAAAGGCACAGTTCGGCGAGGATACCCGTTGCCGTTTCCGTCCCCACCACTTCCCCTTCACCGAGCCCAGCGCAGAGGTTGACGTTTCCTGCTTCGCTTGCGGCGGCAAGGGCTGCAGACTTTGCAAGGGCGAGGGCTGGATCGAGATCCTTGGCGCAGGTATGGTACACCCCAACGTGCTGACCATGTGCGGCATTGACCCCGAGGAATACAGCGGCTTTGCGTTCGGTATGGGTATCGAGCGTATTGCAATGCTCAAGTACCACGTAGACGACATTCGTCTGTTCTATGAGAACGACGTGCGTTTCCTTGAGCAGTTCTGAGAAAGGAGAGCGTAGATTATGAATCTTTCTTTTAATTGGCTGAGTGATTACGTCGATACCAAGAAGATTACCGACGTAAAGAAATATTGCGACCGTATGACCGACACCGGCTCCAAGGTAGAGGGCTTTGAGGTGCTTGCAGAGGAGATCTCCAACGTACGCATCGGTAAGGTGCTGGCAATGGAGCATCACCCCGACTCCGATCACCTGTGGATCTGCCAGATCGACATTGGTGCAGACGCACCCATCCAGATCGTGACCGGCGCACAGAACGTATTCGTCGGTGCCATCGTTCCCGCAGCTGTTGCTCCCGCAACCGTAGCGGAGGGTAAGCAGATCAAGGCAGGCAAGCTGCGCGGCGTGGACTCCAACGGTATGATGTGCTCGTTTGCAGAGCTGGGCCTGAGCGCTCACGACTGCCCCGGCGTAGAGGAAAACGGCATCTGGATCCTGCCCGAGCAGTATGCAGAGTATCTGGGCAAGGACCTTTGCGACGTGGAAATGGTACGCGACACCGTGGTCGAGTTTGAGATCACCTCCAACCGCCCCGACTGTCTGTCCGTCATCGGTCTTGCACGCGAGACCGCCGCTTCCATGGAGCTTGACTGGCACGTTGATCCCGTATCCGTCAAGGGTGCAGGCGACGGTGACCACATTGACAACTACATTTCCGTAGGCATCAGCGCACCCGATCTGTGCTTCCGCTATGCGGCAAAGGTGGTCAAGAACGTCAAGATCGCTCCCTCGCCTCTGTGGATGCGCAGACGTCTGCGCGCTGCAGGCGTTCGCCCCATTAACAACATCGTAGACATTACCAACTACGTCATGCTCGAGTACGGTCAGCCTATGCACGCGTTCGATTACAAGCAGATCGAGGGCAAGGCGATCAACGTACGCCGCGCAAACGACGGTGAGGTATTCGTATCCCTGGATAACGTCAGCCACACCCTTGACTCCTCCATGCTGGTCATTGCTGACCAGAACAAGGCTTGCGCTCTGGCAGGCGTTATGGGCGGTCTGAACAGCGAGATCGAGAACGATACCGTCACCGTGGTATTTGAGTCCGCTTGCTTCTCCGGCCCCGACACCCGTGTGACCGCAAAGAAGAACGGCATGAGAACCGAATCCTCTGCTCGCTTTGAAAAGGGTCTGGATGCAGAAAACTGCCTGCCCGGCCTGATGCGCGCATGCCAGCTGGTAGAGCTGCTGGGCGCAGGTGACGTTGTAGACGGTCTGATCGACGTGTACCCCACCAAGAAGGAGCAGGTCATCCTCCCCTTCACCCCCGATAAGTACAACAAGTTCCTTGGCACCGAGATTGACGAGCAGACCATGATCGACATTCTCGCAACGCTGGACTGCCGCGTAGAAAACGGCAATATTTACGTGCCCTCCTTCAGAAGCGACCTTGGCTGCATGCAGGACATTGCAGAAGAGATCGTTCGTATCTGGGGCTACGATAAGATTCCCTCCTCCTGCATCAAGGCAGAGACCACGCAGGGCATGCGTACCCCCAAGCAGAAGCTGTTTGTTGCAACCGAGCAGCTGATGTACGGCATGGGCATCTCGCAGATCCAGACCTTCTCGTTCATCAGCCCCAAGTACTACGACGCCATCGCGCTGCCTGCAGATAGCAAGCTGCGCACCTCGGTTGTCATCTCCAACCCGCTTGGCGAGGACACCAGCGTCATGCGTACCACCGCGTTGCCTTCTCTGATGGAGGTTCTGCAGAGAAACAACAACTTCTCCAACCAGAACGTGCGTCTGTTTGAAATGGCAACCATTTACCTGCCCGATGAGAACCCCGCGAACCTGCCCGAGGAAAAGACGGTTGTGACCGTTGGTATGTACGGCGATGCAGACTTCTACGACATGAAGGGTGCTGTTGAAAACCTGCTTAAGATGGCAGGCGTCAAGGGTGCACAGTACACCTCTTGCACCGAGAACCCCTCTTACCATCCCGGCAGATGCGCAACCGTGACCACCGCAGACGGCAAGTACCTGGGCGTATTCGGTCAGATCCACCCCGTTGTGGCTGACAACTACGGCATGAACACCCCCGTGCTTTGCGCTGAGATCGACTTTGACGCGCTGTTTGCCGTTTCCAATACCGAGCCTGACTACAAGCCGCTGCCCAAGTTCCCCGCTGCAACCCGTGACTACGCGTTTGTTTGCGCAGAGGAGCTGGAGGTTGGCAAGATCATGAACGTGATCGCAAAGGCTGGCGGAGCATTGGTTGAAAACGTTGAACTGTTTGACATTTTCCGCGGTGAAAAGCTGGGCGCAGGCAACAAGAGCGTTGCATTCCGCGTGACCCTGCGTGCCGCTGACCGTACCCTGACCGTTGAGGAAGCTGACAAGATTTCCAAGAAGATCGTGGGCGACCTCAAGTTCAAGCTGGGTATTGCACTCAGAGCGTAAAACCATACGAGGGGCTGTTGCTTGTGCGACAGCCCCCACCAACAGAAAGGAGGTTGTGTCATGGCAAAACACAAGACCAAAAAGACACACCCGATCAAGCGCTTTCTTCCCTACTACAAGCCGTATAAGAAAGACATCGTTTTTGATTTGTGCTGCGCCGCGCTGACCACCATGTGCGAGCTGGCACTGCCCTTGATCGTCAGAAAAATCACGGGAGAGGCGCAAGAGGAGCCCATTTCGCTGACCGTCACCATGATCCTGACCTTTGGCGGCGTGTACCTCTTGATGCGTCTGATCGACACCATTGCCTACTATTTCATGGCAAATCGCGGTCACATCATCGGTGCAAAAATGGAGACCGACATGCGCCGCGACCTGTTTGGGCATCTCCAGAAGCTCAGCTTCTCTTACTTTGACAACACCAAGGTTGGTACGCTGATGTCGCGCATCACCAGCGACCTGTTTGACATTACCGAATTTGCACACCATTGCCCCGAGGAATTCTTTATCGCAGGCGTCAAGATCCTTGGCTCCTTCGTCATCCTCCTGGTCATCAATCCCCTCTTGGCGCTGATCACCTTTGCCATGATTCCCGTCATGGTTCTGGTGCTGATCTCGTTCAACGGCAAGATGAAGGAAGCCTTCCGCCAGTCGCGCGTACAGGTAGGCGAGCTCAACTCGCAGGTGGAGGATAGTCTGCTGGGCATTCACGAGGTCAAGGCGTTTGCCAACGAGGGCACCGAAATTGAAAAGTTCCGCGAGGGCAACCACAAGTTCCTTGGCATCAAGGGCACTATGTACAAGTACATGGGCATGTTCCAGGCATCCACGCGCTTCTTTGAGGGTCTGCTCTACATCGTTGTCGTAGTCGTGGGTGCACTGCTACTGATCGCCAAGAATCCCGTTATCCAACTGGATGCCGCCGATTATATCGCATTTTTGATGTACGTTTCCACGCTGTTCACCTCGGTGCGCCGCATTGTCGAGTTTACCGAGCAGTTCCAGCGCGGTATGACCGGTATTGAGCGCTTCTCCGAGATTTTGGACGTCGTACCCGACATTCAGGACAAGCCCGACGCCAAGGTGCTGCAGAACGTCAAGGGCGACATCGTGCTGGACAACGTCACCTTCCGCTACGAGGA
>JAZRQR010000004.1:0-4044 GCA_045650025.1 Eubacteriales bacterium
AAGACCGCTTGGCCTCCGACTTGATCCAGCAGCCCAAGCTGCGCGAATCGGTCATGCAAAATGCGGACAGGCTCTGCTTGAATCTCAAGCTGATCACGCTTGACGGGCATGCACCCATTCCCTTTTTGCCCGAGCAGATGACGTTTCTTCCATTTGAGTTTACGACGAACGAGATATTGCAAGCAATCGGAATTAAATAACACAAGAGCGTTGCCGCACGGCAACGCTCTCATTTTATTCGTAAATTCTGTATCTATCGTACAGCGGCATAAACGCATCTGCCTCAGCTTGCCAGCGCAAAAGGATCTGCTGTGCGCTCTCCGAAGAGGTGCGCAGATCGGTATTGCCCGAAGCGAGATCAATATGCCATCTGCCTCCCACGGGGGGCGGATTGAAGGCAAACTCGTCCGGATGCAGCTCCTCGATGGTGCGCATCAGGTGCACGCCAAGGGCTACGGGCTGCACCGATTTGGGATCCAGCACGTGAATATCCACGCCGTGGCAGACCGTACCGGCATGCTTGCCAAACAAGGGGCGGAAAAACGCGGGCGAAAATGCAAGTCCGGGCAGATCCAGCTCGTTCATGCGTGCCGCCAGCTTGACGGGATGGATATACGGCGCACCGATCGTGGTAAAGGGCGTGGTCGTGCCTCTGCCCTCGCTGACGTTGGTGCCCGCAAACAGGCAGGTGCCGTTATAAACGGAAATGGCATCCATGCTTGGCAAATTGGGGCTGGGCTTGACAAAGGGCAAGCCGGTCTCTCCATAAAACATGTCGCGTTTCCAACCGTCCATCTCCACTACGTGCAACTCGCATCCCAGGTGATATTCCCCGTTATACAGTCGCGCCAGCTCACCCAAGGTCATGCCGTGGCGGATAGGCACTTGGGTAAGCCCAATAAAGGACGCCATTTCGGGCTTTGAAACGTTGCCCTCCACCGCACCTCCGATGGGATTGGGTCTGTCCAGCACGCAAAGCGGAATTTTCTTTTTGGCGCACGCCTGCATGCAATAAAATAGCGTGGACGCATAGGTAAAATAGCGAGAGCCGACGTCCTGCATATCAAAGACCAGGATGTCAATGGGCAGCTCATCCGGTGCATACACGCTGCTCTTCTCTCCCTCGTCCTCCGAAAACACCATATCGCGAAATAAGCTAAAAGAGGCAATGCCCGAAATGGCGTCCACGCCGTTCTCGACTGCCTCACCGGGGCCGAGCACGCCGCGACTGCCGTGCTCCGGCGCATAAAGCGCCGCAACACGGTACTGTTCGGTCATTGCCTCAATCGTTCCAAGGTAGCTTCGGTTCAGTCCGGATGCGCCGCCAACCAGTCCGATTCTCTTGCCATTTAGCAAAGCTCGGACGCTCGGCTCGCATATTCTGTCAATACCGGCCTTTACCATACATACCTCTTAAGCATTCAGCTTATCTTCAATTTTGTCGGATGCAGCGTCCATATAGTCGTTCTGCATCATTTCGATCCAACCCTTGTCAACAAGAGCTGCCAGCTTTGCATCCATGGGGATCTGTGCAAGCAGATCGTAGCCAAACTGCTCTGCAATCTCAGCGATATGGCTCTCACCAAAAACGTGGATCTTCTTGCCGCAATCGGGACAGAGCACGTAGCTCATGTTCTCAACCAAGCCAAGCACGGGAATATCCATCATATCTGCCATGTGCGCTGCCTTCTTTACGATCATGGAAACCAGCTCCTGAGGGCTGGAAACGATGACGATGCCATCCAGCGGGATGGACTGGAACACGGTCAGCGGTACGTCGCCGGTTCCGGGAGGGCAGTCGACAAACAGATAGTCCAGATCCGCCCAGACGGTCTGCGACCAGAACTGCTTGACAGTACCTGCAATGACGGGGCCTCTCCAGACAACGGGTCTGGTCTCATCGTCAAGCAGCAGGTTTACGGACATGATCTCAATGCCGGTGGTGGTTGCAGGGGGCACCATGCCGTCCTGGTCACCTTCAACGGGCTTGTTGAGGCCAAACGCCTTGGGGATCGAGGGGCCGGTAATATCTGCATCCAGAATGCCGACGCGATAGCCCTTGCGCTGCATAAGCACTGCCAGCATAGAGGTTACAAGCGATTTGCCTACGCCACCCTTGCCGCTGACCACGCCGATGACGTGCTTGATGCTGGATGCGGGATGGGGCGCTTCGTACATGCTCTTCTTATCGCGCGAACCGCAATTGGCAGAGCAAGTGGAACAGTTATGGGTACATTCGGACATTTTTTTACACTTCCTTTGATAGAAAAATATTTTTACCAAAGTATTATACCGCACATTTCCAACAATTGCAAGGGGCTTACAAATATTTTTGCAAATTTTGGACAAACTTTCAATTTTTTCGAATTGCATCTTGCAATTGAGACAAAAAAATAGTATAATGATTAGGATTGAAATATAAAACACAAAGTTTTGGAGGAAGATATGAATCAACTGCAAAAGCTGAACAACTTCAAGGGCGTTCAGGGTCCCGTTCTGACCATCGTGATGGACGGTGTTGGCCTTGCACCCGATACCATTTCCAACGCCGTTGCAGGCGCGTACACCCCCACTCTCGATGCTCTGATGAGCAAGTACCCCATGGTCAGCCTCAAGGCACACGGCGTAGCCGTAGGCTTGCCTTCCGATGACGATATGGGTAACTCCGAGGTAGGTCACAATGCTCTTGGCGCAGGCCAGGTATTTGCACAGGGTGCAAAGCTGGTTACCAATTCCATTGAGTCGGGCAAGATGTTCGCATCCGCAACCTGGCAGGAGCTGATTGCCAACGTCAAGGCTAACGGCTCTACCCTGCACTTTATGGGTCTGTTCTCGGACGGTAACGTGCACTCTCACATTGACCACCTCAAGGCTATGATCAAGCAGGCTAAGGCTGACGGTGTTGCTACCGTTCGCGTACACATCCTCTTGGACGGCAGAGACGTTGGCGAGACCAGCGCTCCCGACTACATCCTTCCCTTCGAGGATTTCCTGGCTTCCCTGAACGACTCCGCGTTTGATGCAAAGATCGCTTCCGGCGGCGGCAGAATGACCGTTACCATGGACAGATACGAGGCAAACTGGAGCATGGTGGAAAAGGGCTGGCACACCCACGTGCTGGGCGATGGCAGACAGTTCGCATCCGCTATTGAAGCTTACAACACCCTGCGTGCCGAGACCGGCAAGATCGACCAGGATATCGATCCCTTCGTAATCGCCGAGAACGGCAAGCCCGTTGGTACCATTGAGGACGGCGACAGCGTTATCTTCTACAACTTCCGCGGTGACCGTGCGATCGAGATCTCCAAGACCTTTGATACCGCAGAGGGCGAATTCGACAAGTTTGACCGCGTTCGCTACCCCAAGGTCGTTTACGCAGGCATGCTGGAGTATGACGGTGACCTCCACATCCCCTCCAAGTACCTGGTAAATCCCCCCGAAATTTCCAACACCATGGGCGAGTACTTGGCTAACACCGGCGTTGCACAGTATGCAATCACCGAGACCCAGAAGTACGGTCACGTGACTTATTTCTGGAACGGTAACAAGTCCGGCAAGTTCTCCGAGGAGCTGGAGACCTACGTAGAGATTCCCTCCGACGTCGTTCCCTTTGAGCAGCGCCCCTGGATGAAGTGCGCTGAGATCACCGATGAGATGATCAGCGCTTTACGCGAGGGCAAGTACACCTAGTATCGCGTCAACTTCCCCAACGGCGACATGGTTGGTCACACCGGCTCTCTGGCAGCAACCCGTTGCTCCATGGAAGCTCTTGACCTGCAGCTGGCGCGCATCCTGAAGGTTGTGGACGAGCTGGGCGGCGTGGCTCTGATCACCGCAGACCACGGTAACGCAGACGAGATGTATGAGATGGATAAGAAGTCCGGTCAGCCCAAGGCAGACAAGAACGGCAACTTCAAGGCAAAGACCAGCCATACCCTCAATCCCGTTCCCTGCATCATTTACGATAACACCGATGCAAAGAACTACTACACCGTTAAGGAAGACAACGGCAACTTCGGTCTTTCCAACGTAGCGGCTACCATG
>JAZRQR010000005.1:0-3877 GCA_045650025.1 Eubacteriales bacterium
TTACCGAATGCCATTGCCTGTACGTTTACTGCGGTACCCCAAGAGTAGGGAATGTCGTTGTCACGTCTGTAAACGTTTGCACGGGGGTTGTCCCAAGAACGGAATACTGCCTTAACAGCACCCATGAGCTGCTCCTTAGGATCGGTGGGGAAATCGGTACCGATCTTAGCCTTGTACTCAGCCTTGAACTGCTCAGCCAGCTCCTTGAGGTCATCAGCGGTCAGCTCAACGTCGAGCTTAACGCCCTTCTTTTCCTTCATCTCATCGATGAGCTCCTCGAAGTACTTCTTGCCGACTTCCATAACGACGTCGGAGTACATCTGGATAAATCTTCTGTAGCAGTCGTATGCCCAACGAGCGTTGCCGGACTTCTCAGCCATAACCTCAACAACCTGCTCGTTCAGACCCAGGTTCAGGATGGTGTCCATCATACCGGGCATGGATGCACGTGCACCGGAACGAACGGAAACCAGCAGGGGGTTCTCCAGATCACCGAACTTCTTGCCGGTAACCTCTTCCATCTTTACGATGTACTCGTTGATCTCTGCCTGAATCTCAGGATTGATCTGCTTGCCATCCTCGTAGTACTGGGTGCAAGCCTCAGTAGAAATGGTGAAGCCCTGGGGAACGGGAAGACCGATGTGGGTCATCTCTGCAAGGTTTGCGCCCTTACCGCCCAGCAGCTCACGCATGGTTGCGTTGCCTTCTGTAAACAGGTAGCAATACTTCTTTGCCATGTAGGTAATACCTCCATATAATAAAAATTTTTATAAACGTAATTTAGGCCGCAAAAAGCCATCCCGGAACGGCATGACCCTGCTACGGCATTGTTCATTATACCACAATTCCCCGGCTCGGACAAGTTTTTTCAATATATTTATTCCTTTTGTAATTGTAAACTTTCTTTGAACGGCGTCACAATGCACAAAAAACCTTTGACAGAGGGGGGATTTTCGTTTATAATATAGGCTGATAACAATTGTGCATGGCGAGGGAGTTTTTTCTCTCGCTTTATGGTCATTGCAGCGAAAGGACAATTATGAGCAACATTTTTGATATTTTCAAGAAGATCGAACAAGAAAAGACGAGCACGGGGCCGGTGGAATACCTGATTGTAGGCTTGGGAAATCCCGGGCGCGACTACGAGAACACGCGCCACAACGCAGGCTTTTTGTGCATGGATTACATTGCGGCAAAGTGCGGCGTGCAGATCAACCGCTCCAAGTTTGCGTCGCTGGTGGGAGAGGCTACCATTGGAGGCAAGAAGTGCCTTTTAGTCAAGCCGCAAACGTTTATGAACCTTTCGGGCAGGGCGGTTTTGGAGGCATCTGACTTTTATAAGATCGCGCCCGAGAAGATTCTGGTGATCTCCGATGACGTGAATTTGGACGTAGGGCGCATGCGCATGCGTGCAAAGGGCTCTGCGGGCGGTCAGAAGGGCCTTGAGAACATTATTTTGCGCCTTGGCTCGGAGAATTTCCCGAGATTGCGCATGGGTGTGGGCAAGAAGCCGCATCCGGATTTTGACATGAAGGACTGGGTGCTTTCGGAGTTCTCGAAGCAGGATCAGAAGATGCTGTTCTCCTGCTTTGAAACGGCATACGAGGGCATCGTCAAATTTGTGGGCGGTAAGTTTGAGGACGCCCAGATGCAGTGCAACAGCCACACCTACAAAGAGTAACACCCACATGGACGCCCGCCACCACACAAACACCCCCTCTCTCGAAAGTTTTTGATCGACCTTTTTTCAAAAAGGTCGCGGGGTCTTGGGGCAGAGCCCCAAGTCGCGCCCGCAGGCGCGAAACTATCTCGGCGTTTCTTTTGGTTCTTTTCTTTGCGCCAGCGGTGTCAAAGAAAAGAACGTAAACAGTTTTCTCACATAACATTCCAACAGCCCGTTCGTTTTTTACATTGAACAAATTCTCCCCGTTCTTTCTTTGGAGCAAGTAGGCACAAAGAAAATGAACCAGTAATTCGCTTCGCGAATAGAAAGGCCGTTTTTGGAGTTTCGCGCCTGCGGGCGCGACTCGGGGCGCTGCCCCAAGTCCCCGGTCGCTTTTGAAAAAGCGACGCAAAACTTTTCATCCTACGAAACTTAACCGAAGTTATAACTTAACCGTAGCCATAAAGGAAAAAGTATGAACTTATTAACCGATGCTATCCGTCAGGACGGCGAATACGAGCAGCTCTTATCTGCCGTCAAGCGCGCGTTCCGCGATAAGCCCCTCCCCCTGCTCGCCAACGGGCTGTGCGAGGGTGCTTCCGATGCCTTTATCACCTCCCTGATCCAGGATACCGCTTCCCTCTCCCCCTCGCCCGCCATCATCGTGTGCGCCGAGGAAAAGGAATGTCTGCGTACCAAGGACATGCTGGAGCTGTTTGGCATGACTGCCGCCTTCTACCCCGTGCGCGACCTCACCTTTTATAACATCTCCGCCTCGCATGAATACGAGCATGCGCGCATTCGCGTGCTGTCCGGTATTCTTTCGGGGGCTTTTGACGTAGTCATTACGACCCCCGACGCCATGCTTGGCTATACCATCCCGCCCGAGCGCCTGGAGGACTCTACCCTCTCGCTCGATTTTGACACGCGCATTGATCCCGACGACCTCTCCCGCCGCCTGACCGAAGCCGGTTACGCGCGCGTGGACATGGTGGACGGTGCAGGTCAGTTTGCACGCCGCGGCGGGATTCTCGACATCTATCCCCCCATGGGCACCTTTGTGGACGAGGACGGCAATACCACCGACGCCTCGCAGCCCCTGCGTATTGAGCTTTTTGACGACGAGATTGACCGCATGGTCATCTTTGACATTGACTCCCAGCGCACCGTGAACGCCATTACCTCGGTCACTCTCCCCCCCGCGCGCGAGATCCTTTGCGACTCGAACGCGCACGCCGCGCTGACCAAAGCCATCAAAGACAAGCTGCGCGCCTGCCGCGACGACGATGCACGCGGCGTGCTCTCGGCTGAGCTTGCCTCGCTTGGCACCGATGCCCAAAACGGCGTTGCCGATCTGCATTTCATCGATAAATACGTCTCCCTGATCTACCCCGAGCGCACCTCGCTGGTGGATTATTTCACCCGCAAGCCGCTCGTTCTGGTGCGCTCCACCTCTGCGGTGGGCGATCGCCTCAAGGCTGCCATCTGGCAGATGAACCAAACCATTACCGAGCTGATGGAGGCAGGCACCATTGCCTCTGCCTACGCGGAATACCAAAAGCCGCAGGCTGCCTTTGAGCAATTTTTGGACGCGAGCGTGACCGTGCACGTGGATTCGCTTTCCTATGGCATGTCCGGCAAGCGCCTGGGCGGCATTTTCGGATTCCGCACCCGCCATATGGTCTCCTATGCCGAAAACTTCCAGCTGCTTTGCGAGGATCTGACCGGCTACATGCGCGGTGGCTACCGCACTGCTGTGATGACCGAGAACGAAACGGCTGCCAAAAACTTAGCCGAAATGCTTGCCGAGCAAGGCTTTGACACGGTGGTGGAATCCGCCAAAGCACCGCTCTCGGCTGCGCATCTGCGCAAGGACGAGATCACCATCGTTTGGCGCAGCTTCTTATTCGGATACGAGCTGTTCACGCCCCGTATTGCCCTGCTCTCCACCAATCCCGATGGCAAGACCGCCACGCTTTCGGTGCACGCGAATCCCGCACGCAAGAAAAAGCAACGCGAGGGCACGGCCGCCATTCTTTCCTACGCCGATCTTTCCGAGGGCGACTACGTGGTACACGAGACCCACGGTATCGGTATTTACACCGGCATTGAAACGCTGAGCACCTCGGGTGCCAAGCGCGACTATATCGGCATCAAGTACGCGGGGGCGGATAAGCTCTACATCCCCGTGGAAAAGCTGGACATGGTGTCCAA
>JAZRQR010000006.1:0-8215 GCA_045650025.1 Eubacteriales bacterium
CAAATTTCAACCCCTGCCCCCCGTACCAACACAAAGGGGACGTTTTTGCGCCCCTTTTGTGTTGGTACGGGTGACAGGACTTGAACCTGCACGGGAATCCACCGGATCCTAAATCCGGCGCGTCTGCCAATTCCGCCACACCCGCGTGACTCCCATATTGTAGCACAGATGCGGACATTTGTCAAGACAACATAAGAAAGTTCTTTGTATCCACGGGTTGTCGAGGGCGCCAACTCCTACCGACGGAAATTTAACATGCCCAATTTGAATGGTTTGGCGGGCGATCAGTGATCGCCCGCCTCGCGTATTGGTTTCTGCAATTTTCCCACTGTAATTCGTAGGGGTTGGCGCCCTCGACAACCCGCCCACGCAAAGAACTCTTTCCAATCAAGCAAAAACCCGAACCAATCCCCTTTTGAAGATCGGTCCGGGCTCTTTTTATGAAATTATCTTTCTTCTCTGAAGTACGGCAGACCCAGCGATGCGGGGGGCTGGTACTCGCGCTTCTTGCGCACGCTGATGACGATCAGCACCACGATGGTGACAATGTAAGGAAGCATCTGCAGAAGCGGCGTTGCGCTGACGTTGAGCTGAATGCCCAGCAGCGTGGGAATACGGGAGCCGGCAATATACAAAAGCCCAAACAAGAACGAGCCGATGATACTGAGCGCGGGCTTCCACAGGGTAAAGATAACCAGTGCAACCGACAGCCAGCCAAACGCCTCAATGCTCTTATACGCCTCGTAAGAGCCGGCGTAATTCATGATGTAGAACAGACCGCCAAGCGCCGCAATGCCGCTGCCGATCAGGGTGGTGACATACTTGTAACCGGTGACGTTGATGCCTACTGCATCCGCCGTTGCGGGGTTTTCACCCACGGCACGCAGGTGCAGGCCCACGCGCGTTTTGCTCAGCACAAATGCTGCAATCAGCGCAATGACAATACCCAAGAACACCATAATGCCGCAATATTGCAGCGCATCGGTTCTGCCCTGGAAGGGATAACGGAAGAACTTGAGCGCGTACAGATACGACATGCCGCCGCCCTCTGCCATGGGAGCCATAACAAACTTGGTCACGCCCACGCCAAAGGTGGTCATAGCAAGACCGGTCACGTTCTGGTTTGCCTTGAGCGTTACGGTCAGGAAGCTGTAGATCAAGCCCATCAGCATGCCGCCCGCAAAGGCTGCCAGAATGGCAATTGCCACGATCAGAGGCCAAGGCAGACCGCTGGTCTTGAGCATTTTGAGTGCGACGCAGCCGCAAGTGCCGCCCACGCACATGATACCGGGAATACCCAGGTTGAGGTGTCCCGCCTTTTCGGTCAGGATTTCACCCACGCATCCAAACAGGAAGGTAATGCCAAGCGGAATGGCGGTAATGACAAAATCAAGAAACGGACTCACGACGCTTTACCTCCTTTTTTGGATCTCTCACGGAATTTGAGCTCGTAGCCAATAAAGAACTCGCATCCGATGATAAAGAACAGCACGATACCCACGATGATATTGGGGAATGCGGGGTCAACCGCAGAACCGATCTCAGCAGCGCCCTGCTGAATAAAGGTAACGAACAGGCTGGAGCCGATCATAGTCAACGGATTGAACTTGGCAAGCCAGGAAACCATGATAGCGGTAAAGCCCATGCCACCCACCGAGCCGGTGGTGATGGAATGATCCAGCGCACCCACGATCAGAAAACCTGCCAGGCCGCAGATCGCGCCCGACACGATCATGGTACGAATGACCACCTTACCTACGTTGATACCAATGTATTTTGCGGTGTTTTCGCTCTCACCCACCACACTGATCTCATATCCATGCTTGGTGTAGTACAGATATACGAACACCACAGCGGTCAGCACCAGCGTTACAAGGATCAACAGCAAATACTCATTGAGGATGACCGGCAGATGACCGTGCGCCAGACGAGGCAGCACGCTACCGTTACTGGGGCACCACTTAGCCAGACAAAACGCAACCAAGCCGGTGGCAACGTAATTCATCATCAGCGTAAAGAGCGTTTCGTTCGTGTTCCACTGAGCCTTAAAGATTGCCGGAATTGCACCCCAGACTGCGCCGGAAAGCACGGCACACACCAGCATGGTTACAAGCAGCACGGGGGTGGGCAGCTTGCCACCCAGATAATACGCAACGGCTACCGAGGCAAGACAACCGATCAGCGTTTGTCCCTCTGCACCGATATTCCAGAATTTCATACGGAATGCAGGCGTGACGGCAAGCGAGATGCAAAGCAGCACGGCTGCGTTTTTCGCCAGCTTCCAGATGTTACGCTCGGTACCGATGGCACCGCTGAACAAGGTCTTCATAAACTTCAAAAAGTCTACGTTATCCAACACTGCAACCGAAAGGACTGCGCAGAGCAGAATGCCCGCTACTACCGCAAGAACGCGGATGAGCATGGATTTCCAAAGCGGCATGGTGTCGCGCTTGATGACGCGCACAAGCGGCTCGCGTACGGCTTTATCATGCGTTTTCACTCTTTGCATCCTCCTTTTGCACGTTTTCGGTCTTTGTCATGAGCAGACCAATCTCTTCCTTAGTGGCGTTTCTGCCGTCCAGTACGCCGGAGATCTGACCACCACAAATGACCATAATACGGTCACACAGCTCCACCAGCACGTCCAGGTCCTCGCCGACAAAGATGACGGCAACGCCCTTTTGCTTTTGCTCTGTGAGCAGATTGTAAATCATATAGGACGAGTTAATATCCAGGCCTCGCACGGGGTACGCAGCCATGAGCACGGTAGGCGCAGCCGCGATCTCACGGCCGACAAGCACCTTTTGCACGTTACCGCCCGACAAACGACGTACGGGCGTGTGCGTACTGGGAGTCACGACCTCAAGATCATGCACAATGGTCTGTGCCAGGTCGCCCGGCTTTTTACGGTCAACGAACACCGAATGCCCGCGGCGGTAGCTGCGCAGCATCATATTATCAACAAGGTCCATGTTACCTACAAGACCCATACCCAGTCTGTCCTCGGGCACAAAGGAAAGGCGTACGCCCAGCTCACGGATCTGCAGGGGCGTCTTTTCACGCAGATTGATGACCTCATCCTCTATGAAATACACCTCGCCTGCATCGACCTGCGCGCGAATGGTCTTTTTGGAGAGCGCCTTACCGTTCTCATCCTTGCCGGTAAAGGGTCTGCCGTCCGCATAACGCAGCATACCTTGGCCCGCCAGCTCCATCACGCGCACAAAGGTCTTATGATAGAACGTAATGGGCTTGTCCTTCTTGGGGTTATAGTAGGTCACGGTGCCACCCTGCAGGTGATGCAGACCGGCAATCGACTCAAGCAGCTCTCTCTGTCCGCTGCCCGCAATGCCTGCAATACCCAAGATCTCGCCTGCCTTTGCCGTAAAGGTGACGTTATCCAGAATCTTAACGCCCTCCACGTCGGTCATGGAAAGTCCCTCGATCACCAGGCGGTCGCGTACGTTTTGCGGCAGGGGGCGGTCAATATTAAGCTCCATCTTCTTACCAACCATCATTTCGGTCAGCTCAGCGGGGCTGGTGTGCGCCGTTTCCACGGTGGCAATGTGCTCACCCTTACGAAGCACGGCAACGCGGTCGGAAATCGCCATAACCTCATGCAGCTTGTGCGTAATGATCAGGATCGACTTGCCGTCCTCGCGCATACGGCGCAGCACGTCAAACAGCTTTTCGGTCTCCTGAGGCGTCAGCACCGCGCTGGGCTCGTCCAGAATCAGAATCTCCGCGCCACGGTACAGCACCTTGAGGATCTCAACCGTCTGCTTTTCGGAAACCGACATCTCATAGATCTTTTTCTTGGGATCTACGTGGAAGCCGTACTTATCCGCGATCTCGGAGACGCGGCGGTTGACTTCCCTGATATTATATTTCTTTCCGTCATCTACGCCAAGCACGATATTCTGCGCAGCCGTGAACAGATCAACCAGCTTAAAGTGCTGGTGGATCATACCGATACCGTGCGCAAACGCATCCTTGGGCGAGCGGATCACGACCTCCTTGCCATCCACAAAGATGGAGCCGCTATCCGGATAATAGATGCCCGCGATCATATTCATCAGCGTGGTTTTACCGCAGCCGTTCTCGCCCAAAATAGCAAGCACCTCACCGCGATATACCGTCAGATCCACGTTCTTATTGGCAACTACCTTGGTGCCAAATCTCTTGGTGATCTGTTTCAGTTCCAATGCAATCGGTTTACTCATGAAGCCCTCCGTACAGAAATGTTGTCGTTACAAGCCTTGAGCAAGCGCCTCAAATCCCCTTTGAGCCGTTTGCTCACCGCTTGTAAAAAACCGAGACAAGCGGAGCCGAAGCTCCGCTTGTCTATTGTGCTAAATATTAGCCGAAGTTGGTGTTGAGCAGAGTGATACCGTCGATCATAATATCGAAGTAAGGAGCTGCTCTGTACTCGGACTCATGGAAGTAACCGTCCTTGATTACCTCGGTGTCCTTCTCGTATGCAGCATCAGTATCAACGTCAGCCATATAAGAGGTCAGCTTCTCACCGTTTACGGTGAAGGTGTTGGTATCGAATACCTTGATCTCGCCGCTCTTGAGCTTGCCGGCAACTTCCTGGAGCTTAGCCAGAGTGCCTTCAGCTGCAGCGTTCTCATTGATACCGGTCAGAACTACGGAGCCTTCTTCTGCACCGCCGCACCAGTCAGCTGCGATGGGAGTGCCCTGGCAGTAGGACTTGATGATGTAGAGGTAGTAGGGAGACCAGTCAATTCTGGAGGAAACGATAAAGGTGTTGGGGCAAGCCTCGTGAGTGGAGCCGTTGTAGGAAACGTTAGGAACGTTCTTTTCCTCGCAAACGGAGGGAGCACCCATGGAGTCTGCGTGCTGGGAAATCAGAACGCAACCGTTGTTGATCAGAGCGGTAGCAGCGTTCTTTTCAGCGTTCTCGTCGTACCAGGAGCCGGTGAACTGAACTTCCATGGTAACGGAGGGGCAAACGGACTTTGCGCCCAGGTAGAAGGAGGTATAGCCGGAGATAACCTCAGCAAAGGTGAATGCGCCAACGTAGCCCATCTTAGCCTGCTCAGCGTTGATGGTGCCGGCAGCGATCATCTCGTTGAGCTTCAGACCTGCAGCAACGCCTGCAAGGTATCTGCCCTCGTAGATGGAAGCGAAAGCATTGTGGAAGTTAGCAAGGCCTGCGGTGTGAGCCATGGTACCGGTTGCGTGGCAGAACTGAATTTCAGGATACTCTTCAGCAGCCTTGAGCAGGTAGGACTCGTGACCAAAGCTATCTGCGAAGATGATGTCGCAACCAGCATCAGCCAGGTCGCATGCTGCCTCGTAGCAAGCGTTGGACTCGGGAATGCCCTTCTTGTAGACGATCTGATCATCGGTCAGACCCAGAGCTGCCTGTACCTTCTTAACTGCATTGATGAAGTTAAGGTCATAGGTGGAAGCCTCGTCGTGCAGCAGAATGAAGCCGATCTTGAAGTCTGCGGGAACTTCAAAGTCCTTGGTGAGTTCAACCTCGGGCAGAGGAGACTCGGTCAGTTGCGCCTCTTCACTGTTCATATCGGTGCAGCTTGCGAAAACTGCAACAGCCATGAGCACTACCAGGCACAGGGACAGAATTTTCTTGAACATTGTCATGTTCCTCCTATAATTTTTTTGGCACACCCGATCTTCCCCAAAAAGGCTGCAAAATAAATAAGCCGACCCATATACGTTTTTGACTGCACAAAAGTTGCCGAAAAAAAATGAATACCGATCAGCGAATCACGTTGCCCTTAACCTCCCAAAAGCAGGTCGGAAATGGCCTTTTATATAAAAGCCTCAGCTCTTATACCTCACAAAAAATATTACAAATTTATTTTACCACATTTTCCGAGGATTGTCAACAAATTATCATGATTTACGCATAGCAATTTTCAAACAAACCAAGAGCGCGATCCCGCACTTTTTTGTGAATTTTGTCTTGACGCGGCACTTTGCGGTGTGCTATAATGAATGCAATCACAAAATCCTTTGCAAGGAGACGCAATATGGCACAAGCACAGCATTACAACAGCATTCGTCCCGGACAGGTATGGCTGGATACCGAGGGTAAGCGCATTCAGGCGCACGGCGGCTCGGTCATGTATCTGGACGGCTTTTACTATTGGTACGGAGAGAACAAGGAAAAGACCGATCCCGCCAAAAAGATCTGGCACTGGGGCGTGCGCTGCTACCGCTCTGCCGATCTTTACAACTGGGAGGATCTTGGGCTGATCATTCCGCCCAACGAGAACGATCCCACCTCTTCCCTGCATCCCACCTCGCTGATGGACCGTCCGCACATCATCTATAACCAAAAGACAAAAAAATTCGTCTGCTGGCTTAAGATCATGCACTACGACGGCACGCAGGATGAAACCGTGCTGACCGCCGATGCCATCACGGGTCCCTACACCATCGTGCGCGAGGGCTTGCGCCCCTTGAACATGAGCGCGGGTGACTTTGATCTGGTCGTTGCCCCCGACGGCAAGGCATACTATTACTTTGAGCGCGTGCACTCCGAGACCATTTGCGCCGACCTGACCGAGGATTACACCGACGTCACAGGCTATTATTCCACCCACTTCCCGCGCCCCTACCCGCCCTACGTACGTGAGGCGACCGCGCATTTCTTGCGCAAGGGCAAGCATTACCTGGTAACCTCGGGCACGACCAGCTACCTGCCCAACCCCTCGGAGCTTGCCATTGGCGACTCCTGGCACGGTCCTTACACCGTGCTTGGTGACCCGCACCCGACCGACGAGAGCCACACCTCCTTCCATTCGCAGATCTCCTCGGTATTCAAGGTGCCGGGCAAAAAGGATCTGTACATTGCCTGCGCCGACCGCTGGCTACCGCACCGCATGCACCTGCCCTACGAAATGTACGAAAAGGCATTTGCCGATGCCTTTGGCTTTGATACCCCACCCGAGGATCGCGCAGCCGCAGGCGCATTGATCCCCACGCTGGAGCAGCCCGATACCAAAAATGCAGACTACGTTTGGCTTCCCTTCCGCTTTGACGGCGAGATGGCATATCTCGACTGGCACGACGAGTGGAGAATTGAAGATTACGAGTAGCCGTACGGCTAACACCACTTTCCCAAAACAAGGAGACCCCACATGAGAATCATTCCCAACCAAGGCATTTGTGACCCGCACCTGCGCGTATATGAGGGCAAGGTCTACATGTATGCATCGCATGACCGCAGCCCCGAAAACACGGGCTATTATATGGACGATTGGCTGATCTTTTCCACGGACGATATGCTCAACTGGAAGCTTGAATATACCTTCCACCCCGAGGATACCTTCCTTGGCAAATGCAACGAATGCTACGCCACCGATTCCGCATACCGCAACGGAAAATACTATCTGTATTTCTCCTATCAGCAAAAATGCGTCGGCGTGGCGGTCAGCGATCACCCCGCAGGTCCTTATAAGGACGCACTGGGAAAGCCCCTGCTGACCTATTGGATGGCAGACACCCCCAGCTATGACCCCTCGGTCTTTATTGATGACGACGAAGCACAGACCCCTTACCTTGTATGGGGCTTTACCTGTGAAGGCAAGCAATACTACATGGCACGCCTGAACGAGGACATGATCTCGCTGGCAGAGCCGCCCCGCCCCGTGGAGATCATCAACTCCTGGAACGATAACGACGCTCCCGCACTCAACAAATGGAACGGCAAGTATTACCTGAGCTCACACCGCTCATACTACGCCACCGCGGACAACGTATACGGTCCTTATACCTATCGCGGAACCTTCTGCACGGAGGCCTATACCGATCACGGCAACTTTTTCACCTTCCACAATCAGACCTACTTTGCCTACGGCATCCCGGAAAACTGGGGAGAGGAAAACGTCAACCGCTATTACCGCACGACCAAAATGGTATACGTTCACTTTGATGAGAACGGCGATATCCACGCCGATGAATTCATCAAGGAGGCGGGCGTGGGACAGTACGAGGCGACCTGGCCCTCTATCAAAGGAGAATGGTACTTTGCCGCCTCGGACGGCGTTTATAAAAAGACAAATGCAGAGGGCTTTGAGATGCGCGGCATACGCGACGGCTCGTACCTCTATTACCAGAACGTAACCGGCATGCGGCAGAACGCAAAAATGTATATCCGCGGCAGATGCGAGAGTGCGCCTTGCGAGATCGAGATCCGCGAGGGCAGCCCCTTCGGCGC
>JAZRQR010000007.1:0-8750 GCA_045650025.1 Eubacteriales bacterium
GAATATCACTGAAGCCGTAGGCTTCAATATCACTATTGCGATAGCAATAATATCACTCCGACGAAGTCGGAATATCACTCTTGCTTTCTCTGCCGATGTATGATATCTTTTTGTTTGGGACCATGACGCCAAATCACCGCAAAAATATTCAAAAACCCCTTGCATTGTTTCGCGTTTTGCGGTATAATGTAGGTTGGTGTTATATATTTATTGAAAACTTGAGGAGGATGGTATGAAAAAGCATTTGAACGTCGGCATAGTCGGCTTTGGCGCAATGGGTAAGACCCACGCCTACAGCATCGCGTCGCTTCCCTATTTCTATTCCCCTCTTGAGTTTACCGCTTCGGTACACGGCATTTGCACCACGAGCGCGGAAAAAACCGCTCGCATTTGTGGGGATCTTGGCTTTGCACGCGCATATAAGGACGCGCAAGAAATGATTGCCGATCCCGAGATCGACGTCATTGACATCTGCACCCCTAACGTCACGCACTACGACATTGCAAACGCAGCACTGGACGCAGGCAAAAGCGTGCTTTGCGAAAAGCCGTTTTGCGTCACGCCTGCACAAGCCGAGGCGCTGGCTGCCAAGGCTGCCAAGAAGGGTCTTGTGTGCGGCGTGGTATATAACAACCGCCATCTTGCCGCCACCCTTCGCGCCAAGCAGCTGATCGATTCGGGCGCGCTGGGACGCATTCTTTCGTTCTCGTTCCAGTACCGACACGACAGCGATATTGATCCTACGCGCACGGTAGGCTGGAAGCAGGACGCTACGCTTTGCGGTGCGGGCACGCTCTTTGACCTTGGCTCGCACGTGCTGGATCTTTGCAGACATTTGTGCGGTGAATTTGCAAGCATCAGCGGCAAATCGCACATTGCATTCGATACCCACAAAAAAGCCGACGGCTCGCTTTGGCAGACCAATGCGGACGAGGCATTTTATATGACCGCCACGCTGGCATGCGGCGCGGTTGGTCAGATCGGCGTTTCCAAGCTCGCGCACGGCGCAGAGGACGGACTGGAATTTTCCATCTACGGCACAGAGGGCGCTTTGCGCTACTCGCTTGCCGAATGTGATATTCTTTACTACATGGACGCAAAGCAACCCAAGCTCCCCTTGGGAGGCACGGCAGGCTTTACCGCCATTCCCGCCAGCGGTCGCTACGACGCGCCCGGAGGCAAGTTCCCCGCTGTCAAAGCCCCGCAGGGCTGGCTGCGCGGCCACGTGCACGGCATGTACCTTTACCTGGACGCCGTGGCAAACGGCACGCACTTCGCCCCCGATTTTGCGGACGGTGCCGCCATCCAGCGCATTATGGCAGCCGCTCTTGCAAGCGACGCGCAGAGCGGAAAGGAAGTGCAGATATGAGCTTTCCCATCTTAGGATTGACCGGCCCCAGCGGCGCGGGCAAGGGCTTGGTGGCAAAGCATCTGCAGGACGCACACGGCTTTGCCTGGATCGATACCGATGCGGTCTATCACGAGCTGACCTCTTCCCCTTCCCCTTGTCTGGATGAACTGGCAGCTTCGTTTGGCGAGGGCATTATCAAGGACGGAGCGCTCAACCGCCCTGCTCTTGCAGCCATCGTGTTTGCTCCGGGGGCGCAGGACAAGCTGCTCTTGCTCAATGCAATCACGCACAAGCACGTGATTGCCGAGAGCGCAAAGCGCATCGAGGCGGCAAAAGCGAACGGCGCACGCGGCGCGATCTTAGACGCTCCCCTGCTTTTTGAGGCGGGCGCGGACGCGCTTTGCACGCACACCTGTGTCGTGCTTGCTGATCGCGCGGTACGCAAAGCGCGCATCATGGCACGCGACGACCTTAGCGAGGACGCCGCCGACAAGCGGCTGGACGCGCAAAAGCCGGACGCTTTTTACGCAGAAAAAGCAGATTTCGCATTGGAAAATAACCTGCAGGGTGACCGGGGCATAGATGCAACGCTGGCACGGGTCAACGCGCTTGCAAAGGAGCTTGTATGAGACAAAAACGCTCCGGGCACGCGCTGCCCATCCTGATCATTTTGCTGTGCGCCATACTGCTGGGCGGCGTGTTTGACCTTGCCTGCCGCGGCGCAGAGCGCATATGCCACCCAAGAAAATACCAAAGCATCGTATCCGATTACAGCGCGCTTTACGGCGTGCCCGAGGCGATGATATATACCATGATCAAGGTCGAGAGCGGCTTTGACAGCACCACGTGCTCCGAGGACGGTAAGATCGGACTTATGCAGCTCTCACCGCAGCTGTACATTCAGCTTGCCACCAAGGCAGGTGACCCGGAGATCAATGCAGCCGCCCTGTACGACCCCAACACCAACATCCGCTACGGCACTCTCTACTTAGCCGCGCTTTACCAAAAATACGGCATGTGGAGCACGGTGTACGCCGCGTGGTACGCAGGCGAGGACTCGGTGGACGCATGGCTGCAAAATCCTGCTTACATAGACCCGGATTTCGGCACGCTGCAAACCGTGCCCGACAAACCAATTGCCAAGGCGGTGAAAAAAGCCGTCCGTACGCAAGAGCTTTATGAAAATTTATATTATGCAAAATAAAGGAGAAACTATCATGTCCGAATCCAAAAAAGACCTTCTTTGCTACAAAAAGACCAACTTCTACGACGTTGCTACCCCCGAGCAGGTACAGGCAGCTTACGACTACTGCGTAGACTACGCCAAGTACCTGGACGCTTCCAAGACCGAGAGAGAGGCTGTGACCACCTCGATCGCAATGGCAGAGGCACAGGGCTACGTTCCCTACACCTTTGGCATGGAGCTTACCAAGGGCGGCAAGTATTACTATAACAACCGCGGCAGAGCGCTGTTTTTGTTCCGCATCGGCTCTGAGCCCGTGCAGGACGGCATCCGCATCTGCGCAGCACACATCGACTCCCCCAGAATTGACCTCAAGCAGTCCCCTCTGTACGAGGACGGCGGCTTTGGCTTCTTTAAGACCCGCTACTACGGCGGTGTGCGCAAATACCAGTGGGTTGCCACTCCCCTTGCCCTGCACGGCGTAGTCGTAAAGCAGGACGGCGAGGTGGTTTCCATCGTCATTGGCGAGGACGAGACCGATCCCGTGCTTTACATCAACGATCTGCTGCCTCACCTGGGTCAGAACCAGAATGCACAGCCCTTGGGCTCTGCAATTCCTGCCGAGAACCTTAACATTCTGCTGGGCTCCAGACCTCTTGAGGGCGAGGAATCCGACAAGATCAAGATGAACATCCTCAACCTGCTGTACGAAAAGTACGGCATTGTGGAAGCAGACTTCCTGTCCGCTGACCTTTCCATCGTACCCGCCGCAAAGGCACGTGACGTTGGTCTTGACCGCTCGCTGATCGGCTCTTACGGTCACGACGACCGCGTTTGCGCATACCCCGCGCTGACCGCGCTGTTTGAGTGCGCTGGCGCTGCTCGCTCCACCATGGTCATTCTCGCCGACAAGGAAGAGATCGGCTCGGACGGTGACACCGGTATGCAGTGCGAGCTGCTGCTTGACCTGCTGTATGAGATCGCCAAGGCGTTCGGTGCAAACTTCGGTCAGATGAAGGCAAATTCCGTTTGCCTCTCGGCTGACGTTACCGCTTGCTTTGACCCCAACTTTGCTGAGGTATTTGACGGCAAGAACGTTTCCCGCATCAACTGCGGTGTTTGCATGTGCAAGTACACCGGTCACGGCGGCAAGGTAGCCACCAACGACGCAAGCGCTGAGCTGGTTGCATTCATCCGCCGCATCATGGCAAAGGGTGAGGTTATCTGGCAGGCAGGCGACATGGGTAAGAACGACCTGGGCGGCGGCGGCACGGTTGCCAAGTACATCTCCAAGCACAACATTCCCACCGTGGATATGGGCGTTCCCGTTATCGCAATGCACTCTCCCTTTGAGATCGTTTCCAAGGCAGACGTTTACACCGCTCACAAGGCGTTTGCTGCTTTCTATACCTTTGACTAATGCTGCATAAACTCGAACAAACGCGCGATAAATATCTGGCAATGGAGGCACGGATGGCAGATCCCTCCGTGCTCTCCGATCCTGCCGCATATTCGGCGCTGATGCGCGATTACAAAAAGTTGACCCCCATTATGGAGGCTTACGAGGCGTACATGCGTGCCGAGCAGGACGTGCAGGACGCGCTGGAGCTGCTTGACATGGGTGACCCCGAGCTTAAGGAAATGGCGCAGGAGGAGCTGGCAGCGGCAAAGCAGACCAAGGCGGCTCTTGAGCAGCAGCTCAAGCTGCTCTTGCGTCCGCGCAACCCCAACGAGGGCAAAAACCTTGTCGTGGAGATCCGCGCCTGCGCGGGTGGCGAGGAGGCGGCACTGTTTGCGGGCGTGCTGTACCGCATGTATTGCATGTACTGCGCCAAGCAGGGCTTTGACCTCTCCCCTCTGCACGCCAATCCCACCGATCTTGGCGGCTACCGCGAGATCACCTTTACGGTCAAGGGCGAGGAGGCTTGGACGCCCTTCCGCTTCGAATCGGGCGTGCACCCCGTCCAGCCTGTGCCCGAGACCGAATCGCAGGGTCGCATTCAGACCTCGACTGCCTCTGTGGCAGTTTTGACCGAAGCCGACGAGGTGGAGGTAGAGATCAAGGACAGCGATCTTGTGTACGAATCCTGCAAGTCCAGCGGTGCGGGCGGTCAGCACATCAACAAGACCGAGTCCGCCGTGCGCCTGACGCACAAGCCCACGGGCATTGTCATTGAATGTGACCAGGAGCGCTCGCAGTTCCAGAACAAGGCAAAGGCGCTGATGCTGCTGCGCACCATGCTCTACGACCAGAAATGCCGCGAGCAAAATGAAAAAATTGCGGCTGACCGCAAGGGTCAGGTTGGCTCGGGCGACCGCAGCGAAAAGATCCGCACCTATAACTATCCCCAATCCCGCGTCACCGACCATCGCATCGGCGTTTCGGTCTTTAACATTGACGCATTTGTGGACGGCGATATGACCCCCATCATTGAGCCGCTCATGACCGCGCAGGCAGCACTTGACCTGCAAAACTCTGAACAATAAAGAGGCAACCTTTGAAAACACAAGTTTTTACCATACACGATCCCGTGGCGGCAGCCGACGCGCTGGCGCATGCGGGTGACGTGATCCGACAGGGCGGCTTGGTGGTATTCCCCACCGAAACGGTCTATGGACTGGGCGGTGACGGCACCAACGGGTCAGCCGCTGCCGGGATCTACGCCGCCAAGGGGCGTCCATCGGACAATCCCCTGATCATTCATATAGCAGACCCCGCCGATGCCGATGCTTACGCGCATACCTCAAAGCTCTATTACGCACTCGCTAAGGCGTTTATGCCCGGTCCCTTGACCGTCATTATGCCCAAGCGTGAAAACGTGCCCTCCTCGGTCACGGGCGGACTGGATTCCGTGGCGGGGCGCTGCCCCTCGCATCCCGTGGCGCGCGCACTCATCCGCGCCGCAGGCACCTGTATTGCCGCTCCCAGCGCCAATATTTCGGGCAAGCCCTCGCCTACCGAGGCTTCCCACGTCATACAGGATCTGGACGGCAAGGTGGACGTGATCATAGACGGCGGCGAATGCGAGATCGGACTGGAATCCACCATTGTCAAGATCTCAGAGGACGAGCAAGGCGCACCTTACCTGGTGCTGCTGCGCCCGGGCGGCATTACGCACGATGCACTCTCTTGCGTTTGCCCGCGCGTAGATATTGCGCCCGCCGTGGCAGAAAAGCTTGCCGAGAATGAGCGTCCGCTCTCTCCCGGCATGAAATACAGGCATTACGCCCCCTCTGCTCCTCTGGTGCTGCTGGACGGCGCCCCCGACGCGGTGCTGGACTTTTTGCGTGCCGAGCAGGCTGCCAAGCATTGCTGCGTGCTTTGCTACAACGAGGAGCTGGATGCGCTGAGCCAAGGCTGCTGCATTCCCGTTGGCGCACGTGACGATCTGGAGACCCAGGCAAAGCGCTTGTTTGCCGCGCTGCGTGAATCGGACGCGACCCAAGCCGAGATCATTTACGCGCATCTGCCTCCCATGCAGGGACTGGGACTTGCGCTGTACAATCGCATGATCCGTGCCGCGGCACATACGGTTTTGAAAATTTAAGAATAGGAATATAGATTTATGGCGAAAAAAACAACCAAAGACAAAAAGGCGGTAGAAAAAATCGAGTACGCGCCCATAAGGCCGCAGCTGATCACCGATACGATTGAGAAAAACTACATGCCCTACGTCATGAGCGTCATCATCTCGCGTGCCATTCCCGAGATCGACGGCTTCAAGCCCGCACACAGAAAGCTGCTTTACACCATGTATAAGATGGGGCTTTTGACGGGCGGACGTACCAAGAGTACCAACGTTGTGGGTCGTACGCTGACGCTCAACCCCCACGGTGACGCAGCGGTATACGAGACCATGGTGCGTCTGACACGCGGCTACGAGGCACTCCTGCACCCCTTTATCGACTCCAAGGGCTCGTTTGGTAAGCAGTACTCCTCGGATATGAAGTACGCAGCATCGCGTTATACGGAGGTCAAGCTGGACAGCTTCTGTAACGAGCTGTTCTCGGGCATCTCCAAGGACGCGGTAGATATGGTGGATAACTACGACGGCACGCTCAAGGAGCCCGTGCTCTTCCCCACCACCTTCCCCAACGTATTGGTCACGCCCAACATGGGTATCGCGGTCGGCATGGCGTCCAACATCTGCTCGTTCAACTTAGCAGAGATCTGTGACGGTACCATTGCGCTGCTCAAAAAGCCCAATCTGCCCACCGAAAAGCTGATGGAGATCATCAAGGCTCCCGATTTCTCGGGCGGCGGTCAGATCATCTACGATGCCGAGCAGTTCAAGAGCATATACCAGACCGGTCAGGGCTCTTTCCGCATCCGCTCGCGCTACACCTACGACAAGGTAAACAACTGCATTGATATTCTGCAGATCCCCTATTCCACCACCATTGAGCAGATCATGGATAAGATCGCGGAGCTGGTCAAGTCGGGCAAGGTCAAGGAGATCACCGATTTCCGTGACGAGATCGACCTCTCGGGCTTTAAGCTGACCATTGACATCCGTAAGGGTACCGATCCCGATAAGCTCATGGCGAGACTATTCAAGCTGACGCCTCTGGAGGACAGCTTCAAGTGCAACTTCAACGTGCTGATCGACGGCGCTCCCAGACAGCTGGGCATTGCCGAGCTGCTGACCGAGTGGATCAGGTTCAGAACCGTGTGCGTACGCCGCGAGCTGACGTATGAGCTGGGCGAGAAAAAGGCGCAGCTGCACCTCCTGCTGGCACTGGGTAAGATCCTCTTGGACATTGACAAGGCGATCCGCATCATCCGCCGCACCGAAAAGGAGGAGCAGGTCATCCCCAACCTGATGGAAGGCTTTACCATTGATGAAATTCAGGCAGAATACATTGCCAACATCAAGCTGCGTAACCTCAACCGTCAGTACATTCTCAACAAGATCGCCGAGATCGAGGATCTCAAGCGCGAGATCGAGAATCTGGAGGAGCTGCTGGGCGACGAGTTCAAGATCAAGGCATACATTGCCAACCAGCTCAACGACATCAAGAAAAAGTACGGTCAGCCCAGAAAGACGCAGATCATTCAGGCAGACGTCGTACCGGTGTTCGAGGAGCCCAAGGTCGAGTCCTACCCTGTTTACATGGTGCTCTCCAAGGAGGGCTACCTCAAAAAGATCACCATGCGCTCGCTGCAGGGTAACGACGAACAGAAATTCAAGGAGGGCGATAGCCTGTTGACCGCATTCAACGCGGACAACGCAGACGAGCTGACCTTCTTTACCGACAAGTGCAAGGTATTCAAGTGTAAGATCGATGACATTGAGACCACCAAGGCATCTCTGCTTGGCGATTTCGTGCCCGCAAAGCTTGGCATGGATGCAGGCGAGAAGCCCATGTACGTCACCACCCAGCAGGGCTATCCCGAGGGCATGAACATGGTCTTTATCTTCGAAAACGGCAAGGGCGTGCGCGTGCCCGTCACGGCATACGAGACCAAGGCGGTACGCCGCAAGCTGACCAGCGCATATTCGGATGCTTCCCCCGTGGTTGCCATTCTGGAAGACACCGACAAGAAGCCGCGTGAGATCATGCTGATCTCGTCGGATAACCGCGCCATTGCCATCAAGACCGCGCTGATCCCGCAAAAGACCACGCGTACCTCCTCGGGTGTCACGCTGATGACGCTCAAGAAGGGGCAGACCGTGACCGCCGTACAGGTAGACGTGGAGGACACCAAGGGGTATAAGAAGACCAAGATCCCCGCAACAGGTGTTCCCGTGGTGGGCGAGCAACTCAAAATTGACTAAAACCGAAAGGATTTGTAAATATGAGCAAGAAGAACAAGAAAAAGAACAAGCACGCCGAGGGTGAGCAGGAGCTTGTTGCAAAGGTGGATAAAAAGAAGCTCGCCGCCAGAATTATGGCAGGCGCGCTTGCCGCTTTGATGATCCTTGGCACGCTGACCATGACCATTATGTATCTGGTCGAGGCGGCACACGTGCATTAAGACAAACAAAAAGGACGAGTCGCATCGTGCCGCGAAATAAGCGGTAAAATAATTTTGCCACCACGTTTTTGCGTGGTGGCTTTTTCTAATGCGTGGCATCTGCGATCCGTTTTGGCGAAAGCGCAGTGAAATGGGAACCCCCACCACCGCCCGTTCGCAGGCTCACTCCGCGGTCCCCCTCCCCAGCGGGGAGGCTTTGCATCGGGCAACCTTACTGTAAAAATGAGCAAGACGGA
>JAZRQR010000008.1:0-6177 GCA_045650025.1 Eubacteriales bacterium
CTTCCTAAGCCCGCTTGGCCTCCGACTTGCAAAATGTGCGCGGTGTCCGCTGCAGGCGTTCTGCACGGCACTTTCCGAGGACAAGACTGACCTTTTGCCCGTGCGAAGCAAGGCAAAGCCGCGCAAGATACTGCCCATGACCGTGCTGCTGCTCTGGGATGGCGAGAGAGTGGTGCTGCGTAAGCGTCCCGAGAGCGGCTTGCTGGCAGGGCTGTATGAATTTTATCAGATCGAGGGCGCCAAGAGCGCCGATGAGGTAAAGGCACATGTCGCCTCCATGGGGCTTGCCGTCCGGGAGGTGGGCGAGCCGATGGCTGCCAAGCACGTGTTCTCGCACCTGGAATGGCACATGACGGGATACGTCGTGCGCGTAGACAGCACCGCGCCCGTATCTGCTGAGCTGACCTGCGCCACGCTTGACGAGCTGGACGGCATTTATCCCGTGCCGAGCGCGCACGGGGCGTTCAAGCAAATTGCCGTTCAACTTTCTTAAAATGAAAAGTCCTTTGCTTGCAAGGGGCTTTTTCTTTTGCCCCGGTGCGGACGGTAAGCAAATTTCCTCTTGACCTTGGGGCGTTTCTCTGGTATAATAAAATGGAATATGACTACACGAAATGAGGATAACTGACTATTATGATCAACGTAAATAATCTTTCCTTTCAGTTTGGCGGACAGGTTTTGTTCAAGGACGTCAATCTGCAATTTACCGCAGGCAACTGCTACGGCGTCATCGGCGCGAACGGTGCGGGCAAATCTACCTTCTTAAAGCTGCTGTGCGGCACGCTGGAGCCCACGCACGGCGAGGTGTCCATTGCCAAGGACGCGCGCATGTCGGTGCTGGGTCAGGACCACTTTGCCTTTGACTCCTACACCGTGCTGGATACCGTTATCATGGGTAACCGCCGCCTGTACGACGTGTGGAAGGAAAAGGACGCTATCTACGAAAAAGAAGATTTCTCGGACGAGGACGGCGTGCGTGCCTCCGAGCTGGAGGCAGAGTATGCCGAGCTTGGCGGCTGGGAGAGCGAATCCGATGCCTCCAAGCTGCTGCAGGGTCTGGGACTTGATGAGTCTTGCCTGTGGGAGAGCATGGCGGACATGAACGAAAAGGACAAGATCAAGATCCTGCTCGCACAGGCACTGTTCGGCAACCCCGATATTATTCTGCTTGACGAGCCTACCAACGGTCTGGATCTGGATGCCGTGATGTGGCTGGAGGATTTCCTTGCCGACTACTTCGGCACCGTGCTGGTGGTCTCGCACGACCGTCACTTCTTAAACGACGTTTGTACCAACATCGTGGATATCGACTACGGTGCCATCCGCATGTTCGTGGGTAACTACGAGTTCTGGTACGAATCCTCGCAGCTCATGCAAAAGATGATCAAGGCGCAGAACAAGCGTGCCGAGGAAAAGATCGCCGAGCTGCAGGCATTTATCTCGCGCTTCTCGGCAAACAAGTCCAAGTCGCGCCAGGCAACCTCGCGCCGCAAGCTGCTGGATAAGCTGACGGTGTACGAGCTGCCCGTGTCCTCCCGTCGCTATCCCTTTATCGGATTTGCGCCCGACCGTGAGCCGGGCAAGGATATTCTCAGCGTCAAGGAGCTGACCAAGAGCCAGAACGGACAGGTGCTGTTCAAGGATCTTTCCTTTATGGTGGGCAAGGGTGATAAGATCGCCTTTGTGGGCAACGAGATGGCGATCACCGCGCTGTTCCGCGTGCTCATGGAGGAGGAAGAGGCGGATAGCGGCAGCTTCAAGTGGGGCGTCAGCATTACCACCTCCTACTATCCTCACGATAACGGCGCGTACTTCAACGGCCACAAGGAGAATATCCTTGACTGGATGCGCCAGTATTCCAAGGACCAGACCGAGAGCTATCTGCGCGGCTTCCTTGGCAGAATGCTATTTTCGGGCGATGCCGTCTACAAGAGCGTTGAGGTGCTCTCGGGTGGCGAGAAGGCGAGATGCATGTATTCGCGCATGATGATGTTCGGCTCGAACTGCCTGGTGGTGGATCAGCCCACCGACCATCTTGACCTGGAGTCCATTTCTGCGGTCAATGACGGGCTTGTTGATTTCAAATGTAACGTATTGTTTAGTTCTCATGACTATGAGCTGGTCAATACCGTGGCAAATCGCGTCATCGAGATCCGCGAGGACGGCACTTGGTTCGATCGCCCCGGCACCTACGAGGAGTTTATCGAGTGGCGCCGCGCGCAGGAGGCAGGCGTATGAGTCGCTACCAATACGCGCTGTTTGACCTGGATGGCACGCTGACCGATCCCGGCGAGGGCATTACCAAGTCGGTGCAATACGCGCTTGCTAAGTACGGCATCGTTGTCACCGACCGCACCGAGCTGTTCTGCTTTATCGGCCCCCCTTTGCACGAATCCTTTGAGGTCTACTACGGATTTGCGCCCGAGGAGGCGTTGCGTGCGGTGGATGCGTACCGCGAGTACTATGCGGTCAAGGGCATCTTTGAAAACAAGGTGTACGAGGGCATTCGCGAAGCCCTGGCGGCGCTGCAAAAGGGCGGCGTCAAGATCTGCCTTGCTACCTCAAAGCCTGAGTTTTACGCCAAGCAGATCTTGGAACACTTTGATCTTGCACAGTATTTTACCGCGGTGGCGGGTAGCAATATGGACGGCACACGCACCAAAAAAGCCGAGGTGGTCGAGCGCGCTCTCATGCTGCTGGGCGATCCCGATCTTGCGGATTGCGTGATGATCGGTGACCGCGAGCACGACGTGCTGGGCGGCAAGGCGCATGGGCTGAACACCATTGGCGTAACGTTTGGCTACGGCAGCGAGCAGGAGCTCTGTGCTGCAGGTGCCGATCATATTGCACGTTCGCCCCGAGAGATCACGGAAATCATACAAAACCTTCATTAAATAACAGGAGGGCTTATGAAGCACACCTACATGCAATTTGCGAACATGGGTCAGGTGCGCCCGGGCGGCGCGCTTGCCGACAGACTTTCGCGCCAGATCGTGCGTCTGGAGCGTGACGAATACCTGCCTCCGCTGGTATTTGAAAGCCAATCCATTGATACCTGGCCGGGTGACTGGGAAGGCAGAGCAACGCTTTCGCAGGCGCTGACTGCCTTGGCGACCGGTCGCGAGCCGGTGGCGCTGGATGCCACCATGGCAGAGCTTGCTCAAAGGCTGAACGGACAGGGCTTCCTTGGCAGAAAGCTGCCGCATCCCCAGGCGGACGAGCAGCAGCTTTCGGGTCACGGCTGGCTGTTGCGCGGACTTTGCGCGTATTATGCGCTCAGAAACGACCCCAAAACGCTGTTTTTGATCGAGGGCGTGGTGGCAAATCTGTTTTTGCCCCTGCGCGAGACCTATCGCGAGTACCCCACCGACCCCGAGCTGCGTCTTGGCGGCGGAGATATGTCGGGGCACGTGTTCTCCACTGCCGGCAAATGGCACCTTTCCACCGATACGGGATGCGCGTACATTCCGTTGGACGGTCTGAGTGACGCGTACTGCACGTTGCCTGCTTCGCCCATCAAGGAGCAGCTTGGCGAGATGATCGCCGAGATGATCGAAAAATTCCTCTCGCTTGACCCCGTGGGCATGAAGCTGCAAACGCATGCTACCCTGACCGCTACGCGCGGCATTCTGCGCATGTACTTTGCCGAGCGGAACGAGGCATATCTTTCGGCGGCGGTGCGCATCTTTGACGGCTACGTGGCACAGGGCATGACGGTCAACTATGAAAATCAGAACTGGTTTGCGCGTCCCGAGTGGACGGAGCCCTGCGCGGTGGTCGATTCCTTTATGGTAGCGGCGCAGCTGTACAGCGCGACCGGCGAGCAGAGATACCTGCCCATTCTCAACCGCATCCTGCTGAACGGTATGCTGCGCACCCAGAGATCCAACGGCGGCTTTGGCTGCGATACCTGTGCTGTCGACGGTGTGCTGCGTACCCATTGCTACGAGGCGTGGTGGTGCTGCTCCATGCGCGGCGGCGAGGGACTTTCCGCATGCACCCGCTATGCGTATATGACCGATGACCACACCGTCATCGTGCCTTACATGACCGAATCCGAGGCAGACTTGATGGTGGGCGGCAAGCACGTGCACGTCTCTGCCAAGACCGAATACCCCTATGCCTGCCGCGCGACCTATACGCTGAGTGGCGAGACTGAGGGCGTTATGCTGGCGATCTACCTGCCCGGCAGAGGGCTTTGCCGCTTTGCACCCGATGAAAACGGCGTTGTCACGGTAGATGCCGAGCTGCATATCCTGAAGGAAAAGGCGGCTGTTGGCGAGGGTGAGGTGCTGATGCTGGGGGACTTGATGCTGGGCAAGCCGAACGACCCTGTTCCTTATAAGAATCGCATCATGCGAGATGGATATACCGATCTTGTGCCGCTTTGCGATTGCTATCTGCTCTCCGAGGGGGATGCCACACGCTCTGCACTGCAGGTGGTATTTTGAATTTTGGCAGAGTGCACAAAAACAAAACCGCAAGTTTAGTCAAGAGAACCGAGCTTCACAAAAAAATCATGCGAGGTTACAAATCGTTAACAATTGGTACATATGAATGTCACAAAGTTTCGGTAGCATATTAGGGTAAATTACCGCCTTGTGCGCGGTACGAACAAAAATATTTTTAATGGAGGAAAACTTTTATGAAGAAGTTTTTTGCAATGCTCATGGTTGCAGCGCTGCTCGCTTCTCTTTGCGCACTGACCGTTAACGCGGAAGTGACCGAGGAAGAGTGGAACGCATTTGGCGAAGTAACCGCTGAGTACAAGGAAGACCTGTCTACTGTAATCTCCCTCGACGGTGATGTTTCTGACTGGCAGGCAAACGGTTTCCAGAGATACGATATCGACTGCTACAACCTCAGAACTTTCGTGGGTGAACTGGACGAGAACTGGTCCATCAACCTGTGGTTCTCCGCTGACTCTGAGTTCCTGTACATCGCGTTCAAGATCAATGACCCTGTTGTTGCCTACTCCGATGATGAGCAGTACAACATGGACGCTTTCCAGATCCAGCTCGACTTCAACGGCTGGGCTGCTGCTACCGAGAGCTTCGAAAGAGCAGTATTCTACTCCTTCGGTCTGCAGGAAGACGGCACCGTTGATATGACCGTTCAGTGCATCTACACCGACGGCCAATCCGCTGTTGACTACAAGATGGCTTCCGATGACGAAGAGTCCTGGAGAGAGGGCTACGTTAAGGGCGCTACCAAGAAGGCAGAGGACGGCTCCGGCTGGTACGCTGAGTTCGCAATTTCTTGGCAGACTCTGTACAACGATATTTCCAACAAGCTGCTCAACGACGAGCTGCCCGTTCCGGAATGGACCGGTGGCGAGGATGAAGTTAGCCTGAACATGCTGGTTTGCTACCTTGACCACGATGAGACCGGTGCTATGACCGGCGCGTGGGGCACCTGCGCAGCATACGACGCATTCGTTGACGGTTCCGCTTGGTATCCCGAAAACTCCGGTATGACCCTGAAGCTCAGCGGCATGGGTTCCGTAACCGTTGAGTCCACCGAGGCTCCCACCGAGCCTGAGACCGAAGCTAAGACCGAGGCTGAGACCGAGGCTAAGACTGAGGCTAAGACCGAGGCTGACGCCCAGACCACCGCTCCCGTTGAGGACGGTGAGGCTACCACCGAGGCAGCTGCTGAAAAGAAGGGCTGCGGCGCAATCGTTGCTGCTCCCGTTGTAGCTCTCGTAGCTATGCTCGGCGTTGCTTTCGTAGCAAAGAAGAAGGACTAAGATCCTGAGCTTTGATCGAAACGATCGATCATAAAATTGAAAAAGCACAGCCCGTGCATCCCACAGGATGCACGGTCTATTTTTGTGGCGCGGATATATGGATTCTATTGAGGACCGTATATGAGTATTAACGGATAATTGAATAATAAACAAACACGCGTAAATGACGCGACGGATTGGTGCCAAGCCTTCTCCCGCCGGTGAAGGCTTGGGTTAGCTGACGTCAGAAGGACGATCGGGTCATCGCCCGTCGCGATGCCCCTCCCGGGTGCGTAACCCCTCCTTCAGTAGCCGTACGGGAATCGAACCGAATTGCCCGAGGGCGATGCATTTATGCGTCTTTCGGCGTGCTTTTACTCGCAAGATTGGTATCTTGCTTCGCAAAATCTCACCAAAATCCATCAAAAATGCATTCGCTCTCGGGTGCG
>JAZRQR010000009.1:0-1245 GCA_045650025.1 Eubacteriales bacterium
TGTCTTCCTAAGACCGCTTGGCCTCCGACTTGCTATGGCTCTTTGTCCGTGGTGCTGACGATTTGCGTCATTGCCGTGGTCGTGATGGTCAACGTCATTTTCCAAACGCTTGCAACGCGTTACTCCTGGTTTATTGACATGACCTCCTCGGGCACATTTACACTTTCGGACGATTGCCGCGATTACGTGGCGGACAGCATTATCCCGCAAATCGACGCAGACAACGCGTCGCTGAGCGAAAAGCAGAAGATCCGCATCATCTTCTGCGACGACAAGGCAGCCTGGGAGGAGCAGCCGGTACAGCAGTACCTGCTCAACACCGCCAAGGAGCTTGCCGAGGAGTTCCCCGAGCACATTCAGATCGAGTTTATGAACATCTGGAATCACCCCTCTCTTGCCAAGAAGTACAACGTGTACGCAGACACCAACGTGGTCATTGCTTATGGTGACCGCCACGTCCTGCGTCCCTTGAACGATTTTTACGTATTCAACAGCGCAGACACCGAGACGCCCATTGCGTACAACGGTGAAAAGAGTCTGGCGACGGGCATCCTGCACGTAGCGCAAAAGCAGACGCCCATGGCGTACCTGACCGTCAACCACGGCGAGACCATGTACGACAACTCCTTCCTCAATCTGCTGGTGGACGCAGGCTACCGCTACACCTACCTTGACCTGATGAACTTTGAGATCCCCGAAGATTGCGAGCTGCTGGTGACCTACAATCCCACCAAGGACTTTGCCATCAACGACGGTATCTCGGTCAAGGACGAGATCGCCAAGCTGGACGCTTACATGCAGGCAGGCGGCGCATATATGGTGTTTGTCAACTCCGACACCTTCGTGTCCGGCAGCTTTGTCAACTTTGAGACCTACCTGGAGAGCTGGGGCATCGACTTTGAGCACTCCGAGGTTGCGGGCATTGAGCATTGCTACTCGATCAAGGACACCTCGCAATCCCTCTCGGTTGACGGCTACACCCTGCTTGGCAACTACACCACCAACCCGCGCGGTGCTTCCATTGCGCAGGCCGCAGGATACAGCCCCGTGGTATTTGCGGGCGCGACCTGCATCTCTCCCGCACAGGGCTTTACCGCAAGCGGCAACGGCACCTTTGCCAAGGACGGCTGCACGCTCTCTCCCATTCTGACCTCGGGCGAGAACGCACAGGCTTGGGCAGGCGGTGCAGCAGTTGCAAACGCATCTGCCGCAAATCCCTTTATCATGATGACGCTTTCCGAAAAG
>JAZRQR010000010.1:0-15046 GCA_045650025.1 Eubacteriales bacterium
GGCGTGCTGTATATTCTGGACGAGCCCAGCATCGGTCTGCACTCGCGTGATAATTCCAAGCTGATCGCCACGCTCAAAACGCTGCGCGACCTTGGCAACACGGTCATTGTGGTAGAGCACGACGAGGAGACCATGCAGGAATCCGACTATATCATTGACGTAGGCCCCGGCGCAGGTGTGCACGGCGGTCGCATCGTGGCGTGTGGTACTCCTGCCGAGGTTGCAAAAGACGAAAATTCGCTCACGGGCGGCTATCTGTCGGGCAGACTCTCGATCCCCGTGCCCACAGAGCGCAGACCCGGAAACGGCAAATTCCTGTGCGTATACGGAGCAGAGGAGCACAACCTCAAAAAGCTGGACGTGGAGATCCCCTTAGGCTGCTTTGTGTGCGTCACGGGCGTGTCCGGCTCGGGTAAATCCTCGCTGGTCAACGGTATCATTCATCCCGTGCTCGCCGACAGACTCAATAACGCCATCACATACCCCGGTAAGCACGAGCGGCTGACGGGTGACGAGCACCTGGATAAGATCATTTGCATTGACCAAAGCCCCATTGGCAGAACGCCGCGCTCCAACCCCGCCACCTATACGGGGCTGTTTGCCGACATCCGTGATCTGTTCGCGCAGACCAAGGATGCCAAGGCAAAGGGCTACGGACCGGGCAGATTTTCCTTTAACGTCAAGGGCGGCAGATGCGAAGCCTGCGAAGGCGACGGCGTGCGCTGCATTGAAATGCACTTTTTGCCCGACGTGTACGTGACGTGTGACGTGTGTAAGGGCAAGCGATACAACCGCGATACCTTGGACGTCAAGTACAAGGGCAAGAACATCAACGACGTGCTGGAAATGACGGTCGAGGAGGGCGTTGCCTTCTTTGACGGCATGCCGCGTATTCTGCGCAAGCTCAAAACGCTGCAGGACGTGGGACTTGGGTATATCAAGATCGGTCAGTCCTCCACCACGCTCTCGGGCGGTGAGGCGCAGCGCGTCAAGCTGGCAACCGAGCTTGCCAAGCGTGATACGGGCAAGACCATTTACGTGCTGGACGAGCCTACCACGGGTCTGCATACCGCGGACGTGGCACAGCTGCTGGGTGTTTTGCAACGCCTGGTGGACGGCGGTAATACCGTGCTGGTCATCGAGCATAACATGGACGTGATCAAGTGCGCGGACTATATCATAGACCTCGGCCCCGAGGGCGGTGACGGCGGCGGCACCTTAGTTGCCAAGGGCACGCCCGAGCAGGTTGCCGCATGCGAGCGATCCTATACCGGACAGTACCTGCGGAAGGTGATAGGTAAGAAGTAAAAGTGAATAAGTATGGTAGAAAACCCTTGCCCGGCAAGGGTTTTCTTTTTGGGTAGGGAGGGACTGTTTCCTCGCCCGGAAAATTTGAAAAATCCCGCAATTCCTGTTGACATAAAATATGGATAATGATATAATATATAAGACTATCATTATATTGGGGCGGTGCGGCTATCGCGCGCCTGAAAGGATGCTTCCATGAACCGTTTCGGTTGTCGATATATTTCGTTTTTTCTTTTGATCGCGCTGCTTTTGTCGGCGCTTTTGCTGTTTACCGGTTGTACCAAAAATACCACCATCGAGGCAGGGCAGAGCGTCACGCCCTACGATCTGACGGGCGATGCAAGCGCCTCGTTCGGTGCGGATTTTGATCCCGATTGCATCAATCACGCAGGCAAATATACCTTCTCGGTGGTCAGCGGCGGCAAGAACGTCAAGATCAAGCTGACCGTGGTGGATACCGTTGCCCCCACCATGCAGACCAAGCAGGTGTTCTGGGCGGTGGGCACCGAGCTGCCCGACCCCAAGTATTTCGTGGCGTCCACTACCGAGGTGGATACCTACACGGGTGCGTATATTGGCGAGCTGCCCGAATTTACCTCCTATGCCGATTATGCCGTCAAGGTGCAGTACACCGATGCAAGCGGCAACACGTCTCCCGTATACGACGTGATCTTGACCCCCTGCAAGGACGAGGTGCCGCCTACCATCGAGGCGCACGACATCAAGTGCAATCTGGGTGAGGGTATCGTGTACCGCAGCTTTGTCACGCTGACCGACAATTGTGCAGGTGAGATCACGCTCTCGGTGGATTCCTCGCAGGTCAATACCGGTCGCGAGGGCTCTTATACCGTGTATTACACCGCAACCGATGCGGCGGGCAATGTTTCCCGTGCGCAAGCCACTGTGCTTGTGGTGACCAAGACTGTGACCGATGAGATGCTGTATGCCGAGATCGATAAGGTCATCGCTCGCATCATCACGCCCGATATGGATAAAGCCGCGCAATGCCGTGCCGTTTACGACTACGTGCAGGGCAATATCGCTTACGTCAACACCTCGACTAAGGGCGATTGGCAGTACGCCGCCTACATGGCACTGTTTTCCACCGGCACGGGCGATTGCTACAGCTACTTTGCAGCATCCAAGGCGTTCTTTGAGCGCCTGGGCATTGAAAATATGGACATTCAGCGCTTGCCCGGCTATACCTCCAACACGCATTTCTGGAGCCTTGTCAATATCGGCACTCACGAAAATCCCGTTTGGTATCACTACGATTCCACGCGCCTGACGGCTGCCTTTAACGTCAGCGGCTGCCTGCTTACCGATGCGCAGGTGGATGCTTACGATACGTGGCGTGCAGGGGAGTACTTCCGTATTTACGATAAGAGCAAGTACCCCGCAACCGGCACGCGCATTATCACCGAAATTCCCGAGCTTGCCCCCTATCTGAACTGAGAGGAGCTTTGTATGCAAACCAATATTCTGGAATATTTAGAGCGTACCGTGGTGCGCCTGCCCGATAAGATCGCCTTTTCGGACGGCACGGATCACATGACCTTTGCCGATCTTTCGCAAAGTGCGCGTTGCATTGGCTCGTATCTGCTGGATCACGGCTATGGACGCGGATGCGTGGCGGTGCTTATGGACAAGCATCCCGTGCAGCTGGCATCCTTTTTCGGCGTACTGTACGCGGGCGGCTTTTACGTAGCCCCCGATGCGGCAATGCCGTCCAAGCGCCTTGCAATGATCATGGATACGGTCAAGCCCTCTATGATCATCTGCGACAAAAAGAACATGGCGCTGGCATATACCTTTGATCTGCCCGTCGCGCTTTACGACGATATTTACCGTTATCCCGTCAAGGACGCGCTGCTGGAGCTGGCGCGCCGGTCGCACATTGATACCGATCCTGCCTACGTGGTGTTCACGTCCGGCTCGACAGGTGTGCCCAAGGGCGTGGCGGCTTGCCACCGTTCGGTCATTGATTATACCGAAACGCTGTGCCGCGCGGTCGGATTTGATGAAAATACGGTGTTTGGCAACCAGACGCCTCTGTATTTTGACGCCCCCTTAAAGGAGATCATGCCCACCATCAAGTACGGCGCCACCGCGTATCTCATTCCCAAGCAGCTGTTTATGTTCCCGACCAAGCTGTGCGATTACCTCAACGAGCACAAGATCAATACCGTATGCTGGGTAGTCAGCGCACTGACCATGATCTCGTCTCTGGGCGTGCTGGAGAGCAATCCGCCCAAGTACCTGACCACAGTCTGCTTTGGCAGCGAGGTGTTTCCCAAGGTACAGTATGAGCTTTGGCGCGCGGCGTTGCCCGAAGCAAGATTTTTCAATCTGTACGGCCCTACCGAGGCAACCGGCATGTCCTGCTATTGGGCGGCGGACCGCGAGCTGGAGGCGGATGAGCCTATCCCGATCGGCAGACCCTTTGACAACACGCGCATTTTGCTGATCAACGAAAAGGGAAAGAGAGCCGAGGTTGGCGAGGTTGGCGAGATCTATATCTCGGGCACCTGCGTCACGCTGGGCTATTACAATAACCCCGAAAAGACGGCAGAGGCATTCGTGCAGAACCCCTTGCAGTCGGCATATCCCGAAACCGTGTACCGCACGGGCGATCTTGGTAAGTACAACGACCGCATGGAGCTGGTGTTCGTGTCGCGTAAGGATTCACAGATCAAGCACATGGGTCACCGCATTGAGCTGGGCGAGATTGAGGCTGCCGCTGCCACGGTGCAGGGCGTCGGACGCGTTTGCTGCGTCTATCCCGCCGACCAAAAGAAGATCGTGATGTACTACGTGGGCGACATAGAGCCCACCCCCTTGACCAAGGAGCTGCGTCTCTTGCTGCCGCGCTATATGCTGCCTGCAGCCGTGCACAAGCTGGATACCATGCCGCTGACCGTCAACGGCAAGCTGGATCGCCGCCTGCTGCTCGAAAAGGCAACCGAAAATTAACCCGAATAAGGAGATATATCATGGAACAACTCATTGAAATTTTGCAGAACCTGCATCCCGACGTTGATTTTGAGACCTACGACGGCTTGGTAGACGACGGTATTCTGGATTCGCTTGACATTGTAACGCTGATCACCGACATCAACGACGCCTTTGACGTGTCCATTCCCGCAGAGGAGATCCTGCCCGAGAATTTCAATTCCGCAGAAGCGCTGTGGGATCTGATCGAACGCCTTGACACGGTGTAAGGCATGAATTTTGCTTCGTTTGAATTTCTTTGCTTTCTTGCGCTGCTGACCGCGCTGTACTACTTGGTGCCAAAGCGCGCGCAATGGGTGGTGCTGCTTTGCGGCAGCCTTGCGTTTTACGCCTTTGCAGGCGTGACGTGCTGCCTGTTTTTAGCGGCGGTCATTGTGGTGTCCTACATCACGGTTGCCCTGATGGGCAAGCGCCAGCGTGCCTGCACCGCGTGGCTGGATGCCAATCGCGAGCTGCCCAAGGAGCAACGAAAGGCATATAAAAACAAGAGTAAAAAGGGAAATCTGACCATTGTCTGCGTCGGCATTGCGGTGCTGGTGATCGCCTTGGTGTACGCCAAGTTTATCTCGGCACGCTTTGGCATTAAGGTGGACGCCGGCGGCATCTCGCTGGGCGCGTATGCCCTGGAGATCATGGGTATTTCCTACTATACCTTCATCGCCATTGGTTACATGCTGGACGTGTACCGCGAAAAAGCGCCCGTGCAGCGCAATTTTGCCAAGCACGCGCTGTTTGTGGGCTTTTTCCCGCAGCTGGTCATGGGTCCTATCAGCAAGTACAGCGACGTGGGCGAGCAGTATTTTGCGCCCCACGCCTTTGATGGTAAGAACCTGTATTGCGGCGGCATGCGCATCGCCTGGGGCTTTTTCAAAAAGCTGGTGGTGGCGGATGCCATTGCTCCTGCCGTGGGTGCTATCGTGGCACAGCAGCGCGGCGGCGTGTTCTTCCTATTGCTTTGCCTGTTCTATTCGGTGCGCATTTACGGTGACTTCACGGGCGGTATCGACATCGTGCTGGGCTGTGCCGAAATGCTGGGCATCAAGCTGCCCGAGAACTTTAACCGCCCCTTCTCGTCCAAATCGACCGCCGAATACTGGCGGCGTTGGCATATCACCATGGGCTCGTGGTTTACCACCTACATTTTCTACCCCCTGTCGGTCACCAAGAGCATGCAAAAGCTCTCCAAATGGAGCCGCGCACGCCTGGGAACCGCAATCGGTAAGCGCCTGCCCGTGTACATTACCACCATCGTGACTTGGCTTGTCACCGGTCTTTGGCACGGCATTGCATGGAATTTCGTGGTTTGGGCAATGCTCAATTGCCTGGTGCTGCTGGTCTCGCAGGAGCTGGAGCCGCTTTACACCAAATTCCGCACCAAATTCCCGCGCCTGCACGCAAGTGCACCGTATCAGACCTTCATGATCGTGCGCACCTTCTGCCTGATGGCACTCATCCGCGTGCTGGATTGCTACATGAACGTACCGCTGACATTCCAAAAGTTCTTTTCCGTGTTCACAACCCCCAACTGGGGCGTACTGTTTGACGGAGGTTTGACCTCGCTTGGCGTCAGCGCATCCTCGTTTGCCGTCATCGGCGTGGGCATTCTTGCCATGTGGGGCGTCAGCCAGCTTGGTAAGGACAGACCCTTGCGTGAAACGCTGTGGGAGCGCCCTTGGCTTGGTAGCCTTGCCTTGGCAGCTGTGGTATTTGCGGTATTTGTGTTCGGCTCGTACGGGCTTGGCTACGATGCGTCCGCCTTTATCTACGGCGGCACGTTCAATTAAAGGAGGGCAGACATGAAAAAGAGATTTTTACCTGCCCTTGTAAGCTTGATTTTGCTGCTTGTCGCGCTGCTTCTGGCGCAGGCGGTGCTGACTCCCGCGCGCTACGATAACCGCGAGGGACACCTGCTTTGCGGCTATTACGACACGACGGACGCGCACGACGTGATCTTTGTGGGTGACTGCGAGATCTACGAGGGCATTGTGCCCGCGGTGCTGTACGAGCAGTACGGCATTACCTCGTACGTGCGCGGCTCGTCACAGCAGACGGTATGGCAATCCTATTACGTGCTGGAGGAGACGCTGAAAAAAGAACCCGACGTCAAGGTCGTGGTGTTCAACGTTTTAGCCCTCAAGTATGGAAAAACGCCCAAGGAAGAGATCAGCCGCATGACCTTGGAGGACATGCGATGGTCGAGCTCCAAGCTGGGCGCGATCCGCGCATCCATGACCGAGGATGAAACGTTGCTTTCGTATTTTATGCCCATTTTACGCTATCACGGTCGCTGGAGTGAGCTGAGCGGTGCGGATTTTGCGCATGCGTTTGATAAGCACGAGGACATTACGCATCAGGGCTACCTGATGCAGACCGACGTCGTGCCGGTTGATCCCGCCGATACGCGTAAGCCGGATATGCTCATTGATTCCACGTTACCCGCAACCGCGATGGATTACTTGGAGAAAATGCGCGTGCTGTGCGAGCAGTACGGCGCGGAGCTGGTGCTGGTCAAGGCGCCCACCAATTCGGTCAAGTATTACTGGTATGAGGAATGGGATGCGCAGGTGGTGGACTATGCCGCCGAGAAAAACCTTTCCTATTATAACTTTGTCGGCAAGGATGCCGAGCTGGGCTTGGATTGGTCGCGTGATACCTATGACGCCGGCTTGCACCTGAACGTGTACGGTGCGGAGAAGTGGACAGCTGCGGTCGGTAAGCTGCTTTGTGACAATCACGGTGTGGCGGACAGACGCGGCGACGCGGAGCTGGACGCACTCTGGGAGCAGAGAATAGAAAACTACCAACAAGAAAAACAACAAGGAGAGAGTGCCCAATGAAACGATTTGGCTTGATTTTGGCAGCTGTTTTGATGCTGTCTATGTGCTTTGCCGCTTGCGATCAAGGCAAGGGCGGCGAATATTCCTTTGCGTATAACGGATACGGCATTCACATCGGAGATGACGGCAACGCGGTTGCAGCTGCGTTGGGTACTCCCATTGATTATATTGAAGAGGACAGCTGCGGCGGTGAGGGACCCGATAAGACCTTTGTGTACCCCGGCTTCCGCTATGATACGGTCATGACCGGCGGCGTGGATCGCATTGTCAAGATCGTGCTGACCGATGATAGCGTCGCAACCCCCCACGGTATCAAGATCGGCTCCGCCAAGAGCGCGATCGTCGCGGCTTACGGTGACTCCTATACCGAAACGGCAGACGGCAGCCTTGTGTATACTGACGGAAACGCCAAGCTGATGTTCGGCATCCGCGACGGCGTGGTCACGGCAATCCACTATATCAAAGCGTAACAAAAAACGGCGTGGTGTGACCACGCCGCTTTTTTTGTGCGTTTCGGTACTTTGACGGAAATATTGGGCAGGGAAACAGGGCACTTATCCGTGCAAAATGTCAAAACACTTGTGAAAAATGTCAAAATGGGGGTTGACAATTTGGTGAATGTGTGGTACAATAGGGTCACAGTAAGAAAAATGACCTGTTTTTGACAAGTCATTTTGTGCATTTTTTTGTCGGAGGTGTATATGCCCCGTTTTTTTGTGTCCGAGGATCAGTTTGAAAATGGCAACGTGATCCTGGTGGGCGAGGACGCGCATCACATTGCAAGATCCTTGCGCATGGCGGTAGGGGAAACCGTTACGGTTTGCGATCCGCACAGCGTGGAATTTGAATGTGAGCTGCTTTCCTTTGAGCAGGATAAGCGCGTGGTTGCTAAAATTCTGAGCAGTAAACCTTCAGATGCCGAGCCGCCCTACGGTGTGTACCTGTTCCAGGCATTGCCCAAAGGTGAAAAATTTGATTCTATTATCCAAAAGGCGGTGGAGTGCGGCGTGTATGAGATCGTGCCGTTCCAGAGCAGCCGCTGCATTGCAAAAGCCAAGGCGGACGGGGAGGCGGATAAGACCAAGCGCCGTTGCCGTATTGCCGAGGAGGCCGCAAAGCAAAGCGGTCGTGCCAGATTGCCCTTGGTAAAGCCCACGATTTCCTATAAGGAAATGCTCAGGCAGGCAGGGGAATGCGACGTGTGTCTGTTCTGCTATGAGGGACAGGGCACCGAATCGCTGGCAAGCATTTTGCAAAGCGAGATGGTCGTGCAGCGTCTTGCGGAAAACGGTTGGCACAAAATTGCCGTTGTGGTTGGCAGCGAGGGAGGCTTTTCTCCCGAGGAAGCCGCACAAGCCAAGGACGCCGGCATGCTGATGACGGGTCTGGGCAATCGCATTTTGCGTACAGAGACAGTAGCCCCCTTTGTGCTGGGCTGCCTTGTGTACCGATTTGAAATGTGACGAATTGGCAGTGTGAGCAAATTTCACCTGAAAAAATCGCACATTTTTATAAAAATATGCAAAACACTATTGAAAAATCACAAAAAAGGTTGTATAATATAGGTTAGTATATACAACCCCGAAAACTAAAAATAAGAGGAGTTAAAAGTTATGTCCAACAGACTGTTTCAAAGTGTCATTCACCAAATGAAGGATGCGATCGATCGCGTGATCGGCGTTATTGATGAAAACGGTGTCATCATTGCATGCTCCGAGCTTGTCAAGATCGGCGAGATCAAGCAGGGCGTTCGCGATGAGCTTGCTTATACCTCCGACGTGGTGACCTCCTCCGGGTATACCTACCGTCCCGTCAGCGGCGGCGTCAAGGCTGAGTATATCGTATTCGTTGAGGGCGAGGATAAGATGGCAGAAAAGATGTCCAAGCTGCTGTCCATCTCTCTTGGCAACATCAAGAATCTGTATGATGAGAAGTATGACAAGGGCTCGTTTATCAAGAATATCATTCTGGATAACATTCTGCCCAGCGATATTTACATCAAGTCCAAGGAGCTGCACTTCAACACCGAGGAAAGCAGAATCGTCTTCCTGATCAAGTTCTTCGGCAAGACCGATATGATGCCCTTTGAAATGCTGCAGAACATGTTCCCGGATAAGTCCAAGGACTACGTGATCTCCGTTGGCGAGCACGACATTGTGCTTGTAAAGGACGTTAAGCCCGGTATGGAGACCAAGGACGTGGAAAAGATCGCTACCAACATTGCAGACACCCTGTCCGCAGAGTTCTACACCAAGGTTGCGATCGGTATCTCTACTACGGTTGAGAACATCAAGGATCTGGCAAGAGCTTACAAGGAAGCTCAGGTTGCACTTGAGGTTGGTAAGGTATTTGAGACCGAGAAGAATATCATCAGCTACGAAAACCTGGGTATTGGCAGATTGATCTATCAGCTGCCCACCACCCTTTGCGAGATGTTCTTGCAGGAAGTATTCAAGAAGGGCAGCCTGGAGTCGCTTGACCGCGAGACCCTGATGACTATTCAGTGCTTCTTTGAGAACAACCTCAACGTTTCCGAGACCTCCAGAAAGCTGTTCGTACATAGAAACACTTTGGTTTACAGACTGGAGAAGATCCGCAAGCTGACCGGTCTTGATCTGCGTGAGTTTGAGCATGCAATCACCTTCAAGGTTGCGCTCATGGTAAGAAAGTACCTCAACTCTAAGCCTGCAAAATATTGATCCAACGTACATAGACTTTATTAGGTTAAGCGAAACGCCGCACTCGCGGCGTTTCGCTTAATTGAGTGTATGGCACTGATTGTTGATATTTTGAGAACAAAGCAATAACGGAGAGAGACAAAACTATGAAGAAATTAGTATACACGGTGCAGGGCTTTGAAAGAGAGGAGCAGCAGGCACAGCTTTGCTCGATCTTGGCAAAGACTCTGCGTGCTTACGGCGGCAACGGGCAGATCGAAGCGGATCCTGCGCGTTCGTCGGTAACCGTTTGCGTGCCGCGTAATACCGTAACCGATGAGCTGGAGCAAAGCGCAAACGCGGCTCTGGCACAGTACGGTATGCAGCTGCTTCCCATGCCCGGCGTGCGCTATTTTGCGTACCGGGGACGCGTGGAAAAGAAAAAGACTATTCCGACCAGCGCGTTTATCGCTTCGCTGATGGCTGCCGTCTCACTGACGCTTGTCATCACCATGCTGCTCACGGCGGTGATCAGCAGCGCGTATTGGAATGCTCAGTATACAGGCGGCTTGCTTGGCGGCGTGACTAACAGCGAAAACGTCAATGCGGTCACCAATGATAAGTCGCTTGCCCTGATCGATCAGCTCATTCGCGATTTCTCGTATGAAGGCGTGGATCAGGAGGCATTGATGACGTCGGTGCTCAAGGCTTACGTGGCTGCAACCGGCGACATTTATGCGGAATATTATACAAAGGAAGAATTTGAGGCTTTGACCAGTGAGAGCCAGGGTAAGATGGAGGGCATCGGCGTCAGCGTGATCAACTCTGTCTGGGAGGGCTACACGGCAATCAAGCTGATCATGGTATATCCCAACTCGCCTGCAGAGCAAGCGGGACTCAAGCCCGGCGACCTTGTCGTAGCGGTCAAGCAGAACGGAACGTACGTTTCCGTGGATGAAATTGGCGGCTATACCATGGCTGTCAACTGCCTGCGCGGACTTGCGGGCACACAAGCGGAATTTTTGGTTAAGCGTCCTGAGGGCGGCAGCTATCGGCAGATCGAATTTTCGATCACGCGCGCAGCCTTTGAGGCGGTTTCGGTCACCGGTAAGGTCAGCGAAACCGATCCTGCGGTCGGCATTGTCACCATTATGCAGTTTGATCTTCCCACGCCCGAGCAGTTTGAGGCGATCGTGGACGATCTGCTTGCAAAGGGCTGCACCAAGTTTGTGTTTGACGTGCGTAACAACCCGGGCGGCGATCTGGAGTCGATCAGGGCGGTGCTGAGCTACTTCCTTGAGGAGGGCAATCTGGTCGTCAGCACCAAGGATAAGAACGGCAACGAGAAAAAGGACGTGGTCCAGGAGCTCAAGCATTCGGGCGCATACAGTGTATGTGACGTGACCAAGGAAGAGATCGGCAAGTACAAGGGTCTGACCTTCTGCGTGTTGACCAACGGCAACACCGCAAGCGCAGCAGAGCTGTTTACCGCTACCATGCGTGATTACGATCTTGGCACCATCGTAGGCGAGACCACCTACGGAAAGGGCTGCATGCAGTCGATCTATGACCTTTCCACGGCGGGTCCTTACTACGGCCTGTACGGCATTGAGGGTGGACTCAAGCTGACAACCAAGATGTATTTCCCGGCATGCGGTGAGAGCTATCACGGCATTGGCATTGCGCCGCACGTAGAGGTTACGCTGCCCGCCGAGGTGATGGAGCAGTACACGCTTTACGATCTGCCCGAGGAGCTGGATACCCAGCTGCAGGCGGCATTGAACGAAATGAAATAAATATATTTGCATATAAGGAGAAACCAACATGGCAGCAAAGGAAAAAACCCTTTATACTCAAGAAGGCTATAACGAGCTTGAGAAGGAGCTGAAGTACCTCAGAGTGACCCGCAGAGAAGAGATCAAGGAAGCAATTGCCGTAGCACGCGGCTTTGGTGACCTTTCCGAGAACTCTGAGTACGATGAGGCAAGAAATGAGCAGGCAAAGGTTGAGGCACGCATCAAGGAGCTGGAGAGCTTGCTGGAGAATGCTGAGATCATTGACGAGGCAAACATGGACGCAGGCATTGTCAGCCTGGGCTCTACCGTTCGCGTTTACGACGTTGAGTGGGATGAGGAGCTGTCCTATGAGATCGTTGGCTCGAACGAGGCAGACGCGCTCAAGCACCGCATTTCCGACCAGTCTCCCATCGGTTGCGCACTGATGGGCAAGCACGCAGGTGATAACGTTGAGGTACAGACCCCCAACGGCACGCTGCACTTCAAGGTTCTGCACGTGGAGAGAACCAAGTAATAAAAAAGGTCAAGACGGATCTGTCATAGTGACAGATCCGTTTTGCACAGGGGGATAAAATGAATAATAACGAAAAGCTCAACAGCACGGAGATCGTCACCGAAAACCGTGCGTACAACAAGCTGGAGAATTTTTGGTATCACAACAAGTGGACGGTGATCGTTGTGGCGTTTTTTGCCATTGTACTGATCGTTTGTACGGTGCAGATGATCGGCAAGGATCAATATGACGTTACCGTTGTGTACGGCGGTACCGAAAAAATGAATGCGGAGCAAAGAGCGGCGTTTATCGGCGCGCTGCAGGGCGTGCTGCCCGAGGACTATGACGGTAACGGCGACAAGTCGGTTGGCTTGGTAGAGTACCAGATCTTCTCGGCGGAGGAGCTGTATACCGAGGTTGAGACCGAGATCAATGGTGAGATGACCACCGTGAAAGAGGAGAAGGTAGCTGCCAACTGGAATGCGGAGCAGTATTCCTTAATGCAGAGCGCCGTATCCAAGACGGGCGAGTATTCGCTGTGCTTTGCAAGCCCTTACGTATTTGACACCCTGCTCAAGGGCTACGTAGAGGAGGGCAATTACGTACGCCTGGGTGACACGGATTTTTACAAGTACAACGAGGCAGTACAGGTGCTGCCTGCGGACACGGTCGTGTGCCTTCTGCGCCAGTTTGCGATCGGGCAGAGCAGTAAGGACGCCATCTATGCGCGCTCGTCCGAGCTGTTTTCCGCCATCGTCGCCTACGACGTAGCGGAGTAATGAGATCCGCCCGCGGGCGCGAAATAAATAAGGAAGCTGCTTTGCGTAAGCCGCTTCCTTTTTGTTTATTTTGAAAAAAGGTTGATCAAAAGCCTTCAGGCTGATTCGAAGATCGTTTCAATCACCTTATGAGCGCCCGCAGGCGAGTACCGCCAGGCATCGATGTGCCGCGTCTGCTCGGTGTCCACAAAGTACCGCAGCCCCGCGTGCGCAGGCTCGCCGCGATAGGCATCGATCAAAACCAGCTTGATTTTCATGCGCTCGGGTTGAATGCTCTTGATGTAAACGCCGGTGTAACGCCCCACACAAGCCTCCAGACGCGCCCTGTCGCTGCCGTCCGCATCCTGCCGCAGCTCGGCAAGACCCGCCAGATTGGGGGTCAGCTCCACAAATACGCCGTAGCGCTCCACGCTGCGTATAATGCCCGCCGCCGTCTGACCCGGCAAAAACAGCGCCGCATTCTGTTCCCACGTGCCCAGCAGCTCGCGCAGTGAAAGCGTGAGCCTGCCGCTCTCGCCGTCAAGTGCGCGCACCGCGCAATCCAGCAGCATGCCGGGCTGCAGGCGATCGGACGGGTGCGCGATCCTCGAGACCGAGATGCAGTCCAGCGGCAAAAGGGCACAAATGCCGCAGCCCACGTCACAGAACGCGCCAAACCGCTCCAGATGCGTCACCCGCACAGGCAAAATATCGCCCGGGATCAGCCGCGCCAAAAACTCCACCGCGCACCTGCGCTGCGCATTTTTGCGCGAGAGCCACGCAAGCGGCTTGCCCGTACCCGTGCGCGTCACGCTCTCGACCGTAAAGCAGACCGGCTTTCCCACGCGCGAGATAATGGCAATATCCCGTGGCGGCTCACCGTCGCGCGACCAGAGCGCCTCGGAGCGGGGAATAATGCCTTGCATACAGCCAAGATCCACGTGCAAATTCATCTCTCTGTCGCAGAGCAGGGCATTGGCTTCCAGGATCGTACCGCTCAGGGCGGCTGCTTCAAGTCCCTGGGCGGACGCCAAAAGCTCGCAATTTTGCGCAGAACCGATGCGGCAGCCCTCGGGTAAAAAATGAGATTGTATCATTGTGTTTCCTTTCCTTTTCGGTAGTTGTTTTTACTATATGCCATAAGGGAAAACAACATGCCGCGCAATTTGTCGAAAGCTGTCCGCAAAAAAGGTGGCGCGCGAAAGGGTTGAGCCCAAAAAACGCAGAAAACGCGAGAAAACGAGAGCATTGTATAAGCTAAATTAAAATTTCAAAACTTTTTTTCAAAAACCCCTTGACAAGTGCAAAAGTGCGTGATATAATATGCCGGTAATGAAAACTATCACTATGTTTTGAAAGGAATTTTACTATGTCCACTTTTATGCAGAAGAAAGAATCTGTAGTTCGTAAGTGGTACGTTCTGGATGCAGCAGGCAAGCCCCTTGGCAGAACCGCTGTTGCAGCTGCAGACCTGCTCCGCGGCAAGAATGACCCCACTTTCACCCCCCATGTAGACTGCGGTAACTTCGTTGTTATCATTAACGCAGATAAGGCAGTTCTGACCGGCAAGAAGCTCGAGCAGAAGTACCACTACCACCACTCCGGCTACGTTGGCGGCATGAAGTCCATCCAGTACAAGGAACTGATGGCTAAGCGCCCCGAGATGGCAATGGAGCTGGCAGTTAAGGGTATGCTCCCCCACAACACCCTCGGCCGCACCGCTTTCACCAGACTGAAGGTATATGCAGGCGAGGCTCATAAGCACCAGGCTCAGCAGCCCGAAGCTTACGAGTTTTAATCGAGAGAAAGGAAGGAGTTAACCAATGTATACCAGTGCAAAGCCCTATTTCTACGGAACCGGCAGAAGAAAGAAGTCCATCGCACGCGTTAGACTTTACCCCGGTACCGGCTCTATCGTAATCAACGGCCGTGAGATCGACGACTACTTCGGTCTTGAGACCCTGAAGCTGATCGTAAACCAGCCCTTCGCAACCACCGAGACCCTCGGCAAGTTCGATATCGTTGCTATCGTAAACGGCGGCGGTATTTCCGGCCAGGCTGGCGCAATCCGTCACGGTGTAGCTCGCGCTCTGCTGAGCGTTGACGCTAACTACAGACCCGCTCTCAAGGCAGCAGGATTCTTGACCAGAGACCCTCGTATGAAGGAAAGAAAGAAGTACGGTCT
>JAZRQR010000011.1:0-43198 GCA_045650025.1 Eubacteriales bacterium
GAAACGCAAGTCACCAAAATTATTCATCAAATCGGCGTGCCCGCGCACATCAAGGGGTACCAGTACCTGCGCACCGCGATTCTCCTGACCGTCAACGACTCGGATATCATCAACTCGGTCACCAAGGTGCTCTACCCCAGCGTGGCAAAGAAATACCAGACCACTACCAGCCGCGTCGAGCGCGCCATCCGCCACGCCATCGAGGTCGCGTGGGATCGCGGCGACGTGGATACGCTCAACAGTTATTTTGGATATACGATCCAAAATAACCGCGGAAAGCCCACGAATTCGGAGTTTATTGCCATGATCGCGGATAATTTGAGACTGAAATACAAGCTATATTAAACGTAGGGGCGACCACATCGGTCGTCCCTTTTCCACTCCCCCGCACCTCGTCATTTCCTATCGCGCTAAAGCCTTTTTGTAACATTTGTAGAAAAATCTGTTTTGCTATTGATTTATCGTGCGGAGTGTGGTAGAATATATCTCCACGCAAATACACACTTTATATATATATCCTCACATTACCAAAAAGGAGGTAACCATGAGCAAAACGACAATTGGTATTCTTTACGATTTTGATAAAACGCTTTGTACCACCGACATGCAGGAATATGCATTCATAAAAAACCTGGATATGACCCCCGCAGAATTCTGGGGAGAGGCAGGCCGCATTACCAAGCTGTACGAAATGGAAAAAATCCTTTCCTACATGCTGGTCATGATTCAAAAGTGCAAGGAAAAGGGCATTCCCTTGACCGAGGACTATCTGCGCTCGTGCGGCGAGAACGTGGAGCTGTTCAACGGTGTGGCAACCTGGTTTGACCGCATCAATGCATTCGGTAAGTCGCTGGGCGTGAACATTGAGCACTATATCATTTCCTCGGGCACCTATGAGATCATTCAGGGTACTCCCATTGCAAAATACTTTAAAAAGGTATTTGCCTGCCGCTACGTGTATGACGAGAACGGCGAGGCGGTATGGCCTGCACACGCCATCAACTACACGCTCAAAACACAGTATATCTACCGTATTTCCAAAGGCGTTCTCGACCTGACCGACGACGAGGGCGTCAACCGCGAGCAGGACGAGAGCCTGCGCCGCATTGCCTACCAGAACATGATCTATCTGGGCGACGGAATGACCGACATTCCCTGCATGAAGATGGTCAAGGAGCGTGGCGGCAAATCGATTGCCGTTTACCCCGAGGGCAAGGGCTATACCATTAAGCCCTTGGTAGATGACGACCGCATCAACTACGTCTGCGCTGCGGATTACTCCGAAAATTCCACGCTGGAACGTATTGTCAAGCTCATGATTGAGAACATGGCAATTGCCGAAAAGCTTAAAAAAGAGGAAAGAGCGCAGCTCTCCCAGTACAAGACCAGAAAATAAAGCACGCCCGAAGCGCACGCTTCGGGCTGTTTTTTTAAAAAAATTGAATTTTTTTTGCAAGAAAATATTGCATTGGAACGCAAATGATGTTATAATATACTGTATTAAAATTGCACTCTGCCAAAGTGATCGGTTTTTTCGACACACGCGGTGCTTTTGAAGGAGAAAAATATATGAGTCGCATGATCGGCACTATTTCCCGCGGCGTTCGCGCCCCCATCATCCGCCAGGGTGATGACATCACCGAAATCGTTACCTCTTGTATTCTCGATGCTTCTGCTGACGCAGGCTTCGAATTTCACGATAGAGACATTGTGGCAATGACCGAGGCTGTGGTTGCAAGAGCACAGGGCAACTATGCATCCGTAAACGACATTGCAACCGACGTTCGCACCAAGCTGGGCGGCGAGACGGTTGGCGTTATCTTCCCCATTCTCAGCCGCAACCGCTTTGCAATTTGCCTGCGTGGTATCGCTATGGGCGCAAAGAAGATCGTTCTGATGCTTTCCTACCCCTCCGACGAGGTTGGTAACCACCTGATCAGCGTGGAAATGATGGACGAAAAGGGCGTTGACCCCTACCGTGACGTGCTGACTCTTCCCCAATACCGCGAGCTGTTCGGCTATGAAAAGCACACCTTTACCGGCGTGGACTACGTGGAATACTATGAGCAGCTGATCCGCGAGGCAGGTGCTGACTGCGAGATCATTTTTGCCAACAACCCCAAGGCAATTCTGAGCTACACCAAGAACGTACTCTGCTGCGACATTCACACCAGAGCACGCACCAAGCGCATCCTCAAGGCTGCAGGCGCCCAGATCGCGCTGGGTCTGGACGATATTCTGACCGAGAGCATTGACGGCAGCGGCTTTAACGCACAGTACGGTCTGCTGGGCTCCAACAAGGCAACCGAGGATCAGGTCAAGCTGTTCCCCAGAGACTGCCAGGAGGTTGTAGACTCCATTCAGAAGAAGCTGTACGATGCTACCGGCAAGATGATGGAGGTTATGGTATACGGTGACGGCGCTTTCAAGGATCCCGTAGGTAAGATCTGGGAGCTGGCTGACCCGGTCGTTGCTCCTGCATACACCAGCGGTCTGGAAGGCACGCCCAACGAGCTTAAGCTCAAGTACCTGGCTGACAACGAGTTTGCTTCTCTTTCGGGCGACGCGCTCAAGGAAGCGATCAAGCAGAAGATTACCGAGAAGGATGGCAACCTGGTAGGTCAGATGGCATCCGAAGGCACCACCCCCAGAAGATTGACCGACCTGATCGGCTCGCTTTGCGACCTGACCTCCGGCTCGGGCGATAAGGGTACGCCTATCGTATTCATTCAGGGTTACTTCGATAACTACACCACCGACTAAGTAAACATTCGGCCTGACGCAAGCGTGAGCCCTTTTTGTTTTGGAATAATAGGCAGCGGCAGCAAGTCACAATGTCATTAAGTTAAAAATCGACCACAACAGACAAGAGAACGGAACAGCCGTGCGCGAAAAAGGCGTCCCCCCGGGGGACGCCTTTTTGTCGCGTACCCGCATCGCTTGGGTGTCCACTATGAGTTTTACTTAATTTACCTTAGGCTATCCTGTGTTTCCTTTCCTCCATCAACAAAAATTCTCTTGCTTTTTCGCCAAATCTGTGCTACAATAAAATCAATAACACCGAAAGGGGAATTTTTATGCACACCTTACCGCAAAGACAGGTTCACTTGGATTTCCATACCTCGGAGCACGTACCGGGTATCGGCTCTAAATTTGACCGCGCACAGTTTCAGGCTTGCCAGAAAAAGGGTCATGTCAATTCGATCACAGTATTTGCAAAATGCCACCACGGCTGGGCGTACTTCCCTTCCGAGACCAACAAGATCCACCCGCAGCTGGACTTTGACCTTCTGGGTGAAATGCTTGATGCTTGCGCCGAGATCGGTGTGCAGGCTCCCATTTACATCTCCGCAGGCTTTGACGAAAAATATTTCTACGAGCACCCCGACCATTGCCTGCTGCACGCGCCCGAGCACAAATATCCCACCGTCAAAGAGGAAAACGGCATGCATTACGTGCCCGAGCACGGTCCGGCTTACCACATTCTGTGCTTCAACTCGCCCTACATGGACACGCTGATCGCGCAGGTCGAGGAGGTCGTGCGCCGCTATAATCCCGTAGGTATTTTCCTTGACATTGTAGGCGAGCGCGCTTGCTTCTGTCCCTACTGCCGTGCCAAGGTCATTGAGCAGGGCTGGGATCCCGAGGATTTTTACGCCTACGTGCGCTTGGCAGAGGTCACCTACCGCAACTACTATGAGCGCATCAACGCGGCGGCTCGTGCCATCAAGCCCGACGTGCGCATCTTCCACAACCAAGGTCATATTCCCTGTGGCAGACGCGATTTTGCCGCCTCCAATACCCACCAGGAAATTGAAAGCCTGCCCACGGGCGGCTGGGGCTACGACCACTTTCCCAAGAGCGCCAAGTACGCGGCAATGCTGGGTGACGAATACCTGGGCATGACCGGTAAGTTCCACACCACCTGGGGCGAATTTGGCGGCTTTAAGCACCCCAACGCGCTGCGCTATGAGATCGCGCTCTCGCTTGCCAACGGCGCTTGCTGCTCGATTGGCGACCAGATGCACCCCGAAGGCTTTTTGGACGAGGCGACCTATGAGCTGATCGGCATTGCGTACGCCGAGGCGGAAAAGGCGGAGCCTTACTGCTACGACGTGCAGACGGTTGCCGACATCGGCGTGCTTTCCATCGAATCCGTCATTGGTACGGCACGCAATCACCCTGCCGACACCGGCTCGGGCAGAATGCTGCTGGAGGGCAAATACCTCTATGACGTGCTGGACACCGCGTGTGATTTCTCCAAGTACAAGCTGCTCATCCTGCCCGATGCGGTTGCGCTGACCGAGGGCGCGCTGCTGGACAAGCTGCGCGCGTTCGTTGCAGGCGGCGGCAAGCTGCTTTGCTCGGGTGTTTCGGGCACGGATGGCACCGACATGCTCTTTGACCTTGGCATCAAGTGGCAAGGCAAGGGCGCTTACAAGCCCACCTACCTGCGCCCTGCGTTCGAGGCGCTGGGCTTGCCCGTCACCAGCTACGTTATGTACAGCCAGCACTACCAAATTGAACAGACCGACGCAGACGCACAGGTGCTTGGCATGAGCAGAGTTCCCTTCTTTAACCGCGAGCGCGGCTATTTCTGCTCGCACCAACACACCCCGTTTGTCACCGAGGATCGTACCCCCGGCGTGGTCATCGGCAAGCAGGGCGGCTACATTGCATGGGATATCTTCTCGGAATATGCAGACAAGGGCAGCATCATTCTCAAGGAGATCGTGCTGCGCACCATAGATACCCTGCTTGGCGCAGATAAGACGCTTTGCACCAACCTGCCCAGTGCAGGCGTGGTAACGCTTAACGAACAGGAAGATCGGAACCGTTACGTGCTGCACGCGCTGTACGCAACGCCCGTCAAGCGTGGAGGCGGCATTGAAGTCATTGAGGATCTGGTGCCCATCTACAACACCACGTTTGAGATCAAGACCGCAAAGCCCATCAAGAGTGTCACCGCCGTTCCGCAGAACGAGGCAATTCCCTTTACGTATGAAAACGGCATTTGCAAGTTCACCATTGACAAATTCACCTGCGCACAGATCGTGACGATGGACTATTGATAGAACAAAAAAGGCCGACGGATTTGGATGATAAATTAGCGGAAAAAGTCAAAAGAACTGTATCATTTTGATACAGTTCTTTGCTTTTTTATATTACAATACGCAGATGGGTGTCACGCCCGTGTCATCCTGAGCGGAGCAAACAATTGAGTATTGTTTGCGAAGTCGAACCCGACCATAGGGAGGGCGCGCGTCAGCGCGGGATCTACGGGCACGAGCCTACCCCTCGTAGATCCTCAAAACGCCTCGGGCGTTTTGCCTTTCAAAAATCAGCAAATTGTTGCAGATTTTTGAAAGTTCGACTCCGAAAACATCCACGCGGGATGTTTTCTCCGCTCAGGATGACACGAGGGAATTTTTCGGCATTTTGCTCATTTCCCGCTTATTCCGCAGCCCGATACGCCGGTCCTTTTTATCGTTGTGATTTAAGATTCAAACACAACCTCGTTGACCACGCGGCAGATCTCGGCGATCAGATCCTCGTCCAGATCCATAAACGGCATGGGTGCAACGCGCTTGCCGCTCAGGGTGGCAAGCCAGCAAAGCGCAACCGCAAATCTGCCGTAGGTCACGGACATATGGAACCCGTCACGGCACAAGGACTCGCCTCCGTTTGCGTAATCAAACGCGGGAATGGTTCTGCGCATGGTTTGGACCACGTCGCCTGCGGGGATCAGGGTGGCACCGCTTACCAAGCAAGCCGACTCGGACGCCTTGCAAATCGCGGCGTACATCTTATCCTGATCGCGATCGTAGCGCGTAAAATCGCCATGCCCGGAGTCGATCTCATACGCCCAGGTGCGATGGAAATACAGATCCGCGCCCGGCTGCAGCGCACGCACGTACGGTACAAGCTCGTTTAAGTAGGGCTGATAAGTCTCATACTGCCCCGAAAGACCGCTGACCTGCTGCAGCGTGACGGCATCAAAGCGCTCGGTCTCCAAAATCTCCTTGACGGTCACCAACCGCTCTGCCCACGCGCCGCCGTTGACGCCGTACAGGTAGTTTGCGTTGTTATGCGTCACGTTGTCGTAATGCGTTTGCAGGCTGCAGCCGCCAATTGCCAGATTGACCGTGGTCAGATCAATGCCGCGCTGCTCTGCCAGCGCATGCAGATACGCCTGCGCGTCCTCGGAAAAGCTGTTTCCAATGGATAGGATTTTCATATTCATTCCCCTTTCCGCTGTGCTTGCAATCCGGTCAGGCTTTCCACAACGGGCAATTCATAGCCCGGGAAATATACGCCCCAGATCTCGCCGCGGATCTCGGCCTCTAAAATATAATAGGGCTTGCAAAAGATGGTTTCGTATTGATTGACGCCCACGTGATAGGGCTTGAACGACTTATCGTTAGGCAAAAGCTCCTTGTTCCAGCCGTGGAACAAAGCGGTTTTCTTGACAGTCCGGATGCCGCACAGGTTCTCCAGGGGCATTGCGTAAACGCTCTCGGTATCCGCCAAGCAAAGCGCACCGTCCTTGACGTACGCACGCACCTCTACGTTGATAAAATCAAAAAATCCCATGCTGCGGACGCTGATCTTACCGTTCTTTTCCTTGTAGCGAAATACGAACGCATCCATCTTCACGGCATCCTCGGGCACACCCAGTTCCCCGTAGGCGACGTTCAGAGTCTCTTGCACCTCTTGGCCAAACTGCTCCACCTCATCCGATTCCATCACTGCGTTGTTGCGGCGGTTGCTCCAGATTTTGAGCACGATGAACACAACTGTACACACCGCAAAAACTGCAAGTAAAATCGGAGCGTTTTGCACTGCCTGCTCAAAGCCCACCTCGGAAACACCCTTGATAATGCCGCCCGCCATGATCAAAGCAATAAAGCCGCATACCCATTTAACAATGCCCCAAGGCATAGGTAAAGACGCCTTGCGTTCCAGCTCCTGGGCGCGATCCTGCACCTCTTCCATATCCACCTTTTGCGAAACGGTCGCCACGATCAACTCTCTGCCGTTGGCAATCTCATTCTTCTTATTTTGCGTTACGTTAACACCCCAAAGCGGTACCATACGTATGCTCCTTTCCAATTGTCTTTTTTTCAGTATAACACATATTTGCTTTTTTTGCAACAAAAAAACCACCCAAGTCGGGTGGTTTTTCGCTTACATCGCGTAATTTTTATCGATCTGCTTGAGCTCGTTGAAGGTGTCGATCTCGACAATATCCGAGAAGGAGCACTCGCGCACGCGCACGTCGTAGGATCCGATGCAATAATCCAAGGCAACCTGATCCCAATATCTCTCCTTGCCGCCGGGGATATTGTACACGCGCTCAATATCCTTTTCCAATCTCGCGCCGTCCGATTCGTTCCAGTAGGAAATGCCGTACATGTGGAAGCAATCCGTGCCGCCGCACGCCATGGTCTTGATCACGCCCTGCGCGTTGGTGGTAAAGCACCAGTCCTCGGTGCGCTCGGTGGGCACGCCCAGGTAGTTGGTCTCGTACTGGTACTTGGAGATCAGCTTGGGATTATACAGCAGCAGATCCGACTCAAACACGTAGCTGTTTGCAAACAGGTGACGCGCACAGTATGCGGACGAGATGTTGTTGGTCTCGTTGTACACGGGGTTTTCAATAAAGACGATATTGGGGTACTTCTTGAGCAACTGATCAAACTGCTCGGACAAATATCCGCGCACCAGATAGATCTCCTCAATGCCTGCGGACACCACGGCATCCAGCAAGGAATCAATGATTCTCTTGCCCTTGACACGCACCAGGGGCTTGGGCGTATTGAGCGTAATGGGCACCAAGCGCGAGCCAAAGCCTGCTGCCATAAAGATGGCACGCTTGACGCGATAGGGCTCCAGCGCGGCAATGCCCGCCTCGGTAATGCTGCCCTCCTGCATATAGCCCAGCTCACACAGCTCGGCAACCAGCTTGTTGACCGTGCCGACCGACAGATCGGTTGCGGCTGCCAGCTCACGCTGGGATTTGCTCTTGCGCTCGGATTCCAGGCACACTAAAATGCTAAATTGCTTTTTTGTTAAACTCATAATCGACTCCGTTATTTGCGGCGCGCCGAGATCGCCTTGATCTGCTCAACCGCAAGCTTCATAAGAATATTGACCACAAGGATCAGAATAGATACCACCGCCACGTACTCGTTGTTGTGCTCGTTAAACTGGCTGATCATCAGCGAGATGGGCTTGTTGGTGCTGTTGGCAAGGAAGGAAACGGCAGAAATGGTCATCATACTGTTGACAAAGAGGTAGGAAAACATTTCCGCCAGCGTGCCGATGCTTTGCGGCAAGAACACGCGCAAAAGCATACGCACACGCCCAATGCCCAGCGTTTGTCCCACAGCCTCCAGGTTTTGGTTCATCTTGCCAAGGCTGTTGTACATCATCAGGTAGGGCGAGGAGATAAAGTGCGCGGTGTTGACCATGACCAGAATGACCAGCGTGCCGTACAGCGGCGTGGAGGCAAAGGTCATGACGTAAGAGATACCCAGCACCATACCGGGGATCGCCATGGAGCTGATGGCAAGCAAATGCAGCCCGCGCGAGAGCGGCGAGCGCATACGCGCGCTGAAATAAGCGGTAATAAAGCCAAGGGCTGCGCCCACGCTTGCGGTGATCAGCGCAATGACCAAGGAATTGGTCAGGTACTTCGCGCCCTGTCCGCGGAAGATATAGGCGAAATGATCCGCCGTCAACGTCAGGTCAATGGGATAGCGCTTTACAATGGCAAGGAACACGAACACCGCAATGGGCAGCAGCGCAAACAGCGCCATGAGCGTGCAGAATGCATATGCCGGCACCTTGTGCAAAAGCTTATTGCTCCCCGCGTTTTCCTTTTTGACGTAAGCGCCCGTGCCTCTCTCCTTGCCAAGCAGATCCATCACGAACGCCACAATGGCAGGCAGCAACAGGATCACGCCGTACACCGCGCCGCGACCAAATTTTTGCTGGTCGATCGCCGCCTGGTACATCAGCGTCGAGATCGTATAGTTCCCCGTTCCCGCCACCATGAGCGGTACGCCGTAATCGGTGACAACCATAGCAAAGGTGGAAAAGGCGGCTGCAATGAGCGGCTTGCGCAGATACGGCAGCGACACGCGCAAAAACGTGCGCAGCTTGCCAATACCCAGCACCTCGGCAGCCTCGTAGACCGACATGTCCTCATAGCGCAGCACGTCGGCAAGCATGATGTATGCCACGGGCAGCGCGTACATCACAGAGCCCAGCACGATGCCCGTGCCGCCGTACACCGTAAAGGTGTGCCCGAGCAGGTTCTTGGCAATGCCGTTCTGACCGAATAAGATCAGCAGTGCCATACCGTGCGAAATGGACGGGATGAGCATGGGCAGGATCAGGATCACGTTCCAGATGCGCTTGCCCTTGATATTGACGCGCGCGGTGCAAAGCGCCAGCAGATATGCCAGCACCACCACAATCAGCGTGGCAAGTGCGGTATAGCGCAGCGAATTCCAAAGTGCACTTACAAAGTTAGGTCCTTCCACCACGGCGCGGATATCCGCAGGCGTGATTTGCGTGAGCATAGACAGAATGGGCAGAATGACCACGCACAAAAGCACCGCAGCCACCGTCCATTTTGCTACCCACGCGCCGGACGTGTGTTTTTTCATGATAGCCGTCATGCGTTCGTACCCAATGCGCGCGTCAGCGACTCGATCTTGCTTTGCAGATTTTCCACCACAAAGCTACGCACGTACTCGTTTGCGGGTGCGCCCACGATCTCGGCAGGCGTGCCGATCTGGCTGATCTTGGCGTTTTCCATGACCATGATGCGGTCTGCCATGGCAAACGCCTCCTCCTGGTCATGCGTGATATAGATCATCGTAGTGCCAAACTTGGCTTGAATGTCCTTGATCACGGTGCGCAGCTGCAATCTCGTTGCCACGTCCAGAGCCGACGCGGGCTCGTCAAACAGCATGATGTCGGGCTTTAAGATCAGCGTGCGCGCAATGGCAACGCGCTGCATCTGTCCGCCCGAGAGCGATGCGGGATGCTTGGCGGCCAGATCTGCAATGCCCAGCTCGGCAAGCAGCGCCAGAGCTTGCTCCTTGACCTGCGCTTTGGTAGCGCTCTTTTCGCGCTTTGCCTTGAGATACGCGGCATAGGTCACGTTTTCCAGCACGGTCATGTTTTCAAACAGCGCGTAGTTCTGGAACACAATGCCCATGGAGCGCTTCGAGGCGGGGGCGGAGGTAATATCGTTACCGTCCAGCAGCAGCTTGCCCGAATCGGGTGCCAAGAGACCTGCGATGATGCGCAGAAGCGTGGTCTTGCCGCAGCCCGAAGGACCCAGAATGGCAAGAAACTCGCCCGCACGCACGTCTACGCTGACGTCCTCCAGCGCAACCGACTTATTATTCTTGTACTGTTTACGGATATTTTGAATGGAAAGCTTACAATCGTTCATAATCAATGCGTCCACTTGGAAAGCAGATACTCCTTATATTCTGCGGCGTTGTCCACCTGCATATTGGCATACTTGACGCCCGTGGGGAAATTCTGTACCACGTAGTCCTTGTCCTTGAAGATCTTTTCGGGATAGTAGTAGGCGCAAAGCTCCTCGTTGAGCGTGGTGGTCAGGAATGCAAATACCTCCTTGACCGCTTCTCTTTCCTGCTTACCCTCAATGATTGCCTGACCGTAGAGCGAGTAGGGCGAGCCCTCCTCGAAAAACAGGATCTCAAGCGGGAAGCCTTCACCGATCTTGGTAGCAGCATTGGGGGTCATGCCCAGACCAATGGCAACCTCACCAAGCACCAGCGAGTTAACGGGACCCGAGCCGGACGAGGTATACGCCAGCACGTTTTCGGAAAGCTGATCGAAATAGGCAAACGCCTGCTCCTCGCCCCATGCGTTGACCAGCGAGAGCAGGAACATATAGCCCGTGCCGGACGAAGCGGGGTTGGGCATGGAGATCAGCCCCTTATACTGCGGATCCAGCAGATCGGCGTACGAGGTGGGCTTGTCCAAGCCAAGCTCGGCAAGGCGCTGGGTATTGATAATGATGCAGCCGCCGTTACGGATCTCGGGTGCATAGTACTTGCTCTGCACGGTGTCCTCGGCATAAACGCTCCAATCGATCAGGTCGGTCAGATCTGCCAGCACGCCCTGCGCTGCCAGCTGCTCGGCGTACGCATACTCCAGGTCATGCGAAATATCGCACTCGGCGTTCTTGCCTGCTGCCTGCAGGGTGGCGGCGTGGTTGCCGCTGGTCTTGTACTCTACGATCACGTTATACTGCGGAAACTGCTCGTTGAGTCTCTTCTGCATATGCTCAATGCGGTAGTCCTCCGCAGAGCTGTAAATGATAACGGTCTCCTTGCCGCCCGAGCAGCCTGCAAGCAATGCAACGCTCGAGGCAAGCATGATCAGCATCATGGCAATAGCCAAACCTCTTTTGAACATCATAGTCATTCCTTTCCTTGAAAAGCGTTCAACTTTTCAATCCGAAAATATTTTTTGAACGGGATGGGCAAAAAAACAGACGAAAAATCAGCAAATTGTGCCTCCTGTTCAACAACAGAAGGCAGAATTTGCATTTTGAACGGTTTAATCCTTGTTTTCGGTGTTGACGATCAACTCGTCCTCCACCTCTTTGTTTGCGTTTTCATCGATGTGCAGCGTCTTGGAAACCTTTTTCTTAGCCTTACGCCACAGAATCACGGCGGTAGCACCCACTGCAATGGCGATCGAGGAGATCGAGGTCAGCAGGATCGTGGTAGCTGCGGGATCGATATATGCAACGGTAATGGAAATCATGATATATACTCCTTTATGTTCGGATATACCACTATATTATCACATTTCGAACACTTTGTCAAGACTTTTTGCGTTTTACGACCAGCGAGCCAAGCAGGTAGTTTGCGCCAACCTCGCCTGCTCTTCCCTGATTATAGATGTGCGCTTCAAGCACCTCTGTAATCTGTTTTTCGTATTCATCCGCTCTTGCAAACAGGTCTGCTGCAATCTCGCGGCACTCGCCCACGCGCTCCTTATCAATGGATACGCCAACACGGTCGCGCAGCGTGATCTCCACGGGGGTAATGCCAATCTTTTCCCAGTTGGGATTGAGGCACTTGATCTTGGTGTTGACAAAAATCGCGGGACGGCGGGTTGCAAAGCAATATTCCAGCGCAATGCCCGACCAGTCGGTGATCAGCAGATCCGCCGAGTAGACCGAACGGTTGACCGTAAAGTCCAGCTCAAAGGAAAGCCCGTCACGGTCAAGGTGCTGGTATTTATCCACGATCGCCTGCATGCGCGCGCCGTAACGCTTGACGTATTCGGGGTGCGGACGCACGGTGATGTGGTAATCGTCACAGTACAAGGACTCGATCAGTCCGTCGATGACCGAATCCAGCAGGTTATCCTCCTGCCAGGAGGGCGCGATCAGAATCTCCTTGCGCGCGCGCTCGACATGGTTGGCTCTTTCCTGCTCGCCTGCGGCGATCAGCTTATCTGCCAAGGGGTAACCGAATTCCACCAGCTTTTTCTCGTGTACGCCGTACACCTGCTCGGTGGCTCTGACCTCGTCCTTTACGTGAGGTCCGACGCAGAAAATGGTATCAAACGCATCCAAAGCGCCCTCGCGGAAGCCCATGTGCACACTCATCATATCGTGGGGCACATACACGTACTCCATATCCTTTTTCATGATCGAGCGCTTGATGTAGTACTTATCAAGGTCAGGCGTGGTCATGACCATAATATCCGCCTCACAGCGCATCATTAAGGGGATCATCTTTTTCAGTCCGATGTAGTAGGGCTTGATGCGCGGCTGCTTCTCTGCCAGAGCAAAGATGGCGTCATCGGGGTCGTTGGTCACGTAGTGAATGGTAATGTTGGATTTTACAAGCAGCTGCTCGATAATGGCCTCGAAATACTTATAGAAGCCGCTCTTTTCGGAGTAGATGACCAGGTGCTTGTTGACAATGGAGAAGAAACGCTTGAAATCCTTCTTCTCTCTTGCGCGGTTGATCTTGTAATTAGGATCCTTTTTCTTGTCCTCCAGCGCCTCGATCTCGGCAAGCGCCTTGCGGCTCTTTTCCAAAGCATCGTAATCCACGTACTTCTTGGGATTGATCAGCGCGTTGAGCGCGTACATCTGCACGATCGAGAACACGTTACTTGCCACCCAGTACCAGGCAATGCCGGCAGGCACGCCAAGACCCAGATAAAGCGAAATGCCAACCGAAACCACGGTCAAGCCGTACTGCGAGAGCTTACCCTGCTCATGCTGAATCACGTTGGAAAGGTTCTGCGTCCAGCACATGATCAGCGAGGAAAGACCTGCGATGATGGGCATGAGGATGTAAATACCCCACGCCGCAGTGGGCACGGTGGAAAGGTTAAAGCCAAGGAAGCTGCCCCGGAACGCGCGGATGGCATCCAGATTGACGCCCTCGAGCACGTAGCCCGCATCCGCCTTGATCAGCTCGATCAGCTGCAGTTGATAGGAGGAATCCGCCATGTTGAGCCCAAACTGCTCTGCCATAGCGGTAATGGTGGCAGAATCAATGCCAAAAAGGTACTCAAGCGGATGATAAATGATCTGCACAACGCCTAAGAGCAGCACGATCTGTGCTGCCAGAGGGATCAGCGAAAGCAAGGGGCGATACTTGTATTCCTTGTAAAGCTCCGCCTGCTTGTCCGCAATGGTGTCCATGTCACCGTAATGGTTGACCTTGAGCATATTGAGCGCAGGCTGGATCTTGATCATCTGAATGGAATTTTTATGGATCCAGATCGAGAGCGGCAGCAGTACGATCTTGGTTGCCAGCGTGAACAGGATGATTGCAACGCCATAGTTGCCCACCAGCTGCCAGCAAAGCTTCATCAGGTATCCCAGCGGGATACAAATATAATACATGATTGCGTCCATAGTGTCTCCTTATTTAGTCGTAGATGCTCTTGCCAAGCTCGGTTCTCTCCACAACCGTCCAGTTTGCAAAATCCTTGGCGTTGCCGCGGATCTCGTATACGATGTTCTCATATACCGTTTTGCCTGCTTCATTCTTGTAGGAACACTGGAACATCAGGCGACGCGTCTGCATCTCACCCTCTGCCACCTCAAATACGGTAGGCTCGTCGGAAGAAATTCCGGAAGCCTCCTTGATGGTTGCCAGCACGTTATCCACGTCCAGCTGTGCGTAGTTAGTCACAGTCTCGCCCTCGGACACACCCGCAGGCTTGACCAACAGCGCGGTCACGTAAGGTGCATTCGGCTCCTTGGAGTCCGAGCGGATGTTGGCGTGGTCACCCGTAATGATAATGGTCGCATCCTCGTACACGCCCAGACGCTTCATCTCGGCAATATAGCGCGAAATGATCTTAAAGCTCTGGGTCATAACGTTCTGCGTGCTCCAGGAAAGCTTGTCAGGATCGGTTTCGGGCAACGTATTGAAATCGGAATCATAAATCGTGGACTTATGGCAGCCGTCGATGTGAATAAAGGAGTAGCCCTTCTGGCTCTCGCGCAGGGTGAGCTCATCCTCGGTCAGGTGCTCGTATACCTCGCGCATGTCGGTAGAATACAGATCGTAGGTCATATCGTACTCCACGTACTTATCAAAGGTGGGCGTACTGATATTGCCAACCAGCCCCTGCGCGCAGAACGGCAGATAACGGTACAGCGAAAGGCGGATCATATCAATCGCCAAGGAAGCGCTTTGCACGATTTGGTAAGACACCTTGCCCGACACGTTTTCGGCATACCCTTCCATGTCGCCTGCGTCCTCGTAGCAGTAGTAATCGTCGGTGTAAATATTGATATCAAAGCCCTGCTGCTTGATCTGCTGCAGATGCGTGGAGTTTTTGTACGCATCGGTCATATACTCGTCGTGCGACATGGAAAAATCGGTTTCCTTGCCTGTCAGCACGTGCAAAGCCCCGGGGAAGGTTCTGGGATAGAGCGTGACGTAATCCGCAAAGTAGGTAAAGCCCTCCAGCTCACCAAGGATCTCGGGGTAATTCTTGGCAGCGTCCTCGTAATACTCGTAGTCAAAGCGGTCTACGATAAACACAATGACGTTTTGCCCGTTAGCCAAGGTGTCCAGATTCTTCACGGTCAGCACCTGCTCACCCTCGGAGATCGAGACCATGCTCTTGTCACCGTACACGTCGGTGGTCAGCGAAAGCGTTGCAAACGAGATCAGCGAGGAGCCAAGCACCGCCAGCAGCGCCACGATCGAGATCAGGCGCACGGTATCGCGCTGCTTATCCAAGAACAGCATCACGGCAACAGCACCGCCCACAACCAGCACCCAAATGGCGGTATTGAGAAGGATCTTGCCAAATCCAAGCTCCCCTTCACCGCCATCGCCCGAAAGCGAGGTCATGCCCATGGAGAGGAAGTTTCCCTGCAAAAACAGCATCAGCGAGACGCCGAACACCGTGCCGTACGCCACGTCAAATGCGCGACCGCGCAGCAGCATAAGCAGCGTGCCAAGCGCTGCGGCAATGCCTGCGGCAAGCAGAATGCAGATCAGCCAGAAATCGCCCAGCTCAAATTTAAACTGATCGATATTATTGCCAAAGATCTCAAAAGGCCCGAAAAAGCACACCATAAAGGGCGCGATCAGCGAAAGCATGATCACGGGCAGGATCTTTTCTTTTGTGGTAAAACCCTTATAAATCGGCTTTTTTTTCGTGTTTTCCATATATATTCACATCCGTTTCCGTTTTTTTACAAAGTTTCAAGAAATCAGTCCATACATAATTTATTATATCACAAAATCATCAAATTGTCAACCGAAAAGCATCAAGAAAACAAAGGTGACGGTGCCAAAGAGCACCGTCACCCATATAGACGATAAATATTGCGAAATATTACAAGAATTTTTTATCCTCTTGTGACAATTTGGATCTTGACCTTGTCTGCGTCCAGCGCCCTGACCTCGCGCGGCAGGGTCAGCGTGTGCGCATATCCCTTGGGCAAGGACGCCTGCAAGGTAAAGTGCTCGCCGTCGTATCGCCACTCCAGCGCGATCAAGCCGTCGGGCGTTTCGTGCGTGCCGCGTGCCCAGCGCAAGCCACAGATATGCGGTGCGATCTCGATCGTGCGCTCCCCTTCTCCGCGTGCGTCAAAGGTGGGTATACCCATGCCCAGCACGTCACGCAGCAAATGCACGCCTGCGTGTGCGGCAAATCCGTGGCAGCGCGACGAGGTATCGATCATGGCGTTTTCCCACAGCGTACCGGGACCTTCACGCAGCTGCGGCATATAGATCGCCAGCATATCCTCGTACATCTTGTCGTAAGCACCCAATCTGCAAAGCATATCCAGGCGGATGCACAGACCGATGAACAGATTGCTGCCTCCGACCATGGGATCCTTGGCATATACGGGTGCAGGACCCATTTTTTCGACCAGCGTTCTTTCCAAGATGGGCGCTTCGCCCTTAGCAAACAGACCGCTCCACATAGCCGTATACATTGCCGCCTCACTCAACGCGCTCTTGGCGTGCAAGCCACCGTTCTCGTCTACCGAGAAGCCGTCAGGAATATACTTCAGATCCGCCATCTCGCCGCCGCCAACAACGGCAGCGCGCAGAATCTTGCGCACCTCGGCGCCCATACTGATCCATTCGGGCTTATCAAAAGCGCGCCCCAGTCTTATCAGCATATAGCCGTAAAGGGCGTTTGCAGCGGTGGACACGGGCTGATTGTTCTCGCCCCAATTGGACTGCGACCAGTCAATAAACAGCCAAGGCAGGTTTTCCAAAAGTCCGCTCTTGCCCACGAAATCGCGCGTGCCCTTAACAAACGCCTCTACGCGAGGAGCATACGTATCGCGGAAGGCAATATCGCCCGTGCGCACAACGTATTCGGCAACCTCGCAGCCAAACCAGAGCGACCAAGTGGTAATACCGGTCATATCCTTATAGGAGGGCTTGAGCGCGGGATACACCTCGGGCACAAAGCTATGAAACATGCCGTCCGCAGGGGTCAGCAGGAAGTTTTCCAGAAATTCGCGCTCCACGCGGGAGTCGGAAAGCATAAGCGCTGCCGCACGACCCGTCCAGAGAGAATCGCAAAGCCAGCCACCGCGCTCACGCTCGGGGCAATCCATGAAAATATCCAAGGTGTTGAGCAGCAGCGTTTTCTTTGCCGCCGCGTACAGGCGGGTGACGTTGTCATCCGAGCAGGCAAAGCCGGTGCGCTGCTCATCGGGGTATGCGTCATCCAGCATGGAAAGGCTATGCACCGTGACCGCGCCCGTGCCGCGGAAATACAGCTTGAGATAACGCGAAAGGCTCGGCTCAAAGGCAATAAACTCGGAAAGACCTGCAGGCAGGTGCAAGCGCGTGACGATATTGTGGTAATACGGAATGCTGCCATCGGTATCCAGCAGCTCGCTGTGCACCAGGTCCACCGTGCCTGCATGCTCACAGCTGATGACCAGGCGTATAAAGCCCACGCGGCTCTCGCCTCCATCGTACAAGGCGTACATGCCCTCGTCGCCCCAGAGCCTCAAGCCCTCGTCGCCGTTCTCGGCGCAAACACCGCCAAAGGCGGTCTCCACCGTTCTGCGGCAATCCGCGGTAGGATGCTCGGGCAGCGCCTCGTAGGCGGGCGAATTTTGCTCATAGAACAAGGGGGGGAAGCGTTTGTCGGGTTCGATATAGCACGGGCCAAAGCCTACCAGATTTTCAATAAAATACTCCTCCAGCGTGGGCTGCAGCGCCTCGTGTGCCAGATACGTGGGTTCCGTCTCCACCTCGGTTGCGGGCAGATACGTGCCCTTCCCCAGCTTCCAAAGGTAATATGCGTCATCCAAGGTGTAGATCTCGGTGCACTCGCGGCTGTGCGAGATGCGCTCGGAATTGGCGGCACGCGCCGCAATGCGGCAAGCCTGCCAGGACTCGCGCCCTGTGGCGCAAAGCACCTTGCCATCCGAGACCAGCTCGGCGATCACCATACCATCCTCCATGGTAGAGTCGTTGGAGTAGCGATTATAGAGAGGATGCATGTTGCCGTACGCCACCACCTCAATGGCAATGTGGTTGATGCCGGGCTCAAGATACCAGGTCACGTCCACCTCGTCCACACGCGCATATCCGTGCGCGGTACGGGCAGGACCGTGCATGACCAGCTCGTCGTTGACGTACAGTCTGTAGGTATTGCGAGCACTCAGGCGCAAAATTGACTCCGAGAGCATCAGCTCACCGTCCTCGCTGCAATAGGCGGAGAGATCGCACGCATAGTAAAATCCGTACTGTCCAACCGCATCCTCGCGCATAACGCGTGCAAATTCTTCCTTGGTATAGGGATAAAAGATCGCCTTGGCGGCATCAAATTGCATGATATTCATAAGTCGCTCCTATTGGCTCAATTTTCAAAAAGCGTAAAGGTTACAACGCCATCCTGATACGAAACGTAGAACAGCGTGAACACAAAGTCACCGGTCGGCGTCCGGATGCCGCAGACTACCGTGTGGTTCCCCTTTGGCAGAGCGGAAAGATCTGCGGTGATCACGGTTCCGTCGTACTGCACAGCGTCGTGACGCGTGCCGTTGACGTAGCAAATTGCCTCGCCCTGCCAGGATCCCAGACGAATGTCCACACCCGCAAGCGCGTCCGCCTCGTACTTCTTGCCGTTACGCACGTTGGTAAACTTGACCTTGGTTGCTTTTTCGGGTGCGTTGGTGTGCACGTGTGCCACCGAGGAAGAGGTCGCCTCACCGTTGAATTCCCCGCTGAACACCATGTACGTATTCACGTCGGCATCCGTGGTGCGGTGCATGGTCAGCTCCAGCTCAACGCGCCCCATTGCGGGCACGGTGATCTCCTGCTCGCAACCGCTCACGGTAAAGCCCTCCAGCGTCACGTTGACGCGTCCGGTTACGGGGGTGCTGTTAAAATTGGTCACGTACAGCGTGATCTTGCTACCGTCGTCTACGATATGACCGTATTGCTTGGTTTCTTCATTGTTCAGATCGTAGCCCTCAAAGTTGGGGCTGAGCACCACGCGCTCACCAAGACCCAGCTGCAGGGTCTTGATCTCGGTATCGGGATACTGCTTGTTCTGGTATTCGGGCGCTTCGCTGTAGGTCACGAATACGGGATTGGTGCTGAGCTTGAGCGAGATCTTGCCGTTCTCGGGCTGCACCAGGGTCTGGTTGCCCATCATATCGGTCAGAATGACGGGCTGCTCGGTCTTGATGGTATATACCGCCTTCTTCTGCGACCACAAAACGCTCACAGCGCGGCTGCCGTTATAGAATACGTAACCAAACGAGCGATCGGGCAGGTCGTACAGCTCACCCAGATACTGACCCTTGCCCAGCACGTGCGTCATGGTGGACTCGGCTGCCAGAGTGGGGTAAGGCTGATAATCCGAGCCGAAGGTACTGAAATCGCCGCCTGCCTCCAGGTAAGGTGCCAGGACGAACCAGAAGTGCTTTTCGGTGCCCATGGCAAGCGACTGCACGGTAGAGGTCACGATATAGGGCGCTTGCTCGGTCTTGTTCTTCTCGGTGGGCGATTCGGTCATGATCTTCATGCCCGCCTCGGTCAGCCACACGGGCTTGTTTTGCGTGTTGTAATGCGCAAGCGAGGCGTAAGCACCGCGTACCATGGCAAAGCTGGTGAAATCGGGAAGATCGCCGCCCTGCGGGACGTGTGCATGGTAATTGAAAATGGAGGAATAGTCCATGACGCCGTTCATAAACATCATGTGCATATAGTCGATATTCTCATCGGGCTGGCAAAGACCGCCAAAGGACACAGTAGCATTCGGATCGGCATCCAGCACGCCCAGCGCCGCTGCCTTATACCAAGCGGCATACAGCTCTGCGGTCTCGCGTGCAAAGCCGTGGTCACTCTCGTTCCAAAGCTCCCATGCATCCACCAAGCCCTTATAATAGGTTGCCATTGCCTTGGTGGTCTGGTAGATCTCCAGCTGCGTGCCTGCAAAGCCGCCTGCCTCATTGACCCATGCGGGCGTGGTGCAAAGCATGGCAAGGTTGTAGAGCCCCGCCTTGTCGATCGCACGCCATACCTGCTCGGTCGAGCTGAAGTCGTATTCTCCGCGACTGGGCTCATAGGTGCGCCAATCCGCACGGTCACGCACCCAGGTGACGCCTGCCATGCGCGCCGCACACGCAATGGCATACGCCTTATCCACGTCCTTGACCAGATAGTAGGAGGCATAGTCCATCGCGAAGGGCGAATCCTCGGGCACGGTCTGTCCAAGGTCCGAAAGCACCACGTAGCTGTGCTCCACCTCACCCATACGCAGCACGAAATAGCCAAGCGGGTGATGCTTGATCGTCTTCTCCAGCACTACGGGGCTATCCGCCTGTGCCTGCGTGCTGCCGCTGTATACGGCGGTACCGAAAAAGTCGGTCACGGTATACGCCATCTCCCCTGCCTGTGCCGACTTTGCGGCAATGGTCACGTGCAAGGGATAGCGGCTGTCAAATACGTTCACGCTTGCTGCCGCCAGCAGCGCCTCTGCCTCTGCGCCCGTGGGCTGCTCGGCATAGGAAAGCGCCGCACCGTTCGCGGGTGCAGAATCGGCAATATAAGTCAGCTTAAAGTAATCCATAAAAAACGAAATCCTATCTCTGGAATTTTGACTGTCCACGTTGTCCAGCACAAAGCGGATGACGTTATCCCCCTGCTCCAGCTGCAAAGTGCCCAGCGTCATGATCTTGAAAAGACCGGGGTCAAAGGAAGTGGGATAATCCTTTTGCACGGTGTAGCTCTTGGCTGCCTCGAGCTGCTGCTTTCCGTTGACCTCTACGAAATAGTCGCTGGTGTAGTCCTTGCTCAGATCGCTGCCCAGCACCACCAGGCTGTAGCGTCCCGCAACGGGTGCGTTGACGGTATAGGTCACGCTGTACTCGGCATCCCAGCCCTGCGCGGGTGCCTGCGCGGTCAGGGAAGCCAGCATAGCACCGCCGCTGTATTCCTCTCCGTTCAGAGGAGCGAGTGGCAGCGTGGTCTTGTCATATTCTTCCGCCTCCGCGTAAATCTCCACAGAAGCGGTCACCTTCTGCTCCCATGCCTCGGTCGGCTCAAAATTCGGGAACAGATCCTGCTTTGCTGCCAGGCTGACAGCCCCCTGCTCAAAAACGGGCGGCGTGAATTGCAGCTCTTGCTCGGTCTCTACCGTTTGCTCGGTCTCGCCCTGTGTCTCCTGCTCAGGATCCTGCTGCTTATCGCGGCATCCTGCGACAAAGCCCAGCACCATCAGCCAAGCCAGACCCATGCACATCACGCGTGCGTATCTCTTCATTTTCCCATCCTCCTTATGCGATGATCCTGTTTGTCATTCCGAAAGCGTCTTTATTGTATTGTAGCATATCCGATGTGATTTTGCAAGCATTTTGCCCAAAAGAATTGACAAGGCAATGCGGATTTGGTATAATAAACACAAATCCCACGGGGCATTCAAGGAGGACGTCACATGAAAAAACTACTATGGCTGTTATGCGCACTGCTGCTGCTTGGCGCGTGCTGCATTCCCACTTACGCGCAAGAGGGCTACGAGCTGCTGGATAACGGCGATTTTGAATCGCTGACCTCCTTTGCCTGGTTCCCCTATTACCTGTCCTCGCTGGACTATTCCGCAGATGCCCACTCGGGCAGCACTGCTCTTTTGGTGACAAACCGCCAGCATTACACCGACGTGACCGGTCAGTACGTCACCAAGCAGCTCAATTTTTACGGCTCGGGCAGCTATCAGATCAGCGCATACGTCAAGCTGGCAGATCCCCAGTCACAGCCCATTGATCTGCAGATCGCCATTGGCTACCACACCAACGACAAGCAGAATTGGGCAACCACCGCACACGTGCAGGTAACGGCAGATCGCTGGACGCTGATTACGGGTCAGGTCTATCTGCAATGGAGCGGCGAGCTTTCCAAGGCGGAATTTTACATCATCGGTCGCGAAGGGCAGGAAGGCACCAATTATCAGGATCTGCTCATTGACGACTGCAGCATGACCACCATTTCCTACAGCGGCGAGGCATACGCCCCCGCCACCACCGAGGCTCCCACCACCGAGCCCGCGACGACCGAAGCACCTACCACAAAAGCTCCCACGACCGAAGCGCCGACTACAGAGGAGCCCGCGACCGAAGAGCCCACCACCGAGGAAATTCCCGGTGAGCTGTCCACCGAAGCACCCACCGAGCAGGAGGATACCGCCTCGGATGACGCGCAGCAAGGCAGCATTGCCACCAAGACTTGGATCATTGCCGGCTGTATGTACGGCGCGGGCGTTGCCCTTTTGATCCTCGGCATTGTATTGCTCTTATCCAAACCCAAGGAGGTTGAATCATGAAAATGACACGTAAGCTCTTACTCTCGATCTGCTGCTTTGCCCTTTGCGCTGCTATGCTGCTGGGCGGCACGCTGGTCTTGCTCCTCTCCCCTAAAACACCTGCCCAGACCACACCTCCCGCAGATACGGACACCGATGCCGAGACCACGGAAGCACTCACCGAGGCAGAAACCCAGCCCGAGACCGAAAAGATGGATCCCGCTGTGCAAAACCAAGCCCTGATCACCGAGCAGGCATTTGCCAACCCCGCACTGGAATACCGCGCACTCAAGATCGAGCACAACTTCCTCGGTCTGCCCGGCAGCACGGCTGCAGAAAAAGCGCAAAGCCTGATTGATTACGGCTTTGGCGGCGCTGCCGTGAACATGAAATGGGATCAAAACTACCTGCAGCAAGGCTATTCCCTGGAGCAGTTTGCCGCCTTTGTGGAGGCTGCTCACGAGCAGGGCGTACGCATCTGGCTGTACGATGAATACGGCTACCCCAGCGGTGCAGCAGGAGACCTGACCGTGCAGGATCACCCCGAATACGCGGCAGTCCGCTTGGTGGAATACACCATGAAGGGCGGCGACACCGATACGCGCACCCTTTCCCTGCCCGACGATTTCGTAAAAATCGAGTACGCTTACCTGCTGGTAAACGGCGAGTCGATCCCGCTGGAGGTCACCGCTGACACAGAAAACGGTAAAATGACCTTTAACGGCGTTGACCAATCCTGGACGGCATACATTTACTGCGTTGCCAAGTACAACTACGGCTTTGAATGGAACAACTCCTACCCCAACATTCTCAACCGCGATGCGGTCGCCCGCTTTATTGAGGTCACCTTTGAGACCTACGAGGGCGCGATTGAACACTTTGGCGATGCTATTGAGGCGGTCTTTGACGACGAAGCACAGCTGCTGGCAAACCACCACCTGATGCCCAGCGGACTCAAGAACCCCGTTATTCCCTACGATTACGATATTTTTGATACCTTCCAAGCAAAATACGGCTACGACGTGCGTCCCATGCTGCACATGATCTACAGCGGCGAAAGTGCCGAAGAAAAGCGCGTGCGTGCACAGTTCTACGCACACGTGGGCGATCTGGTTTCCGAAAACTTCTTCGGTCAGATTCAGGAGTGGTGCAAGGCACACGGCACCACGCTTTCGGGTCACCTGCTGCTGGAAGAGCAGATGCAATACCACGTACCGGTCTACGGCAACTACATGCAAGCCTCCGCCAACATGGGCTATCCCGGCTTTGACGTGCTCAACGTCCGTCCCGGTCCTTACATGGATGAAACCTCCACAGGTGCAAAATACGCCTCCTCGGTTGCATGGCTGAACAATATCGAGCGCGTCATGATCGAGATCGCACCCGCCAACAACCCCGATGAATTTGCTACCAACCACTTGGATTATGCGCTGGGTGCTATGACCTTCTCCTACTTTGACGGCGGCAACCAGATCACCTCCTATTACGGACAATCCGGCTCCGATCCCGCGGTAGGCAAGGCGTTCAACGAGTACGTAGGACGCATGGGCTCTATGACCGTAGGCGCACAAAATCTCTCGCAGATCGCAGTCTACTACGCCATTGATACCGTTGCCGGCGAATACGAAACACCCGAAACGCAGCAGCTTTACAACGCGGATAAGGACGCACAGGCAAACGACAAGCTGATCAACAAGCTGACCACACAGATCCGCAGAGATGGCCTGGACTACGTATTCATTGACGACGCTTCCCTGCAGGGCGGCACAGTCAGCGCCAAGGGCTTGACTGTGGGCAGCTTTACCTTTACCACCATTCTCGTTCCCAAGGCGACTCTGATGGAAATTGAGAGTATGCGCGTGCTGGATGCACTGATCGAAGCAGGTGTGAACGTCATTTTCGTGGAGGATATGCCCTCTGTTGCATTCTACGAAAAGGATCAGGCAGAGCTGGAGGCGCTGAGCGCAAAGCATTCCTCGCGCTTGGCTGCCAAGTTTAGTGATGCGATCTCTGCGATCACTGTCAAGTCCGAGCTGACCGTCAAGACGGTACGCAAGTACATCTACATCTCGCCCTACGAAAAGAACGGCGTCAAGTTCTTCTTCCTTGCCAACGCATCGCAAAAGGATGCCGACCTGACCCTCTCCTTTGAAGGCGCGATCGGCTTCCGCATCTACGATCCGCTCACGGGCACCATCACCGAGGTGGAAAACAAAGCCACCATCCCCTCCTACCGCGCCCTGTTCGTGCAGCCGCTGTTTGCGGAGCAGTAATGTTATAAAACAAAAATCAGCCCCATGAGGCTGATACATTAGCGGTAAATTTTAACAAAACGATATCCCGAGGTTTGTAGGGGCGAGAATTTCGGCATAGCCGAAATATGTGATCGCCCGCCAGGAATGAGATTGGAACACCGTTTGGGTGTCGATACCGTTCTTTTATACTGGCGGGCGTTCAATGAACGCCCCTACAGTCACTCGGGATTTTGAAAAACCAAACAAAAAACAGCCGTAGGGGCGAGAATTTCGGCATAGCCGAAATATGTGATCGCCCGCGCCTGCGACAACGATTCATAAAAAGCAACCAAGGACTGCATCTGAACGAAACAGTCCTTGTTTTTTACGAATTTCTCCGCTTATTCCGCAGCCCCATGGGGCTGATTTTTGTTTTCGCGGAAATTTTTATTTGGGTTTATTCCTCAATCAAATACCGCAGCATCCTTGCGGGATCGTCCAAAAAACGCTTGGTAATCTGGTAATGCTCGGTCTCGCGGTAGTCCACGGCGCGGATACCCTCGGCAGACAGCTCCAAGATCTGCGCCCCGGGGTACGCCATGAGAATGGGCGAATGTGTAGCAATGATCAGCTGCGAATTTGCCTTGACCAAGCGGTCGATCTCGGCAAGCAGCGTCAGCTGGCGCATGGGCGAGAGCGCTGCCTCCGGCTCGTCGAACAGGTAAAGCCCGTTGCCGCCCAGACGGTTTTGCACCAGGGCAAGAAAGCTCTCCCCGTGCGATTGCTTGTGCAGCGACTTGCCGCCGTAGCTTTCGGTCAGCTTTCGCGAAAATGCAGGCTGCCTGTCAAGCTGCTCCAGGTTGGTGGCAACGTTGTAAAGGCTCTCGGCACGCAGGAAATACCCGTCCTTAGGAAAGGCGCGGCGCACAATGCGCAGGCTTTGGTGCAAGGCGGAATGCGTATCGTTGGTGGAAAATTGAAAATTGCGCGAGCCACCCTCGGGATTGAAGCCGCAAGCAACCGCTATTGCTTCCAGCAAGGTAGACTTGCCCGTGCCGTTTTCGCCGACAAGAAAGGTCACGTCAGCGTCAAGAGCAAGGCGCGGATGCTTTTGTAAATGCTGCACCACGGGTAAGCCCTGCAAATACGAGCCTTCAGGCATTTGATTTTCAAACACGATCTCGCTTAAATATCCGACCGACATGCGCTCTCTCCTTTCAGTTTTATCTATTTTGGTAGCTTTGCACCACGTATTGCCCGAACAAGCGTCCGAGCTCCAGCTCGCTTGCCGCGTCATAGTGCCCCCAATCGGGCTCTCCGGCAGGCTCTTTGTGTACCGTAAAGCCCGCTTCAATGGTGGGAAAATACAGATTCAGCTCCGAAAGTGCTGCAAACTGCACCTTCGCCTCGTTGATGGCAGGGTATGCGGGCTCGCAATAGGGACTGTTGGAAATGCCCGCATCGATAAAGTATATCCCGCCCTCTTCCGCGTAAGGCGCAAGATCCTCGCGCAAATACGCTGCAAATGCGGTCTGGTTGGCAAGATACTTGGACGCCTTGAAATCGGTGGTGTCCGATTCTCCCTGCATCCAGCAAACAGCTCCCACACGCGCGTCATATCCCGCATCGCCAAGCGCATCCAGATACGTAGTGGCAAACGCCAAGAACGCCTCATAAATCGAGCCGCGTGCGCCGTCGCATAACCAATGGTGATGCAAGGAATAGCCCGACATGGAATATTTAAGAATAAACACGGTTTCATCGGGATAAGCGCCTGAAAGCACCTCTGCCATGCCAAGCTCGGGGCCAAAGCAGCCCTCTCCTGCAGCACAGGTCAAATCCACGGGCACAAACGCACCGCCCGAGGTATACTTGTGGTCGTCAAGACAGTAATTGATGCGCACCGAGTCATAGCCCGCCTCGTACTTTGCGTACTGCTCGTCACTTACGCACTCCTGCAAGTAGCTTGTCAGCGAGCAGCCCGTCGCGTTGCTCTGCCCGATGAGAATGATCACACGGGCGCGCTGCCCCTGCCCCGCCGCAATTTCCGCCTCGGGGTATTCACCGTTCATATTCAGCCACACTGTCACATCCTCGCTGGTGCCCTCTTGACCGCTGCCCATCGGTGCGCACGCACAAAGGCAGAGGCAAAGACACAGGATCAGCGCAAAAGTGCGGAACATCCTCATTGCTCCACCGTCATATTCTTACTCTGCTCCACCAAGAACAAAGGGCTCTCTCTGCCGTCCTTGAACGTCCAGGACACGTCCTTGAGGACGACCTTCATGGGCGAGTGATCGGGTGCTTCGCACCAAGTGGGGTACGACAGATCGGTAAAGCGCACGTTTGTCAGCTCCATCGTGCCAAGATACGTGCCGTTTTGCAAATGATTCTTACCCGCGTGATAGTGGATGACCTCGTTAGCCCCTTCCACAATGCAGTTTTCAAAATGCAGGTCAGACGCTTCATAGGGATAATTCTGGCTGCCGAAATAGTCGACTAAGCAAACAAGGTTATGTCTGCCCTGCTCGCGCGGCAGCTCGTCAAACTTGCCCTTAACCACAGTCTTGCGGTGCGGATAATAGCCGGGGCCGAAAACGTAGCAGTCGCGCACGTAGATACCTACGCCGCCGATACGGAAGCCGTTGCAGGAGGTGTTGAGCACGCAGCGGCGCACCTGCAGATCGTTGATATTGATGCCCGCAATGCAGTCGTCGCCCGTCTTAAAGAAGCAATCCTCGATCACGGCATGCTCGGTGCAATGCAAGTGGATACCGTCCGAGCCGCCAAGGCAGGTCACGTGGTGCATGTGCAGATTACGGCAATTATTGGTTTCATGCAAGAAGTTGCCGCTGTGGCGCGCGATATAACCCGTCAGCTCCACGTTTTCGCAGCAGGAAAAGAACACGATATGCGGGCCGCGATAGCCCTCCTCACCGTCGGGGTCATAGCAATTCTGTCCGTCCAAAGCAGAACCAAACTCACCGATAATGGACACGTTCTTCTGTCCGTAGGACGAGATCATGGCGCGGCGGTAGGTCTCCCAGGGCTGCCCGTAATACTGCGTGATCAGCTCCATATCCGAGCGCATCTGCACGCTCTCGGGAATGGCAAACACCTCGTAATCATCGCACTCGGTGCTGCCGTAGATCTCTGCGCCCTTTTCTAAGTAAAGCGTGGTATCCGACCACATCCAGAGCGAGGAAATATAATACTTGCCGCGCGGGAAAATCACGCGTCCGCCTTCCTCGCGGCACAGATCCAGCACTGCCTGGATCTTGGCGGTCTGCTGCTGTGTGCAATTGACTTCTACACCGTAATCGGTGACTCTGTAATCTCTCATATAAGCCTCCCTGATAGGATTTATTTTCTGCTTTCATTATATCCGATTTGCCTATATTTGTCAAGAAGCGCCACCAAAAACAAATGGAGCCGACCGCTACGGATTGGCTCCATGATTCATTATAAAATTGCTTGCAGTATTTCCACCACCGCCGGCAGATTGCGCAAGATCAAAAACACCAGCGCGCCTGCACACCACACGATCAGCATGGGAATATTGTACATGCCCCTGAGCATCTTTTTGGCAAATCCTACGCCAAAGAGCACCGACAGATTCAGTACAAGCAGGCTTACCGCCAGATACACCGCTGCAAAAAACAGCAGCTGATGATCCATAAACGCCATGCCGATGCGCCCCGAGAACAAATCGTTGACAAAATGCGTGCCACCGCAGGTCAGGCAAGAAAACCCTATGCTCTCCCAAAGGCAGGAGCTTTTTGCGCCCTTTAGCATTGCCCCGCTCAGCGGTCCGCAAACAAACGCGCCAATGACACAAAGCAGATCACACGAAAGCAGTATGATCTTGCTTCGGTTCTGTTTCCAAAAGGCATTCATCCTCTCGTGTAACCTCCTTTTTTAATTGGTTGAAAAAGAACACCCGACGTGCAGGTGTTCTTTTTTCTTTGATCAAAACTCGCCGCCAAAAATTGCCAGCAGTGCAGCAGCACCGTAAAGCACAATGTACAGCACGACAACCACGATCATCACAATAGCAATTGCCATTGCAACAGCGGACAGAATGGTACCAACCAGTGCAAAGGTGTTCTTTACGCCTGCCTGCTTCGCCTTCTTCAGATCGCCAACGTTCTTGATCAACGAGATAAGACCCAGGATAGCAGCTACGGGAATCGTGATAAAGCCAAGATACGTGCAGCAGCAGCCAACCAATACCAGCGCTGCAGCTACGATACCCATGATCATGCCTGCCTTACTCGGTGCCTGTACGGGAGCCGTTTCTACGGTCTCTTCCACGACGGGCTGCTCAGCAACTTCCTCGTTTACGGGCGCGCCGCAAGCGGGACAGATCTTATCCTCTGCAGTAATTTCTGCATTGCAAAAAGGACAGTTCATTTTCCATACCTCCATATGTAAACGTTAGATTTAATTATAGCACAACTATATGCAAAATGCAATAGCATTTATACAAATACTCGCATTTTGTCGAAAAAAATGGATGCGCGGGCATCAGGGCTGGACGGTATACGCCTCCCAGCCCTCAGTTGCCACGCACGTACCGTCGGGCAGCACCCATTGTGCCTCGGTATCGGGCAGCGATTTGACCAACGCCATGCCCTCCTCCAAGGTCATGCAAAACAACGCGGTGGAAAGCGCGTCTGCCATACCCGAATGCGCCGTCAGCACCGAAACCGACACAAGCCCCTCGGCGGGCATGAGCGTTTCGGGATGAATGATATGATGGTAGCGCTTACCGTTCACCAGATAATAGCGCTGATACGAGCCGCTGGTCACCAGCGTCTGTCCGCTCAGCCCCAGATAGCAAAGGTAGTCCTCACCCTCGTCAAAGGGGTTCTCCAAGCCCACCGTCCAGGTGCTGCCGTCTGCCTTGGTGCCAATGGTGCGCACGTTACCGCCCACGTTGAGCACGTATCCGGTAATGCCGCGGCTCTCCAGCTTTTGCGCAATCATTTCCACGGCATAGCCCTTGGCAACCGCGCCTACGTCCAGCTTCATTTGCGGGTCGGTAACGGTCACGGTGCAGTTCTGCTCGTCAATGACCAGATTGTCAATATTGGTGTGCTTTGCAGCCTCCTGCAGCTTTTCCATCGGAGGCAGCATGGCAGATGCGGGATCGTCCATGCCCACGGTGCGGTATTCATGCCAGATGGACAGCACGCTGCCCATGGCAATGTTGACGCGCCCACCCGTCAGTGCATGCATTTCCTTGGCATAAAGCAGCATATCGATCACGCGGCGATCCACCGTGACCGTGCGGTGCTCGCCCTTTACCAGCTCGTTGATGGTGCAAAGATTCTCCAGCCCCTCAAAGCGGTGGTAAATGGTGAACAGACGGTGGTACTCGCGCAGCTCGGCAAGCACCTCATTGGCAACCGCGTCAAACGCTTCCTTGCTCTCGGCATAGCCCGAAATGGTGGCAACGGTATCAAAATAATCAAAGGAATACGTGCTGAACTTTTCAAGCTTGATCTCCTTTTCCTGACACGCCGTCAGCGTCAAGGCAGGCAAAAGCAAGCAAAGAGACAGCAAAAGCAATAAAATTCTGTGTTTCATACAATTGTAAAAAATGGGAGGCAGGGCCTCCCATTTTTCAGTTATCCTTTCAAGGACTTTGAATTAGCCAAGCTTTGCAGCAGCCTTGGTCAGGCCGTTTACCAGAATGGTGCAGCCTGCAGCCTTGAGCTCATCGGTGCCGTAGTTGTCAGCACCGCAGAGTGCAGCGATCTCAGCAGCGGTCTTGCCGGCGCACAGAGCGTTGAAAGCGTCAGCCTGCTCGAACCACTCCTTAGCAGCGCCACCGTAGTTAACCATGCCGTAGTTAGCGCCCAGCTCTCTCTTGGAGGAAACAGCCTTGGTCAGGTCGTAGGTGGAAGCACCGGTAGCGTTGAAGGTGAACTTCACCTGTACGCAGTCGGAAGCAGCAACAACAACCTTGCCCTGTGCATCCAGAGCAGCACCGACAACGGTGGTCTCAACCTGGTTCTGACCGTCAACCTCTTCAGCAGCATCCTTGATGGACTGCTCAACGTTGAAAGCAACCTTCACGGTGTTAGCGGAGGTAGCAGCGGAATCAGCGAGGTTAGCGAATGCCTTCTCAATAGCGTTTACGAAATCGGTAACAGCAATGGTGCAGCCTGCAGCAATTACGCCCTCGCCGCCCTTGCCGCCTTCAGCAACCAGAGCCTTGATCTCGTCCAGAGTCTTACCAACTACAACGGACTCGAAAGCGTCAACCTGCTCGAACCATTCCTTAGCAGCGCCGCCGTAAGCAACCATGTTGTAGTCAGCGCCCTGCTCGTACTTAGTCTTGAAGCCATCGTTTGCAATTGCCTTACCGTCAAAGGTGTACTTTACAGTCAGGTCAGCGGTGTCGATGTCGCAAGCAACAACCTTGCCCTGTGCATCAACAGTCAGAACTGCAGCGGTGATGGTAACCTTGCCCTGACCTTCCTTATCCTCGGTAGCATCAGTAGCGGAAGAAACGGTGGTGAATACACCCATACCGAACTTTACAGCAGTCTCGGTAGCCTCAGGAGCAGTGGTCTGCTCGCCGGCAGTGGTAGTATCCTCGGTGCCCTGCTTATCGCAAGAAACAAATGCCAAAGTAGAAGTGATCATCAAAATGCCAAGAAGAACGCAGATAAACTTTTTCATGAGTATTCTCCTCAATATTAATAATGTATTACATGTGATACTTGTCACACGCAATCGCTATTCTAACACATATATACCCAATTGTCAAGAAAAAATTCCTGCGTCTGTGCACTTTTGTCATAATGACGCAAAAAACGCGCATAAGTAATGCGCGTTTTTGCTATATTTTTGCATTATTTACCAGCTTCGATGGCAATGACCACCTCATGCGGACGGCAAATAATACTTTCCCATTCATACGAAATGGGCTTCATTTTGACGCAGGCACTTCCGTGTATCGCGTCGCAATTGGCATACTCCACGTACGCCTTGCCATCCTTGATCACCAGGCGGTTGATATGCGCCCCGTCAGGACCCGTGACAATATCCACCACAGCGTCCTTATCAAGCGGATAAGAGCCGTACAGCTCGGTGCCAACCGTGACCACCACGCGGTCGCCCTCGGTGCGGAACAGCAATAGTCCCGCGCCGAACAGCAACACCACGGCAACGATCACACCGACCAGGATCAGGTCGTTTCGTTTCTTTTTATCCTGCATGGCAGTACCTTACTGCACAAGATCGCGAGGATCCACGTTCTCGGGAATATCCGCCAGCTTGACCGCCTGGATTGCACCCGTGGGGCAGGCAGTTGCGCATGCACCGCAGCCGGTGCACTTGTCGTAATCAATGCGGGCAAGGTTATCCTTCACGCTCACAGCACCGTTGGGGCAAGCCTTTTCGCACTTCTTACAAGCAATGCAAGCATTCTTGCAAGCGGTGCGCGCCTGCGCGCCCTTATCGGTATTGGAGCAGGAAACGACCACGGCAGATTCCTGCGGGATCAGAAAAATGATATGCTTGGGACAAGTATCACGGCACAAGCCGCAGCCAATGCAGCGCGAGGTGTCCACGTGTGCAATGCCGTCCTTGGTGCAGATGGCACCCACGGGACATGCGGCAGCACAGTCACCAAGACCAATACAGCCAAAGCGGCAAGCATCGGGTCCGCCAAACAGCATGGAGGCTGCACGGCAGCTGGTCACGCCGGTATAATCCGCCTTTTTGGTGGTAGCCTCGCAGTGACCGTTACAATGCACGAACGCTACCAAATCCTCGGGAGCTTCTACCTCGATGCCCAGGATCTCACCCAGCTCCTTGGCAGTAGCCTCCGCGCCGGGCACGCAGAGATTGGGCTTGGCAGTTCCCGCTGCCACGGCTGCAGCGTAGTCGTCACAGCCCTTATAGCCGCATGCACCGCAGTTAACACCGGGCAGGCAGGCACGTACCGCCTTGACCTTCTGGTCCTCCGGTACGGCAAAGAAATGCGAAATGAGTGCAAGCAGCACACCCAGAATGAATGCAACGGCAGCCACAACGCCGAACGCAATCAGAATATCCGTAAATTCCATTCCGGCACCTCCTTTACGCAAACAACGCGTCCACGATGCCCGCAAAGCCCATGAATGCAAGAGACACAAAGGATGCGGCGATCAGCGTGGAAGCAAGACCGCGGAAGGGCTTGGGGATATGCGTCTCGTCAATGCGGGAGCGCAGACCCGAGAACAGCACCATAGCCAAAAGGAAGCCAAGACCTACGCCCAGCGAGCTGACCATGGACTGCAGGAAGGTATAACCGTCGGTCACGTTATTGATGGCAACGCCAAGCACCGCGCAGTTGGTGGTGATCAGCGGCAGGTACACGCCCAGACCCTTGTGCAGAGCGGGAATGAACTTTTTGAGCAGCAGCTCAACCATCTGTACCAGCGATGCAATGACCAGAATGAATACGATGGTCTGCATATAGCCAAGACCCAGAGGCTCCAGTACGAAATACTGAATGGGCCAGGTTGCGGCGGTTGCCAGCAGCATAACTGCGGTTACGGCAATGCCCATGCCGGATGCCTGATCCAGCTTTTTGGAAACGCCCAGGAAGGGGCAGATACCCAAAAATCTTGCCAGCACGTAGTTGTTAACCAATACGGAGGACAACAGAATGACGATCAAAGACTTGAACAATTCCATTACTGTACCTCCTTATTCTCTGCAGACTCGGTGCAGGCGGTATGGCAGGAGCCCGCATTGGGACAGCCTGCGCAGGAGAAGCTCTTCTTCAGGGGTGCCTTGCCGCGCGTGATCACGTAAACCAGCGCGATCAGCATGCCGTAAACCAGCATGCCGCCGGGTGCCTTGACCAAAAACTCGATCTTGTAGGGCTCTAAGAATGCGATGGGGTTGCCGGCAAAGCTTGCACTACCCAGCACCTCACGGATGACTGCCATTGCGCACAGTGCAACGGTAAAGCCAAGTCCCATGCCAATGCCGTCCAGCGCGGACTTGACCACCGTGTTCTTGCCTGCGAACATCTCGGCTCTGCCCAGAATGATGCAGTTTACCGTGATCAGCGGCAGGTACACGCCCAGCATTTCGTAAAGCGGAGGCAGATATGCCTGCACGATCATCTGGACGATGGTTACAAAGCCCGCGATGACCACGATATAGCAAGGAATGCGCACGCTGTCGGGAATGATCTTACGCAAAAGCGAGATCAGAATGTTCGAGCAGATCAGCACCGCCATGGCAGCGATGCCCATGCCGAATGCGCCTGCCACGTTGGTGGTCGTTGCCAGCGTGGGGCATGTGCCAAGGATCAGCACCAGTACGGGGTTCTCCTTGAGAATACCCTTCAGAAGGATCGACCAATTGTTATTCTTACTCATTAGCAGCTCCTCCTTCCAGAATGGTCAGCGATGCATATGCATGCTCAATCGCCTTGAGATAGCCGTCGGTGGTCATGGTTGCACCGCCGATAGCGTCAATTTCCTTATAGTTGCTCTCGGTCTTGCCGTCAAACTGACCGTAGAACTTTTCGTCTGCACAAGCGTCACCAACGCCCTTGGTCTCTGCCTGCGAAACGGTAAAGGTATCAATGATCTTACCCTCGGGAGTCATGGATACGCGTACTACGATATATTCGCCCGATGCGGGGTGATAATCGTCGCCGCCCTTGATGCCGTAGCCTGCACCCTTGACCTCAAAGATATAGTTGCCGGTTGCGGTCTTCTTTGCAGACACAAGGTTCTTGGGCAGACCCTCAACTCCGCTAAGATCCAGGTCCTTCGAAGTGGATGCAGCCAGAATCGCATGTGCAGCTGCAACGGTTGCGTTATCACTCTTACCGCTCTCGTCCACGCCAAAGAACTGCTCACCGATCACGTAAACGTAACCCTTGCCGTTCTCTGCTGCATAGACTGCATCAATGCCCTCGATCACTTCTGCAATGAAGGGCTTGGTAAATTTGCCTTCTGCGCCGGGAAGGGCTGCAGACAGGTTATCATTGAGAATTTCCTCCTCGGTACGCAGATCGACCGAGCCGCCGCCCAGAATAATGACAGCATTGAGCGCATCCTTAACAGCATTCTTGAATGCCGCCGTGGTCTTGGTGGCACCCGAAATGGTATCAACCGCGTCCACACCGGCTGCGTCCTTGCCGGTAAAGTTTTCGCCAAAGGTCTTTTCATAGCCCAGGGTCTCGGAAGAGCCAAGGCAAACCACACCGCTGACCGTACCGTCAGCATTGATGCCGCACATAATGACAAGACCCGAGCCATAGCCAACGGTGGTCAGCGTAAAGACGTAACCGCCGTTCTTTTCCTTATACACCTCGGTCACGGTAGCAGGCAGCGCAGCTGCATCAAACTCTACCTTTTCAAAGCCCTGTCCATGGGGCATGACCACCAGCAGCGCCTCGTTGGCAGCCGCATTCTGGTTCTGGGCAATAATGGGAGCGGTCAGCGAGTTGGTCAGCGCAAGCAGGATTGCCATGACAGCACAAATGCTGACCAGCACGACGATGCTTTTCAAAGACTTTTTCATGCTGCTTTACCTCCCTTGCCGAATACTTTATGTCTGGTCCAGGAATCAATAAAGGGAGTGAGAATGTTCATCAGCAAAATTGCGAAGGACACGCCCTCGGGATATACGCCGAAATAGCGGATCAGGAAGGTGATCAATCCTGCGCCCACACCGAAAATGACCTTACCCCATGCCGTGGAGGGAGAGGTGACGTAGTCGGTTGCCATAAAGATCGCGCCGATCAGAAGGCCGCCGGACAGTACGGCTGCCAGCGCAGCGGTGGCACTCATGCCCTCCATAAAGAAGGATGCCACAAATACCGTGCCGATGAATACCAGAGGCAGATGCCAGGAGATGACGCGACGCACCAGCAGGTACGCAAAGCCCACAAGCAGCGCGATCGCACAGGTCTCACCGATTGCACCGCCGTGTACGCCCAGCAGCAGGTCGGTCAGCGAGGTTGCCTCCTCAGTAGCCAGAGGCGTAGCACCCGCCACGGTGTCTACCACGGTGGGGAATGCAGCCTTTGCCATAGAGCCAAACGCCACCAGCATGAATACGCGAGCGGTGATGGCAGGGTTTACGGGGTTGCAGCCAATACCGCCAAACAGGCACTTGACCACCACGATGGCAAACAGCGCACCGATCACGCATTGCCAGAGCGGTACGTTTGCAGGCAAGTTGAGCGCCAGCAGAAGACCGGTAACAATGGCACTCAGGTCGCCTACGGTCTGCTTTTTCTTAACGATCAGGTTAAAGAGTGCTTCAAACGCAACCGAGGATACCACGGTTACGGCAATGACCAGCAGCGCACGCAGACCGAAGATGATGCAGCCTGCAACGGCAGCGGGCAGCAGCGCAAGGATCACGTCCAGCATAATGCGGCGTGTGCTGCGACCGCTATGAATGTGAGGAGAGACGGAAATCGTCAGTTTCTTACTCATTTTGCGCTTCCCTCCTTTGCTTGTTGTTCTCTGACAAATGCCTTTGCCAGCTTATTGGTCTGTACCAAAGGACGGTTTGCAGGGCAAACGTAGCTGCAGCAGCCGCATTCCATACAAGCCGCGAGCGAAAGCTCCTCCAGCTTGACGGCATCCTTTTGGTCATATGCCTTGGCAATGGCTGCGGGAGCCAGACCAAAGGGACAAGAATTGGTGCAAGAGCCGCAACGAATGCAAGGCGTCGTTTCGGGCAGCTTGGTCTCCTTTGCGGTCAGCGCCAGAATCGCATTGGTGTTCTTGAGGATAGGCGCGGAAAGATCCGGCACCGTAACACCCATCATAGGACCGCCGTACACCACCTTGGAGGGCTCGCAGGTCAAGCCACCGCACGCGTCAAACAACTCGGAGACTGCCATGCCCACGGGCACGATCACGTTCTGCGGATTCTGAACGGCAGCGCCTGCCACGGTTACGCACTTTTTCACCAGCGGCATACCCGTTTGCACGTAAGAGCCGATTGCCGCCAGCGTGGTACCGTTGAGCACGATGCAGCCCACGTCGATGGGCAGCTTGCCAATGGGTACGACCTTGCCGACCGTGTGATAGATCAGCACCTTTTCACCGCCCTGCGGATACTTGGCGGGCAGCACCTTGACGTCTACGCGACATCCCTGTGCCGTTTCCTTCATCAGCTTCATCATTGCCTTGATCGCTGCCTTTTTGTTGCTTTCAATGCCAATGACGACGTGCTTGATACCAAGGTGCGTCTTGAGGACTTCAATAGCCGCCTTCATGTCCTCGCCGCGCGTCAGCATTGTGTAGGTATCACTGGTCACGTAGGGCTCGCATTCCGCACAGTTGATAATCAGGTGCTGGATGCGCGCGGGATCTACGTTGAGCTTGAAAAACGTGGGAAAGCCAGCGCCGCCAAGACCGACGATGCCGGCTTGCTTTATCGCTTCGATCAAAGATTCACGGGAGTCAATTACAGGAGGAGTCAGCGTGGGATCAGGCATCATTTCACCGTCGGATTCGATCACGATTGCGGGCACAGTACTGCCGGACATGGTCAGATATTCGGTCATCTTCACAACCTTACCCGAAACCGATGCGTGCACGGGCACCGAGAGAGCGCCACCTGCCTCTGCGATCAGCGTGCCGACCTTAACCTCGTCGCCAACCTTGACAACGGGCTTTGCGGGCGCGCCGATGTGCATTGCCAGCGGGATGGTCACCGTTTTAGGGGCATCCGGGCGCACAGCAGACGAACTTGCGGTGTTTTTTCTGTGGGGTACGTGTACCCCTTTAAGAGAAAAAGCCATTTTGTCTGTTACCTTTCTTTTATTCTTTGCACGGCTGTTTTTGTTGTTAACAGCGCATGCCTATACAGAGTATATTATACTGTATTTTCTCCCTCTTGTCAATGGCTTAATGTACCGGGCGCAAAAAAAAGCAAAGCCGCAGCTTTGCTTTTTCTTTTATTGTGCGTCCTCAGCTCGGTCGCGGTACAGCAGCGCCGCGAGCAGCACGGCAAACACGCCCGAGGTCAGCTTGCCCACGATCATGGGCGTGACGTAGCGCGCGTCATACGCCATGGTAAAGGCGAGGTGATCGCCAAAGACAAAGGATGCCGACACAGCAAAGGCGGCATTGAGCGCAACGCCACGCTTGTTCATGCGATCCATCATGCCAAAGGTGGTAGCGTTGGTGACAAGGCTGCCCGTAAACGCCACGGCAGAGGTGGGATCGATCCCGACCTTGCCACTCAGCCCTTGCAGGGGCTTATGCAGCAGCTTGCCCACCAGGTACATCAGGGGCAGCGCGCCCGCCAGCGTCACACAGGCATTGACGCAGATCATCGCGGCGTTTTCCAGACGGTCAAAGTGGGGGCTGATCTCAAAGCCGGTCAAAAAGGTCACGATCGCACAGGCAAGACCCACGATAGCGACCACCTTAATACCGTAGCCAAACACCTCAAAGCACTTGATGCAAATGCGCGGGATCAGGATCAGCGCAGTAGCGATCACGGCGGAGAGCAACAGCAGCGGGATCAGATCCACCAGCAGCACAAGCGGTGCAATGCCGCACAAAAGTCCTGCCGCAAAGCAGCCTGCGGGAATGGTGACAATGCCGCAAAGCAGCCCGAAGAATAGCGGCTTGCGCTGCTCCTTTTGCACCACGCCCAGGGCAAACGGGATGGTAAAGGAAATGACGCAGCCCATCATGGACGCCACGACCATAGCGTGAAAGCCGCCGAGCGCCTCGCTCTTGCACACGCTCTGTGAAAGCGCCGCGCCGCCCATATCGTTGGCAAACAACGATGCGGGAATGATGGAGGGGTCAATGCCAAACAGGGCGTAAAACCCATCAAACGCAGGCATCAGCCATTCTCCCACCGCCGGCGCAATGACGATCATGCCGAGCATAGACAGCGCCATGGGTCCAAACAAGGAAAAGGCTCTTTCAAATTCCTTGCCCACCCCCAGCTTACTGCCAAGCAGAAAATCCGCCGCGCCAAGTATGGCAAATATCAATATGATCACGGTTAAAATACTCATGCCAAACTCCTTTGCTGCACGAAGTTACGTCGATTGTAGCATGTTTTTGCCCGTTTGTCAAGCAAATTTACGCGCGCGGGCACGGCGCGAGATTTTCCGCGCTTCCCTGTTGACAAATCCGCGCCCTTGTGCTATACTATATTTAACAATTAGGTTAAATGTTAAATGAGGAGGATACCATGGGCATACAGAACACCATGCGGGCACTCTCGGATCCCATCCGCCGCGAGATCTTAAACCTGCTAAAGGGCGGCAGAATGGCTGCCGGTGACATTGCCGCGCACTTTTCCGTGACCGACGCCTCGATCTCCCGGCACCTCTCGGTGCTCAAGGAGGCGGAGCTGATCCGCGACAAGCGCGAGGGAAAATTCATTTATTACGAGCTCAACGCCTCGGTGCTTGAGGAGATCCTGCTGTGGATCAAAGATTTGAAAGGAGAGCGCAATCATGATCAAGAAGAATAAGCTGACAATCATTATCACCTCTGTCGTCACGCTGCTCCCTGCCCTGCTTTGGCTGTTCGGCAGCAAGCTGCTGCCCGCCAAGATTGTGGAATTCTGGGGCATGGACGTATCAAGCGAAACCGGTCTTGGCACGGCGAATATTTTTCTGATCCTGCCGCTGATCATGCTGGCGGTGCATTGGTTCTCCATCCTCTTTACCGCAATCATTGAAAAAAATAACGAGCCAAACAAAAAAATGCTGCACATGGTGCTTTGGATCACTCCCGTACTTTCACTTGCCACCTCGGGCGGCTTGCTTGCTACTGCATTCAGCGAAGACGTTAACGTATTCCTGTTCGTACTGTTGGGCTTTGGCATCGGCTTTATGATCATGGGTAATTATATGCCTAAGGTCACGCGCAACCGCACCGTTGGCATTAAGATCTCCTGGGCACTTGCCAACGAGGAGAACTGGTTTGCTACGCATCGCTTTGCGGGTAAGGTGTTCTTTTTCGCAGGTCTTGCATGCCTTTGGGGCATTTTGCTGCCTGCCAAGCTACAGCCTTACCTGATGTGCGCTGCCGTTTTGACCATCCTTGTACTGCCCATCGTGTATTCCTACCGCTTTTATAAAAAGCAGCTGCGCGAGGGCAAAGCGACCAAGCAGGACTACGAGCAGGGGCTGACCGACCTTTACAAGAGCCGCCGCGCCGCCATCCTTGCCATTCTTGGCGTTTTGCTTTCGCTGGGAATCCTGCTGCCGCTGATTCTGTTTGGCGGCAAGCTGGAGATTGCCGCAACCGATACGGCAATTGAGATTGAAGCAGACATGTGGCGCGATTGCACCATTGCCTACGAGCAGATCGAAAGCGCGGAATACCGCGAGAGTACCGTGGACGGTCAGCGCATCAACGGCGTAGGCTCTGCCAAGCTGCTGCTGGGCGTGTTCCGCAACGCCGAGTTTGGCACCTATATCCGCTACACCTACACGGGCAACCTGCCCTGCATCGTGCTGATCGTGGACGGCGAGACCTACGTGATTGCTACAAGCAGCGCCGAAGATACCGAGGCAATTTACAAGCAGATCGAGGCAAACACTCAAAAGTAACGCACAATGAAAAATTTTTATAGCATACCCTTGCAATATGCGCACGGGTATGCTATAATTATTTTACAAAAGAATAAACGCAAAGCATCTGAATATGTACGTCATATTCGTTGTCGGGCATACCGCCGGACGGTATCTGCTCGGGGATAAGGAAATTGCGGTGCAAATCCGCGGCAACAGCCATTACCGTAACTCTGCTTGCACGTCAAGCAGTCAAGTCGGAATGCTTATCGCTTTGTGCATCATAAAGGTCTCTTGGGCAATAAGGGGGGACGGTGCAGCGGTCAGGTGTCGTATATCTGATCTTATTTTGCTATGGGCAGGATAGCAAACACGCAGTACAGTACCCTTTTAGAAGGGTACTTTTATTTTATCCTTTTGAAAAAACAGAAAGGATATTGATCATGAAAAAAACGATTCAATCAACCGTAACAGTCATTCTCGCACTTATCTTTATTGTAGCACTTGTGTCCTGCGACACGGTAGAGAAAACCGGTGTATGGGAAAATGCGACCTACCGTAAGGATACGGAATTCGGCAACGGCGCCAAAACCGTGGTGGTGGAGGTAAAGGCAGAGGATCAGCAGGTCACATTCACAATCAAAACCGACAAGGACACCGTTGGCGCAGCCCTCTTGGAGCACGGCTTGATCGCGGGCGAGGAAGGCGCGTATGGCTTATACATCAAGCAAGTCAACGGCATCACCGCAGACTATGACGTAGACCAGACCTATTGGTCATTCTATATCAACGGCGAATACGCCATGACCGGCGTGGACACCACCGAAATTACGGAAGGAGCAACTTATCGACTTGAGTACACCAAGTGACAACAAAAAAGTCAATAAAACATTCCAACGAACGCTGGAAATGATCCTGTTCGCCATGCTGGGCGCGATCATGTTCTGCTCCAAGATCTTTATGGAGTTCCTGCCGAACATCCATCTGCTTGGCATGTTGACCATGACTTATACCGTTGTCTTTCGTAAAAAGGCGCTGATTCCCATTTATGTTTACGTCATGCTCAACGGCTTATATGCGGGCTTTAACGTTTGGTGGGTGCCGTATCTTTACATATGGACCATTCTCTGGGCAATCACCATGCTGATCCCGAGGCAGCTACCCAAAAAGCTCAAATACGTTGTCTACCCTGCGGTATGCTGCCTGCACGGCATCGCATTTGGAACGCTGTACGCGCCTGCGCACGCCATCATGTTCCGCATGAATTTTGAAACGGCGATTGCGTGGATCATCTCGGGCTTGCCCTGGGATCTGATTCACGGCTTTGGCAATCTCCTTGCGGGCATGCTGATCGTGCCGCTGAGCGAGTTGATGATCCGGCTGCTCAAGCGTCCGCACATATCGTAACCCCCAAAGGGCTGAGCGAAAGCTCAGCCCCTCTTTTATTTGCACGCCCCGGCATTTTTCTCTTTACAAATCTCCGCGAATATGCTAAAATATGGTTGATATTTGAATTTTCGGGGAGGCTTGTGCATGCTTCTGACAAAAGATAAAAGCTTTTACCGCTCGTTCTGGCGGCTGTTTTTCATGATCGTGCTGCAAAACGCAATCGTGCTCAGCGTCAACTTAGCGGACAATTTAATGATAGGCGGCTACAGCGAGACCGCGCTTTCGGGCGTGGCAGCCGTCAATTCCCTGCAGTTTCTGTTCCAGCAGCTGACCATCGGTATTGGTGACGCGCTGGTGACCATGGGCAGCCAATACTGGGGGCAGGGTCGCACCTCGCCCATCAAGCAGCTGGGCAAGGCGGCGCTTTGCGCGGGTGCGTTCCTTGGCATTCTGCTCTTTGCCTTGACCAGCCTGTTCCCCTATCAGATCGTGGGCTTGTTCTCCGAGACCGCCGAGATCGTGGAGCAGGGCGTGCAGTACCTTTCCATCGTGCGCTGGACGTATTTGCTCTTTGCCCTGAGCTCGGTGCTGCTGGCTCTTTTGCGCACCGTGGAGATCGTGCGTATTTCCACCATCGTGTCCGCCGTGGCGTTGGTCACCAACTGCTCGATCAACTACATGCTCATCGGTGGTAACCTCGGCGCACCCGAGCTGGGCGTGCGCGGTGCCGCGATCGGTACGCTGATTGCCCGCGCGCTGGAATTCTGCATCATTCTCGGCTACTACCTCTTGGTAGACAAACGCCTTTGCGTGCGCAAGCAGGACATTGTCAAAACCGACTTTTCCCTCTTCCGCGACTACTATAAGCATTGCGCTTACTTTGTCATGGTGTCCTTTATCTTTGGCAGCTCGGTCGCGCTGCAAAACGTCATTCTCGGCAACCTCAGCGACAGCGCTATTGCCGCAAACTCGATTGCAAGCACGCTGTTCCAGATGCTTAAGGTTATGGCAGTAGGTGCGGCATCCGCAACTGCCATCATCATCGGCAAAACGGTGGGCACGGGCGACATGAAAAAGCTGCGCGAATATGTCAAGACCGTACAGGTCATTTTCCTGTGCATCAGCGCCGTCACGGGCATCACGCTCTTCATCATTCGCTCGTTCATTCTGGAATTCTACGATCTTTCCCCCGAAACCTACGCCACGGCAAAGCAATTTTTGCTGGTGCTGTGCATCACGGGCATGGGTACGGCTTACCAGATGCCGGTCAACATTGGCATCGTGCGCGGCGGCGGAGACTCCAAGTTTGTATTTATCAATGACCTCATCAGCATTTGGGGCATCGTGCTGCCGCTGTCCTTCCTCGGGGCATTCGTGTTCAATTGGCCACCCACAGCCGTGCTGTTCTGCTTAAACAGCGACCAGATCTTCAAGTGCGCAGCCGCCGCCATCAAGGCAAATCGCTTTAAATGGGTCAAGAAGTTGACAAGAGAAACCGCATAAGCGTAGGAGCGGATTCCATATCCGCCCGCGCAATATAAAAAAGAACAGCCCCATGGGGCTGCGGGATTAGCGGCAAATAGGAGCAAAAATTAAGGACTGTATCGTTTTGATGCAGTCCTTGATTGCTTTTATAGATAGTTGCTGTAGGTGCTGGCGATCACTGATCGCCCCTACGACTGTTTTTGTTGGGATT
>JAZRQR010000012.1:0-2750 GCA_045650025.1 Eubacteriales bacterium
GCAGTTTTGACGCAGCAGATTTTTTTGAGCCCAAAAGCTTTTCCCGCAGGGCATATAGGCAATATGTCCAAGGGGAAAGATAAAGGGATCGAGAAAATCTGCTCGTCAAAACCAACTTGGTTCGACTCCCGTACGGCTACCCAAAAAGGGCAATCTCTTGCGAGATTGCCCTGTGTTTTTTACTTGACCAAGTGTCTCTTGATCTTTCTGGAGGTGGTCTTTTCGAACTCAGTGTTGCGGAACTCAATGATGCGGATCTGCTTGTACGCAACCAGCTTCTTGTTGAGATCCTTGATCTGATTCGAAATGGTCTCATGCACCTGCTCGGGCGTGGTGCCCTTGTCGAACTTGTCCATGTTGGGGTAAATGACCGCGGTCAGCTTAATGCCGTCCTCGCTCTGTCTGCCAATGACAACGACCTCTGCGATGGTGTCGATGTTCTCCAGGTACTCTTCCATTTCCTCGGGGAATACGTTCTTACCGTTCTCCAGAACGATAACCGACTTCTTTCTACCCGTGATGAAGATGTACTTGTCCTCATCCATGTAGCCAAGATCACCGGTGCGGAACCAGCCGTCTCTGGTGAATACCTTTGCGGTCTCTTCCTCGTTCTTGTAATAGCCCAGCATGACGTTGTCACCCTTGACCTGGATCTCACCGATGGTGCGACCCTGATCGTCAATGTGATCCGCCTCAATGCGTACGCGGCAGCACTCAACAGCAGGGCCTACCGAGCCAAGCTTGGGTGCATAGTAGGGGTTAACGGCAACCAGGGGAGAGCACTCGGTAATGCCGTAGCCCTCGCAGATTTGAATGCCGAATGCATCAAAGTCTGCAACGACCGAGGTGTTGAGCGGAGCACCGCCCGAAATGATCTTGACAAGTCTGCCGCCGAATGCGCCGGTGACGTCCTTGAACAGACCGTTACCAATGTCAATACCCATCTTTCTTGCAGCGCCCGAAACCTTGATCGCGCCCTTGAGCACCTTATCCTTGCCCTTCTTGCGTGCAGTTTCCCAAATGCGCTTGTCCATGGTGTTAACAAACAGGGGAACGAGGGGCAGACCGGTGGGCTTGAACTGCTCGAAGTTGCGCATAACGTGCTTGAGCGAGTCGTTGATGCAGATCTCCATACCGTAGATCAGAGCGGCAATGTCAATGCACAGCTCGTAGGTGTGGTGGATGGGCAGAACCGAAACAATGGTGTCCTCCTTGCAGAAGTCAACTGCCGAGCAAGCGGCGTTGGCTGCCGAAATGACGTTCTGCTCGCACAGCATAACGCACTTGGAGGAGCCGGTGGTACCCGAGGTGAACAGCATAACCGCCATGCGGCGCAGATCCTTGGGGGTCTTGAGAGAGAAGTGGTTATCGTGAATGTTCTTCTGACCCAATGCCACGATGTCGTCAAATTCCTTTACCTTGGGGTTGCTCAGATAGGAAAGCTTTTCGGTGCTGACGGGAATGAAGTACTGTACGCCGGGGTGGTTTTCCACGGTATCCTTGAACTTTTCGTTCATGCAGGAGGTGTAAACGACCGCGTCTGCCTCAGCAAAGGACATAAAGCCCTCTAGCTCGGGAACGGCAACCTCCTTGTCCATGGGGATGGCAACGCCGCCTGCTGCAATGGTAGCCAAGTAGGTCGCGATCCATTGAGGGCAGGATTCGCCGATCACGGCAACTCTCTTGCCTGCAAGGCCGATTGCGTCAAAGCCTGCTGCCAGGGCGACGATCAGATCGGAAAACTCTGCGTAGGACATAGAAAGCAGCTGCTTGCCTCTATAGTAGCGGAATGCGGTTTTTGCGCCGTGCGACTTAAAGATTTGCGTCAGATCCTTGACGTCCTTTGCGGGAGTATAGATACGGGGTGTCTTTTTACGTACTAACATAATGCATCCTTTCTTGGCGAGCTTGTCGCCCTGATATATTTGCGTTACAAGTGAAACATTTCCATACATAGTATATTATACCGAATATTCGTGCATTTGTCAAGTGATTTTTGCTTGACAGCGCTCCCGATGCATGATATAATCAAGAAAATACTTGGAAACAGAGGAAATGTTTATGGCAAAGATCAAATGGCGCGGCGGGGCGCTGCTCGCACCTGCCCCTCCCGCACTGGTGACCTGCGGGGATATGGAGCATTCCAATGCGTTGACCGTGGCGTGGACGGGCATCATCAATACTGTGCCGCCCAAGACCTACATCTCGGTGCGCCCGGGGCGTCATTCTTACAAAATGATCAAGGAGAGCGGCGAATTCGTCATCAACCTGACCAGCGCCGATATGATCAAGGCGGTAGACGGCTGCGGTATGCTGACCGGAGCTAAGGTGGATAAATTTGCAAAATACGGTTTGATCAAGGAGCAGGCAAGTGAGGTCGCGTGCCCGCTGGTGGCGCAAAGCCCCCTTTCGCTGGAGTGCCGCGTGACCGACGTCATGGAGCTTGGCTCGCATCACATGTTCCTTGCCGACGTGGTGGCAGTGGACGTGGAGGAGAGCTTGATCGATCAGAACGGTAAGCTGCGCCTGGATAAAGCCAACCTTGCCGCGTTTGCGCACGGGGAATACTTTGCGCTGGGCAAAAAGATCGGAGATTTCGGCTTCTCGGTCAGAAAAAAGAAAAAGCACCCACCGAAAAAATAAGCGGATAAAAACAAACACGCCTCGCGATCGGGCTGCAAAATAAGCGGGAAAATAATCAAAAAACAATGCTTTCAAATAGTAATTGCCGTAGGCGCGGGCGATCACTG
>JAZRQR010000013.1:0-25556 GCA_045650025.1 Eubacteriales bacterium
CAATAAGCACGATCATACACAGTGCTCATGCGATGGTAAGAAAATGAATAAAAAATGGCATGGAATGCGATGGCGAAAACGGAGAAAATATGGTAGAATAATAATGAGGTATTTTACGTTGAAGCAGATGTGAAAGCCGACTGACAAAGCAACGGCGTTGCCAAAACGTTGCATCAAAGGGAGGACACGCTATGGATATGGTGTTTTATGAAATAGAGCATGGCTTCGGATCCAATCATTTCATGGTTGAAAGAAACGTCAACCATTCCTTTCCCTTGCACATGCACCGTTGCTACGAGGTGATGCTGATGCTCAAGGGAGAGCTGACCATGCAGATCGATCAGCAGACCTACCGTGTGAGCGCGGGAGATCTGATATTGGTCAAGCCCCACAGAATTCATAGCTATGAAACCGAGCCGGGGAAAAGCAACGAAAATCTGGTCTGCGTTTTTTCGGGGGATCTGATTGCTGCTATTTCGGATGCGCTTTCGCAATACCGCTTGCCGTCCGTGGTGCTGCACGACGTTCCTCGTCTGGTCAAGGATGCTTTTGGGCATTTGGAGGAGCAAGACGATATCGCCACGGTGAAGGGTGTGTTATATCTGCTGTGCTCCTTGTATTATCAGCAGCTGGATCGGACGTGCGAGGATGATCATGCAACGGATACAGGTCTTTTGCGCAATATGTTCGTGTATATTGAAGATAATATTGATAAGCCCTGCACGTTACACGAGCTTGCAAAGGAGCTTGGCTATAACGAAGCGTATCTCTCCAGAATCTTCCACAAGAGCGTGGGCATTTCGTATTCGGATTACGTGCGGAACATCAAGATCAATCATGCATGCTATCTCTTGCACAATACAGATGAGAGTATTTTTAACATTGCCATGAAGTGCGGCTATGCTACGCAAAGCAGCTTTTACCGCAGCTTCAAGCAGCTGGTCGGCATGAACCCGAATGAATATCGGCTGAAAAAGGATATATCTAATAACTAAAAACTATAGCATAACTAAAAACTATAGCAAAACGGATACCGCCTGTGTTGGAGGTATCCGTTTGTTTTTTTATTGGTTGTTATGGATCGATCAACGAGCGACCGTCCCATTCGGGGTGCGGATCAATGCCCATCACGGCAGCAATGGTGGGTGTGATGTCGAGCAGGGAGGTGTTCTCCACCGTCTTGCCCGGCTCAAAATCGGGGCCGTACAAGTAAAGCGGAATGGTCATATCCTCGGGCTCGGCAGAGCCGTGGTCGTGTCCGTGGCCGCCGTGGTCTGCCGTGATGATGATGGAATACTCCTCGCCACAGGCATCGATCACGCGTTTGACATTGTCGACCGCGATGGACAGGCGGCGCAGATATTCCTCACTCATCCAGCCTCTTGCGTGTCCGCCCTTTTCGTCAAGATCCAGCATATACAGCATGACGAAATCAGGATGATAGCGGTCAATTGCCATCAGGCAATGGTCTGTGACAGCGTCATCCGAGCGATCGTCAAAATCAATGTTGAGGCAGAAGGAGAAGGTATAGCTGCCGGGTGTGGCAAGATCACGCAGATAATCCCAGTTATAAAACATACCCGTCGTTCCGCCCGCCTGACGCACCGCCTCAAAAATTCCTGGGGTGGGATCTTCGGGCTTGACGTAAATGTTGGTCTTAATGCCGTGGCGGTCGGGGGTCTGGGAGTGCGTCATGGAATAGTGGCAGGGAAAGGTGCTGGAGGGAAAGACCGCTTGCGAGTGATAGTTATAGGTGCAAAGCTGCTCCAGCGCTTTGACGTAGGGGTTGCCGCACAGATGCATAGCATCCGATCGCGCACCGTCGATTGAGATCAGAATCACTTTTTTGTCCATAAAAGCCTCCGTTTATCTCAAAATCTTTTCACCGTCAAAGGCAAAAATGCCAAATCCGCGTCCCGTGGGGTTGCCTGCCAGCAGCCACTCGGCGTAAGCGCGGCGCATGGTGGTGTCGCGGGGCAGCTGCTCGTCGGGCAGCACGGCGTGCTTGCCGTAAAGACGCCACCTGTCGTGGAAATCGTCGGGCGTTTCCTTCCAGTTGACCATCTCAAAGTCACCCATAAATTTCAGCAGATTCATGCCTTCGGGCAGAAATTCTTTGTGTCTGGGATACAGCAGCCAGGAGGAGCAGCCAAAGATCACGATACCGTCCTCAAACAGATGGGCAAAATGCGGATAGGCTGCGCGGTAGGAGGCAAGGCGCACCTCGTCGGTCAGCGGAATGCCGCGCGAGGGAATGTGCATGTTGATATACTTGTCGCCTGCCTTGAAGGTCTTGCCGCATGCCATGGTGAATTCCTCGCCCTCGTAGGTCATGACCTCGTACTGGAATCTGCCATAGGCAAAGCAGGTCAGCTTGAAAAATCTGTCGTACCAGTCAGCCACGAAGGTGCCCACAACGCCCTTGCATTCTACGCATTCGTTGACCTTGCAGCGAATGTCGTCCATGGATTCGTAAAAGATCTCGTCAGAGATGCCGTTTTCGCGATATTTTTGGTGCAAACGGGGCAGGCTGCCGAGGATCAGCAAAAGATCCAGCGAATACTCGTTTTTTTGAAACTGCTCGGCAAGCTGCTTGATCTCTGCCAGCGCATCGACCATGGGTAGCGTTTCCGTGATGATGTAGCGATACACGATGTCATCCATCGCGGACTTGAGCGTGGACTCTGTGTCCAGCATATCCTGCAGCGCCTTGATGCCCTGTACGACCTCGGGGGCGTAATTTTGCTTTGTCAGATGCTCGATTTCGGGGTTCCAATACTTCATTGTGTAACTTCCTTTCCTTGGTCTGCCTCGGGGGCGGTATTGTTCTTTCTGTAGCGGATCAGCCCGATCACGGCTGAGGTGATGGCGACTACCTCGTTGACCGTGCCGCCGATTGAGGGAATAAACAGGTTGTAGATCAGGATCAGCGATGAGGTCAGTAGAATGCTCTTGCGCAGATTTTGCGGGCCAAAATACCCCATTGCCAAGGTGTTGAGCATGATGCCCACTACGAAAAACGCGGAGTACGCGCCCTCCCAGGTAAAAATGCTGAGCACACCCATGATCAGCGCCAGCACGACAGGTACAGCCTTGCTTGACAGGATCTTCTTGTCCTTATAGCAATAGCAAATATTGCGGACGATGCTGAACAAATTCAGCACCAGCGCGACGGTGCCGCCAAGCATCGCGTAGGCAATACAGGAAATACCCGTGGCGATAGACAGCGTAACAAAGATCGCACGGCTGGACTTCATTTGGTAGGTGATAAAGGACACGATCACGGCAACGATGCTGATGATCTGCCCCGCAATTTCTATCGGTTGCATAAATGACTCTTTTCTTTTTTTGTTTGTGCTTGCATTATAGCACACCTTCACGGGTTTTGCAAGCGGACATTGTCCCGACGCGCACGGGTTGTCATAAAAAGAACAGATTAAGTCATGAAGTGGAAATGACAATTGTGTCGGGATATTTTATAATAAATATAATGCGGGTACGTGCGGCGATTGCCCGAACGGCCACCGTGTAATACAAAAATATTAAGGAGAAAACACCTATGCGCGCTTTGAAACTTTACGTATCGCTGGCAGTGGTAGCAACCATGCTTTTGGGCTGCCTGACCTGCTTTAGCCTTACCGCATCCGCAGCCGATGCTCCTCAGATCGTAAGAGACGGTCTGGTTGCTTGGTACGACGGCTCTAACAACTCCAACGGTGAGCAGGATTATGACGCTACCCTTTGGAGAGACCTCTCCGGTAACAAGAACCACTTCAACGTTCGTGTAAACGAGACCAACTACTGGAAGGACAACGCTTTCCACATGGATTCAGCATCCTTCTATTTCCCCGAAGCTATTGTTGACCTGGTCAACAGCAGCGCTTACACCATTGAGTTTTCCGCAGGCGACCTTGACCTCAAGGCAACTCACTGGGTCACCCTGATGTGCTCGGATAACGACGAGTTCTCGCTCTTCATCCGTGTTCCCGAGCAGAACGAAGACAGAGACTACCTGGAGTACAAGTACAACGACAAGAACGCAGACCGTCCTCTGGTTGACGACGGTGCAGCAGCGCTTGAGAGTGACGGCATTGGTTCCACCATTGCAATCACCTTCGATATGAACGCTGAGGGCGGCCCTGTTTGTATCATTTACATCAACGGTGTTGAGGCAGGCAGAGGCGTGCCCGAGCACACCAACATTGCAGACACGCTGACCATCGGTCACGATAACCCCCAGCGTGCATGGGCAGCTGACCTTTACAGCGTCCGTTTCTACAACAGAGCACTGACTCCCGCAGAGCTCAGAGACAACTCTGAGGCTGACGACGAGAAGTACCGCTTTGGCATCAACTATCCCCCCGTTGTTGAATACGACGATTCCGGTGAGGTGTTCGAGGACTCCGTTACCGGTGACTACAAGAACAACATCGTTCCTATGGATCCCGCACTCGATCTGATCGCTACCGATGGCTTCTACGGCACGCACTCCATCAACACCGAGCTCTACGGTGACTGGACAGGTGTTCGCATTGCGCCCGACGCAGAATATGAACTTGATGAAGGCGGACTGCCCCTCAATCCCATGGTGCAGATCAACTACTCCAAGTTCTGCCGTAAGACCGGCGTGACTCTCTTGGACGGTGACAGCGTTTCCTACGCTGTTGTGAAGTACAAGGTTGAGGGCGGCAACATCGGCAAGGTGAATATGTATGCGGCTGCCGGTGATTACCACTCCTGGTTTGAAGCAAGAGATAACGGATGCATGTTCGCGAACGAGAATGAGATCAAGGCAACCGGTGAGGTAGCTTATCTGATCTATGACCTTTCTTATTCTTGGGAAGGCGTTATCAACATCATCTCCCTTGAGTTCACCGAGATGGATGCTAACGCTGTTGCATACGTAGAGGAAATTCAGCTCTTCAACAGCAAGGAAGAGGCTTACAACTATGCAGGTGAGGAGATCCCCACCAAGGCTCCCGCTACCGAAGAGCCCACCACCGATGCTCCCGCAGGCGAAGTTACCACCGAAAAGGCTGAAACCACTACCGAGGCTGAGAAGTCCGAGGGTGGCTGCAAGTCCGCAGTTGCTATGTCCGTGGTTGCTTTCGTAGCAGTTGCTGCTGCTTGCGTAGCACTCAAGAAGAAGGACTGAGATTTTTCCATGACTGAGCGAGCATAAAATCATCGCTCGATAAACAATGAACGGACCCGTGCCTGTGCGATATATATCGTTTGGGTACGGGTCTGTCTGTGTAAAATGTCTGCGGATTATTTGATCTTTTTATGCCCATCTACTTGCCAAGACGGGCGAAAAAAGGTAAAATAGTAGTGTTGATTGGAGAGAGTATGAAAGCATATAAAATTTTAACTTCACAAAAGAGCAGCAGGGCGATTATGATCACCTGTTGGCTGGTTTACATGGTCGCGTATCTGACAAGAAACACGTACGCGGCGTCCATCGTGCATCTGACGGGGCAGGGGCTTCTGACCACCTCGCTTGCGGGCTTGATCAGTACCTGCTACTTTATCAGCTACGGTACGGGACATATGATCAACGGCTTTCTTGCCGACCGCATGAAGCCCGTGACCATGCTTAGCATCGGCATTGTGGGAACGGCTGTGTGTAACGTGCTCATGCCTGTGGTAACGCCCACAGTTCCCGCCATGGCAGCGGTCTGGCTGGCAAACGGCTATTTTGAATCTATGCTCTGGGCGCCCATCGTGGTGCTGCTGTCGGGCAGAATTGAAAAGGGAATGCGCTATCGCGCCATGTCTACTATCGCGTATTCGCGTCCCACGGGGCAGATCCTCGCGTATCTGTTCACGGCTGCCTGCTCGTATTTCGGCATTGGCATCAAAGCACCCTACGTTATCGCCGCCGTTTGCGCAATTGCCACCTGCGTGCTGCTTGTGCTGGTCAGCGCCCGCGCGTTTTCCGCGCAGGATACGGTTGTGGTCGAGCCGGTCCAAAGCAAGACCCCCGAGGCAAAGAAATCCGATTCGGTGCTTCGCCTGCTTCTTGCAAGCGGCGCTGTGATATTCCTTTTGCCCGTTATCTTCCACGGCATGCTCAAGGACGGTGTTGCTACCTGGGTGCCCACGCTGCTGCGTGACAGCTTTGGAGCAAATGAAACGCTTTCCACGCTGCTGGCCATCATCCTGCCGCTGACCGGCTTACTTGGCGTATCGTTCGCCAACTTCCTGCTTAGCAGAAAAATCCTCAAGGGCAACCACGCGGTGATCGGTATCATCATCATGCTGCTGACCGCCGTACCGGTTACGCTGCTGCTCAATACGCGCGCTTTGCCGTTGGTGGCAGCCGTGATCTGCCTTTGCTCGGTTTCGCTGCTCATGGAGTCCTATAACCAGGTATTCTCCACGCTTATGCCTACCTGCTTTGCATCAAAGGGCAGAGCGGCAACCGTCTCGGGCATTATCAATTCGCTGATCTACGGTGGCAGCGCAGTTTCGATTTACGCCTTTGGCGCGATCGCTGAGTATATCGGCTGGAATGCAGCTACCTTGATCTGGTTGGGGCTTGCACTTGGCGCTGCTGTGATCATGGCCTTTGCCATCAAGCCCTGGCAGAGTTTTTTGAAAAAGGAAACCACGTAATACTTCACCCTCTGTTCACGGAAAGGAGCCTTACCTATGAAAAACAAAAAGAAGCTGTATGCCGTATCCAATTCGCATCTTGATACGCAATGGAACTGGACGATACAGGATACCATTCGCGATTGCGTGAAAAATACTTTGGCGGATAACTTTGCGCTGTTTGAAAAATACCCCCACTATCGCATGAATTTCGAGGGGGCTTTCCGTTACGCGCTGGCAAAGGAATACTATCCCGATCTGTACGAGAAGCTCAAGGAATACATTGCCGAGGGCAAGTGGAACGTATCGGGCAGCCAATGGGACGCATCGGATACCAACGTGCCATCCTCGGAGGCGTATATGCGCCAGATCTTGCTCGGAAACGGCTTTTTTGAGCAGGAATTCGGCAAAAAGAGCGCAGATATCTTTCTGCCCGACTGCTTTGGCTTCCGCTGGTCGCTGCCATCGATTGCCGCGCACATGGGGCTTGTGGGCTTTTCCACTCAAAAGCTGCAATGGGGTGTGGGCACGCCCATCATGAACGAGGACGGAAGCGTGACCAAGCCCATGCCAGACAAGGATGCCGTTCGCATGGACCTTGGCAGATGGGTAGGCCCCGACGGCAACTCGGTGATCGGTTCACTGGTTGGCAATGATTATACCTTGAAATTTGAAAAGGACCCCGAGCAGCGTCCCATCCATGACCGCAAGGAATACGTAGATAAGATCGACCATAACGCCAAGTATGCGGGTGTGGCGGCACATATGATGTATTTCGGCACGGGTGATTACGGCGGAGCGGCAACCGACGAGTCCGCTCGTTATCTCAACGACGCGATAGAGCAAAACGGACCCGACAAGGATTTTGAGGTCATTGCAGGCAGCACCGAGCAGATCTTTACCGATCTGACCCCCGAGCAGATCGCAGCCTTGCCGGTTTACACGGGGAATTTGCACATTCCGCACGGCTTTGGTACGCTGACCTCGCATGCGATCAGCAAGCGCTGGAACAGAAAGTGTGAGTTGTTGGCAGACGCTGCCGAGCGTGCCGCAAGCGTTGCCAAGTGGCTTGGCACGGGCAGATATCCCAAAGAAAGACTGGATTTTGCCTGGAAGCTGTTTTTGTGGCACCAGTTCCACGATGATCTGCCCGGCACGTCAGTGCTGGACGCGTACCGCTTCAGCTATAATGATTACGTGATTGCCCAGAACGTGCTTGCGGACGAGCTGACCGCCTCGGTCGGTGCAGTCGCATCCGTGATGGATACAGGCGTTTCGGGTCAGCCCGTAGTTGTATACAATCCTGTTGCAGTCGCACGTACCGATCTTGCCACCGCCCCTGTGCCCAAGGGTGCAGAGCACGTACGCGTCTATACCGCAGACGGCAGGGAAGTCCCCTCGCAGATCGAGGTCATAGACGGCGAAAGGGTTGCAAAATTTGTCGCAACAGTTTCCCCCGTTTCCTTTACAGTGTTTAACGTAGTCGCATCGGATGCTCCCTGCGCACTGCCCACCGATCTGCGCGTTTGTGACAGATGTCTTGAAAACGGCAGATACAAGGTCACCGTCAACGGGGACGGCCACATTGCATCCATTTATGATAAAAAGAATGACCGAGAGCTGCTGTCTGCTCCTTCGGCACTTGCCAAGAGAGAGGATAACAACGAAAAGTGGCCCTCGTGGGAGCTCAAGTATGAGGATACCAAGCTGCCCTTTACCAACGTTGGCGGAGACGTTACAATCGAGGTTGCAGAGCAGGGCGCTGCATGCGTAGCACTCAAGATCACGCATAAGGACGGTGTGAGCACGTTTACCCAGACCGTGCGCCTGATTTCAGGCGTGGATCGCGTGGACGTTGAGAATGAGGTGGAATGGAGAGAGAGAAAGACGCTGCTTTCCGCAGGCTTCCCCCTGAGTGTTTCCAACCCCGTTGCTACCTTCGATATCGGACTTGGCGCAGAGCAGTTGGGCAATACCGATAGTTATCCCTACTTCCAGCACTGCGTACACCAGTGGGCAGATATGACCGAGCCGGACGGCTCGTTTGGCGTTGCGATCTTCAACGATTGCAAGTACGGCATGGAAAAGCCCACCGATGATACGTTGCTTCTGACGCTCATCCATACGCCCAAGGCACCCTTTAAGTATATCAGCGGCCAGGATTGGCAGGATCACGGCAGAAATATTTTCAAGTATGGCTTTACTTCACATGCGGGCAACCGCGACGGTGTTGCAGCCGAGGCCGAGTGCTTCAATAACCCGCTCTATACCTTTGCAACCGATAAGCATGCAGGAAAGAGCAGTGAGCTTGGATTTGCATCGGTCAACAATGAGGAGATCGCTGTCCGCTGCATCAAAGAGGAGCAAAAGGGTAATCGCTTGGTCGTGCGCGTACAGGAGACCGCAGGTCGCGATCATGCAGACGTGCAGCTGACGTTAGCGGCAGACATTCTGCACGCTACCGAAACCAACGGCTACGAGGAAGGCAACGGTGCGGTCGCGTTTGATGCGCACACCGTGACCTTTGCCATGACACCTTTTGCCGTTAAGACCTTTGTGATTGAAATCAGCAATGCGCAGGCTGCCCCCGACCTCGGCACTCCCATTGCGCTGGAATACAACAAGCGCGTGACCACCTCGCGCTACGATTATACCGCAGGCGAGCTTGGACAGGGCATTTCGATTCCCGAGGAGCTGCTTGAGAAGACTGTGTACAGTGGCGGCTTGCGCTTTGAGCTGGGCAATGCCGGCCAGAACAACGCCGTGCTTTGCGACGGACAGACCGTCAAGCTTCCCGCAGACACCAAGCGCGTTGTACTGTTGGTAGCATCCCGCAAGGGTGACGTGGACGCAACCTTTACCGTTGGCGGCAAGCCCGTGATGCTCAAGGTTGCCGACTTCTGCGAGAACGTAGGAGCCTGGGAGCAGGTTGCTGCGGGTGATGTGGCGTTTATCAAGCGCGATACGGTTGCGATCAATTATTCTCATACGCATAACGCGGACGGTGACCGCCTGTATAAATTCGCAAATATCTTTGCCTACGTGCTCGAAACTGACGGAGCAGAGCAGATCACGTTGCCCGCAGGCGGGCAGATCGTGCTCATGGCGGCAACGGCTCTCAAGAATAACGCTAAGTGCACCGTTCCCACCGCACCTTTGTACGATTTCGTGGCAGAAAACCATACGCCTCTCCATACCCTGACCTCGGTGGACATGAACGGCACGGGGCAGTACCACGAGGGCGAAATGGTGCGCGTTGCCGCACCTCGCTGCAACCAAAACGGTACGTTTGCACGTTTTGGCGGAGATGCCGATATCGTATGGCAAGAGGACGTGCAGGCGCTGGTGCGCATGGGCGACAGGGATGCTACCATTTACCCCATTTTCTCGGATTTCGGCGAGAACGTGGTCTTGCACAAGCCCTGCCGCGCTAACCACAGCCGCGAGAATTTGGGTGAATATCCCGAAAACGCGCTCAATGGTGACAGTAAGAGCAAATGGGGCGGTGTTGCCGAGGCTGCGGACACCGAAACGGGTCACGCAGGCTGGTTGGAGGTTGACCTTGGAGAGGTTACGCCCATTTATAAGTGGCTGGTGCTGCATTGCGGTGAATACGAGGACAGAAACGATAATACCGTGGATTATTTCCTGCAGTATAAGGAAAGCGAGGACGGTGAGTGGCTGACGGCCGACGAGGTTTGGGGCAACCGCGAGGATATGACCTTGCGCGAGTTTGCATCCGTTAACGCCCGCTACGTGCGTCTGTATATCATCAGACCCACACCGCACGCCGATAAGACCTGCCGTATCTATCAATTCCACGTGTACAAGGGGTAAGATATGGATACCATTAAAATTGAGAAAAAGCAGGTCAGGATGGTGGCGCACGCAGGACTGTTCGGTCTTGAAACAGCCAATACCAACGCAGGCTTTATCGCTGCCGGAAATCGCTCTTATTGGGGCGTGGAATGTGACGTGCGCGCGGCAAAGGACGGTCTTGTTATCATTCACAACGATTCTACCGAGGGCTTCTCGCCCCAAACCATCTGCATCTCCGAAAGCACGGTGGAGCAGATTCAAAGCATCACGCTTTACGAGCGTTCTTTCTTTCACACCATGGAGGATTACGGGCTGACGCCGGGGATGAAAGCCCCCAGATCGGATCTGCGCATCCCCACGTTGCAGGAGTATATCCGTATTTGCAAGGAGTACGGCAAGGTGTGCGTGACCGAGCTCAAGCACGCCATGACCCCCGAGACTATTGCGCAGGTGGTTGAATGCTTCAAAGAGCAGGACTACCTTGATAAGGTGGTGTTCATCTCGTTCTTTTGGGATAACCTGACCGAGATCCGCAAGCATCTGCCCGCGTGTCCCGTGCAGTTTCTGACCGACGAAAACCACGTCTTTACGGACGAATTTTTGGATAAGGTCGCGGCTCACGGCTTTGATCTGGATATTCATATTTTCACCACCACCAAGGAATTGGTCGATCGCATCCACGCGCGCGGCATCAAGGTCAACGTCTGGACCTGCGACTGGATCGACAAGGCGCAAAATCTCGTGGAGTGGGGCGTGGATTATATCACCAGTAATATCATTGAATAAAACAGAGGGGTCGCATTTATGACTTTTATGGAAAGAGCCAAGGCCTTGGTTGCACAGATGACCTTGGAAGAAAAAATGACGCAGATGAAGTACAATGCGCCCGCGATCGAACGTCTGGGCGTTCCTGCCTATAACTGGTGGAACGAATGCCTGCACGGTGTGGCAAGATCGGGTGTGGCAACCGTATTTCCGCAAGCCATCGGTATGGCGGCAAGCTTTGATACAGACATGATGCATCGCGTCGCCACCGCCATTTCGGACGAAGCGAGAGCAAAATATAATGAGTTCAAAAAATTCGGATATACCGATATCTATCAGGGACTGACCTTTTGGTCACCCAACATCAATATTTTCCGTGATCCCCGTTGGGGACGCGGACACGAAACCTACGGTGAGGACCCCTATCTGACGGGGGAGATGGGCGTTGCCTTTATCAAGGGCCTGCAGGGAGAAGGGAAATACCGCAAGGTGGATGCAACCATCAAGCATTTTGCCGCACACAGCGGTCCCGAGGAGCTGCGCCACAGCTTTGATGCCAAGGTCAGCGAGCAGGATCTGAGAGAGACCTATCTGTGGGCATTCAAATACTGCATTGACCGTGCAGACCCCTCTGCCGTGATGGGTGCGTACAACCGTACCAACGGAGAGCCCTGCTGCGGCAGTAAAACGCTGCTTGGCGATATACTGTACGGCGAATGGGGCTTTGAGGGCTACGTGGTGTCCGATTGTGGCGCGATCTGTGATATGCATCGCTCGCATAAGGTGACCGCCAATGACGTGGAAAGCGCAGCTTTGGCAGTCAACAACGGCTGCCAGATGAACTGCGGCAAGGCTTACGAGTGGCTTAAGGATGCGTATGATCAGGGATTCGTCTCCGAGGAAACCGTCACGGCATCCGTGGAAAAGCTGTTTGAGGCGCGATTCCGCCTTGGTATGTTTGATAGCGATTGCGAATATGACAGTATTCCGTACGAGGTCGTGGATTGTGAGCAGCACCGCGCACTCAACCGCAAAATGGCGCAAAAGTGCATGGTGCTGCTTAAAAACAATGGCATTCTGCCGCTTTCAAGTAACGTGCGCACCATTGCCGTGATCGGCCCGAATGCTGACGATCAGAGTGTTTTGCTCGGCAACTATAACGGTACGCCCGCAAGATATTCCACGCTGCTGCGCGGTATTCAGGACGGCTTTGACGGCCGCGTGATCTATGCCCGCGGCTGCCACGTGACCAAGCCCGTAACGGATAAGGACGGAGAGCATCCGCGCAATGAGGCACTCATTGCCGCAAAAAAGGCGGACGTTGTGATCATGATCATGGGCATCAACCCCACCATTGAGGGTGAGGAGGGGGACGCGTACAATGCCGCAAAGGGCGGAGACCGTACCGACCTTGAGCTGCCCGCGGTGCAAAGAGAGCTGATTGACGCGGTCATGGCCATTGGCAAACCCACCGTATTCGTCAACGTCAGCGGTAGCTGCACCAACCTTGAGCGCGAGGATCAGCGCTGCAATGCCGTGCTGCAATGCTTCTATCCGGGGGCTGAGGGCGGCAACGCACTTGCCGATATTCTGTTTGGCAAGGTATCTCCCAGCGCAAGGCTGCCTGTCAGCTTTTACAGATCGGTGGACGATCTGCCCTCGTTTGAGGATTACAGCATGCAAAACCGCACCTACAAGTTCTTTGGAGGCAAATGCGCGTATGAGTTTGGACACGGCTTGACCTATTCGGATATCCGGGAAACGTGGATGGATGAAAACACGGTCGAGCTGCATAACAAAGGCGAATACGACACCGACTATTCCGTATTGAAATTTGACTACATGCCGCACAAAACTCTGACAGCGTTCAAATGTGTGCACATTTGCGCCGGACAGACGCTGACGGTTACGTTCTGAAGAAAGGACAAAAAATGAGTCTTTGGATTATGGCGGACGACCGCCCCACAACCCCCAAATTCTATTATTTTACCAAGGAGTTTGATGCACCTGCCGTTGCATCGCTTTCGGTGCGCGCCTGTGGGGATACGCGCTATGCCTTGTATCTCAACGGGCATCTTGTCATGGAAGGCCCCTGTCAGGGATCTGCCTATCAAACGTATTATGAGACCGAGGATCTGACCTCCTATCTGACCGAAGGGAGCAACGTTCTGACAGCCAAGGTCATGTACGTCACAGAGGGCTACTTTATCTCCACCTTCCGCAAGTCCGCGCCCGCATTCTGGTTAGACGGCACGCTGGTCAGTGACAATGCATCCGTTCCGATCGGAACGGATGCAAGCTGGATCTGCGAGCGCGAGGACGCGTGCTGCTTGGAGCATGGCACCGATTGCTATATTTCGATCCCTCCGTACGAGCATTGGTCGGGGGATAGCGTCCGCACGCCCATCTCTCTCAAAATCGGACATAAGCCAAATTTGGAACGCGGCTGCTTTGGCGGCGACGGGATCAATGAGCCTTACGTAATGAAGCCCCGCACGCTGCCCGCTATGCAGACCGAGCCGTATACGCTTATGCAAGCCGTCAGACGTGGAGATGGCTTTGTCGAATACGATGCGGGTGCATATACCACCGCTAAGCTCAGCTTCCGTTTTAAGGCGAGAAAGGGAAGCAAGGTTCGCTTGATGTACGCCGAGTGTTACAGGCAGACCGACGAGAATGGCAAGCACTTCAAGGGCGCGCGTGACGCGTACGATCAACCCACGGCTTTTCTGTATGGCTGCTATGATACCGTCGTCGCAACCGGACAAGAGCAAGAGTTTGCCCCTTTTTGGTATCGCTCCTTCCGCTTTGTAAGAGTGGAGTGTGACGACCCGAATTTCAATGTCGTTGCTTTTGATTATGCCTTTTATCATTATCCGCTTGATGCTGCGGGGCAGTTTGCATGCTCTGACGAGCGGTATAACAAAATGTGGGAGATCAGCCGCCATACCGTACTGTGCTGCATGCACGAGATGTACGTGGATTGCCCGTACTATGAGCAGCAGCAATACGATATGGATAGCGCGCTTGAAATGTTGTTTACCTTGCGCATGAGTGCCGATGACCGCATGCCCATCAAATCTCTGACCGATTTTGCGCATTCGCAAATGCCGGACGGTCTGTTGCAGGCTAACTACCCCTCGGTAAAAACGCAGATCATTCCCAATTTCACGCTGTTTTGGATATTTATGCTTCGCGACTACGTGCGCTATTGCGGAGAATCAACCGAAAGCATCAAGCTTTTGCGCAGGCTGATCGGTACGGCGCACCGCGCGTTGGACGGCTTTGGGTCCTACGTGCTGCCAAACGGGTTGGTTGGACAAACACCGTACTGGCATTTTGTGGACTGGGTGCCCGGCTGGGACGGTGGCGTTCCCGCAAGAGAGGTGGATGAGCCTATCACCGTGTCTACCTTAATGTATGCCGCTGCTCTCAAGACTTGTGCCGAGCTGTGCGGGATATTGGGCAGAAACGGCACGGCAGAGGACTACAAAAGTCGAGCCGAGGCTGCGATCAGAGCTGCTTACGAGCATTGCTACGACTGCAAAGCGGGACTTTACCGCAACAAACCGAGTGTGCGTGAATTTTCGCAACACACCACGCTTTGGGCTATTTTGTCGGGAGCGGTGCAGGGAGAAGAGGCGGGAGAGCTGATCGACCGTACATTTGACTCTCACGTTCCCGTGGCAACATGTACGTTTTCCATGAGTCACTATATGTTCCGCGCGCTGGAGCTTGCAGGACGCTATGACAAGTACGCCAAGCGTCAGCTGCAGGGCTGGGAGAAAATGCTGGATCTGCATTGCACCACCTGGTGCGAAAATCCCGATGATCCCAGAAGCGAGTGTCACGGCTGGAGCAGCGCGCCCATCTATGAGTTTTCGTCCATGGTTCTGGGTGTATATCCCACGGACAACGGATACAGATCGGTGCGCGTAAAGCCCTGTATCAATGCCTACGACCTTTCTTGGGCAAAGGGCACTGTGCCTACACCCTATGGCCCTGTCACCGTTTCGTGGGAGAAAAAGGATGCAGAACTGCTTTTGGAGGTTACGTTGCCCGACGGTGCTGATATGACCTGTGAGGTCGTGCTGCCCGACGGCCAGTGCTTGATCCAAAATCAAAAGACTGGTAGTTATGCATGTGTGCTGTCATAGAGGCTCTGCCTGAAAGGAATATGTTCTCGAACAAGGAGGGCTTCTTATTTCCGTATTTATTACAGCGAGGAGTACATGTACGTCTCATGTGGCCATATAGGAGGTAATATGGAGCCATTGGAAACATATTTGAAAAAATATGGAAGAGCACATTTGGCGGATTTTTAATCCGTAGAGTTCAAATCCCGTAAGCACTCCCTCAAAATTATCTTTTTTATAGCCCTTACACAACGCAGAGGCACCCAATAGGGTGCCTTTTTGCGTTGGATGCGGCGGCAAATTTCACTGAAGCGGTGGGAGCAAGACCGGTTGTATTTATACTTGAAAAATAATCAATTTTATGCTATAATGATATCATCAATGCGAAAGGCGGTATTGTGCTATGAAAAATAGGCGTTTTTCCAATAGATATTCTTGGGCAGATAGCATTCTGGAATCCAAGACGGGCACGATTATCGTCGGAATCTTGGCAATTCTTTTCGGTGCGTTTTTCGCACTCGTACAAATGGAAAATAAGCCGATTCCGCGCTCGGAGGCGGTTGCTTATTCGGGTGAGTTTGAGGAATATGAGACTTGGGAAAATTACAGGACGATCATTTTCGCAGACGGGTCCTCCTATAGCGTATTCCCACACACTGAAACACAGGATTTTGCCGATACGATGAGCTCGCTGCAAAAGGGAACAACGCTTGATATTTTGGTCAATCCCAACAATGATTATGTTGTGGAAATTGTAGCGGGGTCAAGAGAAATTTTGAATTTCGAAGAATCGCAGGCTGCGTTGGATGCTTACGACAACGGCTACATCGCGATCGGGGTGTTTAGCTGCTGTTGCGGTGTCTTCATCATTATATATGGCTTTGTTTCTTCCGCACAAAAGAAAAAGGAGATTGAAAAGCACGCCAAAAAGGCGAAACGGCGCGCGAGCGGAGCAGATGACAAGCCTGTCAGACATGCAGACCGTGCTGCTAAAGTCAGAATCTTACTGAAGGCGTGTGTGGAGGGGTATGAAATTTGCTATCGCAGGGTAAAAAGCGTTAACGAGCTTGTGATTAACGGCGTTGTTTACGACGAGAAAAAGGGAGTTGCAGAATTTGCCCACACGCTCAGCGCAGTTGTAGACGGACACACGATTGAGGCGGGGCTTAGCGATGACAGCTACAGCTATATCATATTTGACGGAGAATGCTTAGCCAATAAACGGCGAATCATATGACACGCGGCAAAAATATCCTTTTATAGCCGTTGTATAAAGCAGAAAACCACCCCGATTGGCGTGACACGCCGTTGCAGTAGCGAGACTATCGGGCTGGTTTTCTTTTTGCTTCCATCGAATCGTTGCGCTCTCTTTCTTGACAAATCTCTTCCTTTGCATTATAATTGATTATATCATATCCGTCAATTTGAACCGGAGGTGCTTATGAGCGAGCAGAAGCTTTACAAATACGAAATGCACATTCACACAGACCCCTGCAGCGGCGGTGGTTCGCCTATTTGCGATCATATTGACGCCTTGATCGCAAAGGGGTACAGCGGCATGGTGGTGACCAACCACTTTTATTTTGGTGACACCCGTATTGATCGCAATCTGCCCTGGGCGGAGTTTGTGGACGCGTACCGTCAGGACTATCTGTACGGTCTTGCGTATGCGCGCACATTGGATTTTGACCTTTTGTTTGGTCTGGAGGAGCACGTGGGGTACGGGCAGGAGGTGCTGATGTACGGCATCACGCCCGAGCTGATCGAGGCGCACCCCGAACTCAAGATGGCGAGTGCGGACAAGTATGCCGAGGTGGTGCACGCCGCAGGCGGCTTGATCTATCAGGCGCACCCCTACCGCGACCGCGCGTATATTCCGCGCCCCTATCCGCTGGAGTGCCTGGATCGGCTGGACGGCATTGAGGTGTACAACGCGGGCAATTTTCCCGAATGGAATGAGAGCGCCCGCAGGCTTGCGGACGAGCGTGGGCTTGCATGCGTGTCCGGCTCGGACGGGCACAGCACCGAAACGGCAGGCAGAGCGGGTATTGCCGTCAAGGAGAGGATCCGCACCAATGAGGACCTGATCCGCGTGCTGAAGAGCGGTGAGTATGCTCTTCTGCAGGGCGAAACCAACTGATAGCGAAGAGGTAACGATATGGAATACAGAGTGCTTGGAAAAACGGGATTGCAGATTTCACGCCTGGGCTTTGGCGGCATTCCCATTCAGAAAAGTGATGCGGAGAATACCAAAAAGCTGATCGACGAGCTGATTTTGCAGGGCGTAAATTTCATTGACACCGCGCGCGGCTATACGGTCAGCGAGGAGTATCTGGGCTATGCGCTCCGTGGTGTCCGAGACAAATTTGTGCTTGCCACCAAGAGCATGGCGCGCACCGCAGATGCAATGGCGTGTGACATCCAGACCAGCCTGCACAATCTCGGCACCGACTATATTGACCTGTATCAGGTGCACAACCCGGGAGGGCGGGATCTGGAAACGGTGACCTCGGCGGGCGGCGCGCTGGAAGCGTTGCAAGCAGCAAAGGCAGCAGGCAAGATCGGGCATATCGGCATCACCTTACATTCGGTAGAGCTGTTTGCGAAAGCTCTGGAGCTGCCTTGGGTGGAGACCGTGATGTTTCCTTACAACATTGTGGAAACGCAGGGCGAGGAGCTGAGTGCGCGTTGCGCGGAAAAGAATATTGGCTTTATCTGCATGAAGCCCCTGGCGGGCGGCGCGATTGACGACGCCCACATTGCCATGCGCTTTATCGTGAGCAATCCGCACGTGAGTGTGGTGATTCCCGGTATGGCGGACACAGAGGAGATTGCACAAAACGTACAGGCGACCGAGAATACCGCGCCGCTGTGCCAAGAGGAGCAGGACAAGGTAGCGGCAATCCGCGCACAGCTGGGCACCAATTTCTGCCGCAGATGCAATTATTGCGCACCCTGCACGGTTGGCATCAACATTCCTGCCGTATTTCTGTTTGAGGGCTACTTTAGCCGATATGATCTTAAACAGTGGGCTGCAAGCCGTTATGCAACCCTTGGCAAGACCGCGTCCGATTGCATTGGCTGCGGGGATTGCGAGAGCCGTTGCCCCTATTCGCTGCCGATCAGACAGATGCTTGGCGACGTGGCAAAGGTGATGGGGAAGTAAACCCATTCAAGATATAACACCCGATCCGTGTGTCATAACGCGGAGAATTTACCATTTTGCAGGGCGCGTAAGGCGCAAAAGGAGAACACCGTGTACAGACATCCTGTATCCAAAGCATTTTCAGCGGATGCATTCCGCGCCCCCCAAGGGGAGCATGCGCCCATTTATTCCTGGGTATGGAATGCCAAGCTCAGCCATGAGCAGACCGACGCGCAGCTGGACGAGATGCAACGCCTTGGCATTCGCGCGTTTTACATCATTCCTGAGCCCACCTATTTCCGTCCGATCTCTATGCCCACCGAGCTGGAGCCGGACTATCTGACCCCCGAATATTTTGCGCAGTATGAATACGCCATTCGCGCGGCAGCAGCGCGCGGCATGCATTGCTGGCTGTATGACGAGGGCGGTTGGCCAACGGGCGGTGCTTGCGGCAAGGTGCTGGCTGCACATCCCGAGACCAATAAGCAGCTTTTGCGCCATGCCACGCACACGTACGCAGCCGGTCAGACGCTGGCATACCACCACGAAAACGCGATTGCCGCATTTGCAGGCACAAAGCAGCTTGCCCCCGGACACGTGTTTGAGAGCGAAACGGCTGTGGTGGAATTTTACACCGAGGGCGTGACCCGGTTTGGTCCCAACGGCCCGCTGTGGCCCGATTATCCCGACCTGACGCGCAAGGATGCCACCGATGCCTTTATTGAAATGACGCACGAGGGCTACCGCCGCGTGCTGGAGGACACCTTTGGCTCTCACGTTTCCGCCATGTTTACCGATGAGCCCAAGGCGCCCGGTCAAGCCATTTGCTACCGCGAGCTGATGCAGGATTTCAAAGAGCTGCATGGCGAGTCCATCGTGCCGTACCTGCCCATGATCGCAGGCGTGGCAGAGCCGGACGAGCAGGGCGCGCAGGTGCTTCGCAGATGGTACGATTTTTGCAGCCGCAGATTCTGCGATGCGTTTTTGAACACCTGCAAGCAATGGTGCCACGAGCACAACTTGCTCTTTACGGGGCACATGGATCAGGATCACATCCCTGACGGCTGCACCACGGGCGGTGGCTGCAGCTACCATCTGATGCGTACGCTGCGCTGCCTGGACATTCCGGGCGTAGACGTGATCTGGCGTCAGATCTATCCGGGGCAGGAGAAAGTGATGCCCACGGGTGAGCGCATCGCCCAAAACGGCTTTTTCCCGCGCTATGCGTCCTCTGCCATGGAGCAGATTGGCGGTAGCTATGCCATGTCCGAGACCTTTGCGGTGTACGGCAACGGCTTGACCTATGCGCTGATGCGCCATTGTCTGGGTTACCAGGCGGTGCGCGGCATCAACGTCTTTAATATGATGTTGATCTCCTACGGACGCCATGGATACATGCAGGCGGGCGAGCAGCCCACCTTCCATGAGCAGCTGCCGTATTTTGCCGATCTTGCGCTGATCAACCGCTATGCCGAGCGACTTTCCTACGTCTGCTCGGTAGGCGAGCGCGTGTGCGACACCGCGCTGTATTATCCCGTCAACGATTTCTGGGTGAGCAACCGCAGCGCGGCGCTTTCCCGTGCGTTTGACGAGCTGGGACGCGCGCTGGAGGATCGCGGCATTGATTTTGATATTGTGGACGATGACGTGCTGGCGGATGCCAAGGGCATTGACGCAGGGCAGATCTGCATGGGCAATGCGGTCTATACCAAGCTGGTCGTACCGTCTGGGGCGTATCTGCCCGCGCAGACGCGCACCATCTTAGCACGTTTTCGTGCAGGCGGCGGCACCGTGCTGCACGCGGCGGACGGTCTGCGTCCTGCCGTGCAGATGTGCGGTGCGCACGAGCGTGTGCGCGTGATGCAGCGTCACTTGGAAAACGGCGAGCTGTATTGCCTGTATAACGAGCACACCGAGGCGGCGGATTTTGATCTGCACGTCCCTCTGGAGCATGCATACCGCACGGATCTGGAAAGCGGTGAGCTGTATGCTTGCAAGGTGGGCGAGAGCGGCGTGCACGTGACGCTGGAGTCAGGCGAGACGGTTGCCATTCTGGTGACGAGTCAAGCCCTTGACGCCAAGCAGCAGCCGTGCGGCACGTGCAGCACGGTGGTGCCTGCGCAATATACCCTGATCCCCGGCAGCGGCTTTACGTTTGGCGAGGCAGGAATCCGCACGCAGCCATGCGAGCAAGCTCCAATGTCCGTTACGCTTGGCGCATGGGAGGAGTATCTGGGCAAGGAATTTTCGGGTAGCGCCACCTATGAAACCGCGTTTGATTGCGCGCATCCCGAGCGGATGGGTGCATGCATTGTCGAGATCGGCGAGGTGCAGTACACCTGCGAGGTTTTGGTCAACGGCGTGTCGGTGGGTACGCGCCTGATGGCACCCTATCGCTACGAGGTGCCCACTGCGCTGCTGGGGCAACACAACGTGCTGCAGCTGCGTGTGACCAATACGCCCTCCAACCAGTACCTGTGCACCGACTTTTTTGATCGCTACCAGCCTTGGCAGCTCTCGCCTTATTACGTCAAGGAAAAGGCGTTTATGCAGGACACGGCAGGCGGCGGCTTGATCGGACCTGTGAAAATTCATTTGTATGAAGCATAAAGGAGGCTATGCCATGACCGAGTTTGAGATACTGGAGGGCATTCGCCGCGAGATGGAGGGCATCCCGGGGCATTTGGGCTTTTACTATAAAAATCTTGTCACAGGCTTTGAATACGGCATTTGTGAAGAGGAGATCTACGGCGCGGCAAGCGTGATCAAGCTTCCGCTGTTTTTGCACGTGCTGGCAGAGTGTCACAAGGGCAATTTATCGCTGGACGATGGCATTGTGACCGAGGAGAGCGATAAGGTGCCCAGCTGCGGCGCTTTGAATATGTTTACGGGCAGCGTCAAGACCGATATTCGCACGCTGTGCCGCTTGATGATCTGCATTTCGGACAACACCGCCACCAATCGCCTGATCCGCCTGTTTGGCTTTGAGGCGATCGAGCAGGGATTTGCCGAAATGGGGCTGGAGAAGACCCGCATCCGCCGCAAGCTGTTTGACAGGGAAGCATCGGCACGGGGCGTGCAAAATTCGATCAGCCCCAAGGAGCTGGGGCTTTTGCTGGAGAAGCTGTACCGCGGCGAGTTTATTGACCGCAAGGTCAGCGATTACGCCATCGAGGTGCTGTGCGAGCAGCAGATCGGGCACAAGCTGGGCGGCAAGCTTGGCGAAAACGTGACTATCGCGCACAAAACGGGCGAGGACGATTATCTGAGCAACGATATTGGTATTGTGTATGCGGCGCAGCCGTTCGTCATTTGCTTTACGGGGCACGGGACTGACGTGTACCCCTGGGAGGATCTGATGCGCCGCAGCACGTATGACCTTTACCATGCCAATGGTGCGGGGGAATAAGGGTGCGGCTTGACAAATTACGACGGTTGTGTAATAATAAAATACGATATTGCCGAGCGGTTAGAAAACGTACTCGTGCAAGCCTTGTGTTATAAATCAATCCGGGAAAGGTGGTTGGAAGGTTGAAAAAAACAAAATTGGTGTTTGTCATACTGTTTGTGGTTTCGCTGATCGCTACCGCCTTGCTTTTGCACGTGTTTGCGCCCGCGTACAGAGATAGCTTTATTGTCTTTGCGGTTGGCGCGATTTTGTGCGTCGTTGCAATTTCTCAAATGCTGCTTTTTCGCAGTTGCAAGGTGAAGGTGCATGCGGTTATGGTTGACTACGGCTTTGAGCAATTTAAAGCGCACTTGATCAGCTCGCCTACCTTCACGTATGAATACGCAGGCAAGACTTATACGGGGTCTTGCATGGATAGCTTGTCGCAAAGGTACGTATGCAAGCATTATCGGATAGGGGAATCCTACGAGATCTACCTTTCCCAAAAAGATCCTGCAATCTTCAAGGCAGCCAAGCGTGTCCGCATATTTGCTTGCTTGATGCTTGCGTTTGGCGCAGGGATCATGGGGCTTTCGGTTTATTCCGCGTTTTTTATGCTCTGATCTAAAAGGGGAATATATGCAAAAATTTTTAAAATCCAAGCGGTTCTGGATATCCTTGACCGCGATATACGTATGCGTGCAGATCGCACTGGGCGTGGCACTGCAGGTGACCGAGGGTAGAGTGGTGGTGGCTTGCCAATTTGGCGCGATCATTCTTGCCTGCCTGTTTTGCGCGGCGTTTGCCGAGAAGAGCAGCGCATACGCCTTTACGCAGCTGGCACTGGTGTGCACGGTGTGCGCGGACTATTTTCTGGTATGGTCGCAGCCCATCAAGCAGCTGCCCGCTATGGCGTTCTTTTTGTGTGCGCAGATCGCGTATGCCGCGCGGTTGTATCTGTTGGCAGGGAAGGGCGAGAGGCGCGCGCAGGTAATCTTGCGCATCGCGCTTTCGGCTTTGATCGTTGCCGTGACCGCGATCGTGCTTGGGCAAAGCACCGACGCGCTGGCGATGGTGTCTATGCTGTATTACGTGCAGCTGATCCTGAACGTGGTGTTTGCGTTTGCGAGATTTCGCAGACGCGCGATTTTGGCAATCGGCTTTTTGCTGTTCTTGCTGTGCGATACCGTGATCGGGCTGGATCTGATCAACGGCTATTTGCCCATCCCGCCCGACGCGCTGCTCTACAAGATCATTCGTCCCGGCTTTAACCTGGCGTGGGCGTTCTATCTGCCCTCGCAGACGCTGTTGTCGGTCAGCCTGTTGCAGGGGAAATTGAAAAGCGAATAAATGAAAAGGACAGAGAGTGCGAAAATCTCTGTCCTTTAAGCATGCTTGATACCGTGATTATATCACAAATGCGTGCCGATTGCAAGCCCAAATCCCTTTGCAACTATTGACTTTACAGGGCGCATATGCTAAAATAATGGCATATTGTGAGTTGGAGGGGAAAAGGATTTTAGGATGGAGAACGTTCAGAATTTACATACGCATACCATCTATGCGGACGGCAAGGACACGCCGCGCGAGCTTGTGCAGCGCGCGATTGCGCTGGGCATGACGGGCATTGGCTTTTCGGAGCATACCTATATGGCGTTTTCCGATTATCCGTATCAGATGCGCGTTGAACAGATGGCGGACTATCAGGCGGAGATTCTTGGTCTCAAGCAGGAATACCGCGGCGTGATCGACGTGTTCTGCGGTTTGGAATACGAGTTTTATTCCGACGTGCCGACCGAGGGCTTTGACTATCTGATCGGCTCGGTGCATTATTTGGAGATCGACGGTAAGATCCTTGGTTTTGACCGCGGACTTGCCGAAACGCTTGCATACGTGCAAAATCATTTCGGCGGTGACGGATTGCAGTTTGCCAAGCAATATTATGAAACAGTATCAAGATTGCCCGAAAAAGGAAATATCGACATCATCGGACATTTTGACCTCTTGACCAAGAATAACCAAGCGGGAAAGTTTATTGACACATCGTCAAAGACGTATCTGGATTACGGCAAGGATGCCATTCACGCCCTGCAGGGTAAGATCCCGTTTTTTGAGGTCAACACGGGCGCGATCTCACGCGGCTACCGCACCGATCCGTATCCGCAGATGGAGCTTTTGCGGGAATTTGCCGCTTGCGGCTTTGGCGCAATGATCACCTCGGATTGCCATAACAAGGCATTCCTCGATTGCTCCTTTACCGAGGCAAGGGAGCTTCTGATGGAGGCAGGCTTCAAGTCGAGATGGATTCTGACCGACGAGGGTTTTCGGGAGGTCGAAATATGAGCGTGTTGTCGATCGTCATACTGATATTTTCTGCGCTGGGCGCAGTTGACTGGCTGATCGGCAACAAGATCGGCGTGGGCAAGGAATTTGAGCGCGCGTTTCTGTTGTTCTGCCCCATGACGCTTTCCATGTTGGGCATGATCGTCATAGCCCCTGCCGTGGGCGTGTGGCTCTCCCCGCTCTTTGATGGGTTTTACAATGCGTTCGGGATCGATCCTTCCATCATTCCCGCCTCGCTGCTGGCAAACGATATGGGCGGTATGGCACTTTCACAAAGTGTGAGCAAAAGTGCGCTGATGGGCAATTACAATGCTTTTATCGTGTCCTCCATGATGGGCTGCGTGATATCCTTTACGTTGCCGTTTTCACTTGGACTTGTGCGCAAGGAGCAATATCCGCAGCTGTTTTTGGGCATGCTTTGCGGTATTGCCACCATTCCCGTGGGCTGTTTGGTTTCGGGCTTGATCTGCCGTGTGCCTCTTGGGGCGCTGATGCTTAACCTGCTGCCCTTGATCATCGTCGGGGGCTTGATCACCCTGGCGCTGCTCTTTTTCAAAAATGCCAGCATCAAGTGCTTTGCCGTGCTTGGACAGGTCATGCGCGCCATCTCGCTAGTGGGACTTGTGTGCGCGATCTTTACGTTTTTGACTAAGGTGGAGATCAGCCCGTATTTTGATTCTTTTGAAAACGGTGCACTGGTTTGCGCCAACGCCTGCGTGACGCTTTCGGGTGCTTTACCGCTGATGTATCTGCTTGCCAAGGTGCTCGATAAGCCGCTGAACGCCATTGGCTCCAAGATCGGCATCAACGGTGTTTCCGCAATCGCGTTTCTCGGTACGCTGGTGACCAACGCCTCCACGTTTGGCACTATGGAGAAAATGGACAAAAAGGGTGCTGTGCTCAATTCCGCCTTTGCCGTGTCGGCAGCGTTTGCGCTGGGTGGACATTTGGCGTTTACCATGGCGTTTGACGGCACGTACGTGCTGCCCATGATCGTGGGCAAAATCGTTTCCGGCGTTTGCGCCGTTGCGCTTGCGTTTGTCATGTATAAGGAAAAGCCGCAAAAGACGAATTGAATGACATACAAAAAGAACTGCCCGATTGGGCTGCGGAATAAGCGGGAAAATAATCAAATAACAATGCTTTCAAATAGTAATTGCCGTAGGCGCGGGCGATCACTGATCGCCCCTACAAGTGTTTGCGCTGTGTTTTTAACACCTAAAATCCCAACAAAAACAGTCGTAGGGGCGATCAGTGATCGCCAGCACCTACAGCAACTATCTATAAAAGCAATCAAGGACTGCATCAAAACGATACAGTCCTTAATTTTTGCTCCTATTTGCCGCTAATCCCGCAGCCCCAT
>JAZRQR010000014.1:0-1085 GCA_045650025.1 Eubacteriales bacterium
TGATTATGCCCGAGTAAATCGGGAATCGCGTACGCGCGACAGGTGTAAAAAACAGGGGAGATCGGCTACGGTCTCCCCCTTTATATGAAAATTTTTAAGCCTTTATAAAAGGGAAAGGATACTTAAGGATATGCAACACAACATTCCTCGCGCGGAATATCCGCGCCCCCAGCTGACCAGAGAAAACTGGATCAATCTCAACGGTACGTGGGAGTACATGACCGACCGCGCATGCAGCGGCGAGCAGCGTGGCTTTGCAAACGGCGCTGCGTATACCGAGCAGATCACCGTGCCCTTCTGCCGTGAGAGCGTGCTTTCCGGCATTGGCGATACCGATTTCTGCAATTGCGTTTGGTACCGCAAGAAGATCACGTTGCCCCAGGGCTGGCAGGCAGCCGGCAAGAGAGTGCTTTTGCACGTAGGCGCGTGCGATTATAAGAGTGACGTTTGGGTCAACGGCACGTGGATCGACTATCACCTGGGCGGCTACGTAGCGTTCACCATGGACATTACCAAGGCGCTGGTGGAGGGGGAGAACGCCATCACCATCCGCGCGATCGACGATCTGCGCACGGGCAATCAGCCCGCGGGCAAGCAGAGCCCCCGTTATGAGTCGTTTGGCTGCTTCTATACCAGAACCACCGGTATCTGGCAGACGGTCTGGCTGGAGTGTGTGCCCGAGGTATATCTCAAGAGCGCACGTTACTTTACCGATATTGACGAGTGCACCATGACTGCCGAGCTGCACGTCAAGGGCGGCGAGGACACCCCCGTTTCCTTGGTGGCAAGCTACGAGGGCAAGGTTGTGGGTAAGGCAACCGGCACGGCACACGGCGGCAAGTGCACGCTGCGCATGAAGCTTGACGAGCTGCACCTCTGGGAGGTTGGCAACGGCAGACTGTATGATCTGGAAATTGTCTGCGGCGACGACGTGGCAAAGAGCTATTTCGGCATGCGTTGCGTAGAGTGCCGCAAGGGTATGATGTACCTCAACCATAAGCCGGTGTTCCAGAGACTGGTGCTGGATCAGGGCTTCTACCCCGACGGCATCTACACCGCATCCACCCTCTCCGAGCTGGAGGCTG
>JAZRQR010000015.1:0-9222 GCA_045650025.1 Eubacteriales bacterium
GGGGGGGGAGGATTCTGACGGAATCTTTCAGGGCGCGTGTCGTGGGGGGGGGCGTGCCGTGTGCTTTGGTGCTGGCAGGTCTGTTTTTTACCTTGCGCGTAGGGGTGAGGTGCGCCCTGCATCCGCGCAAGATGCTGCGCGGTATGCTGCAGCGCTCGGGCAAGGGAACCTCTCCCTTGCGTGCGCTGACGCTTGCCTTGGCGGGCACGCTGGGCGTGGGGAACTTAGTAGGTGTGGCGTCCGCCATCTGGTACGGCGGCGCGGGCGCGGTGTTCTGGATGTGGGCAAGCGCCTTGGTTGCCATGTCGCTCAAATATGCCGAGGTGGTGCTGGCGGTGGCGCACCGCAGGGAGGATGCACCGGGGCATTTTTGCGGCGGTGCTATGTACTATATAAGTGATTGCTTTGCGCGCCTTGGCTGTGCGGGGCTTGGTAAGCTTTTGGCGGCTGCGTTTGCCGCGCTTTGCGTGCTGGACGGTATTTGCATGGGCTGCGTCATTCAAACCAACGCCATCGGCGGCGTGTTCCAGGGCATATGCGGCATTCCGCCGCTTGTGACGGGAGTGCTTTTGTGCGTTGCCACCTTTGCCATATTGCTGGGAGGATCGACACGCATTATGAGGGCGACAGACGTGCTTGTGCCGCTGATGACGGGCGGTTTTGTGCTGCTTTCGCTTGCGGTGCTGGTATTGCGTGCCGACGCCATTCCGTCCGCCTTGCGCAATATTTGGGGTGCTGTGCGTGACGTACGTGCGCTGCTTGGCGGTGTGGGGGGCTTTGCGGTGGCACGGGCGTTGCGCTTTGGCTGCATGCGAGGGCTGGTTTCCAACGAAGCAGGCTGCGGTACAGCGCCTATTGCGCATGCCTGTGCCAATACCGATCATCCGGCAAAACAAGGCTTCTGGGGCATTTTTGAGGTGTTTGCGGACACCTTGGTGCTGTGCAGCATGACCGCGCTGGTCATTTTGGTCAGCTATGACCAAGTGGCTGTGTATGCCGACAATTCTATTATGATGACGGTGCGCGCTTTTACCTTGGTGCTTGGCGATTGGGCGGGCTATTTTCTGTGCGCCATGGTGCTGTTTTTCGGGTTTGCCACGGTGGTGTGTTGGGGGCATTACGCGCTGGAGGCACTATCGTATCTGACCCCCAGCCGCGGTGTGCGACTGGGGTTTGTGTGCGTATTCTCGCTGGGCGCGGCGGTGGGAACGGTGTCCGCGCCCGCCGCGCTCTGGAGTGTTGCCGACCTTGCTATTGGCGCGATGACTCTGCTCAACCTTGGCGTACTGCTGCTCATGCAAGGTGAGGTGCGCCGCTGGACGGTGGACTATTTTCAAAAGTCTTAGCAGATCGAATCAGCACCAAATAAGGTACAATAAAAATTGAAATTTGCTTTTTGCAAATTTCTACCGCAACATTTCGCCTATGGCGAAATATTTCACTTGCGCGAAGCGCAAATTTCATATTTGCGAAGCAAATATTTCACGTTTCGCACAGCGAAACATTTCACTGCAATGCTTGCATTGCTCAGTTATACATGCCGTTGGCGTTCATATAAGAGTACAGCATGTCGCCGTGCTGCTGCTCCTCGGATTGAATATGGTTGAGCATCTTGCGTGCGTCGGGCTGCGTGAACTCAAACACGCAGGTGTTGTAAAGTGCGGATGCGTGCTTTTCGGTGGCAAGCAGATCCTTGCACAAAAAGGCATCGGCATCCTTGTCGGCAGGGCTTGCATAGGATGCGGCGCGGCACTCGGATTTGTCGGGCGCTGGGATCTGCGCGGGCACCTGCCCGACCGTGCCGCTTTGCATGTCGTTGAGCGTCTTGAGGTGTGATTGCTCAGTGGTGGCAATGCCCGAGAGCAGCGATTTGAGCTCGGGTGCCTTTGCCTCGTTTGCATATTTTTGGTACTTGGCAACGCAAAGCTGCTCCTCGCCGATCATGTCCTTGAGCAAACTGGATTCCTTGGGTGTAAGTGTCATACATAACCTCCATATTATCATATTGGGATACAGAGGGATTGTTGACCGGTGGGATCGCGTTTATTCAAAAGTACGCGCAATCGCCCGAATACAAAAAAGAGTCGACTTACGCAACTTCTCATAAGGATGTTTAAGACAACATTTGTAGGGGTCGACGTCCTCGGCGACCCGCAACAAACGAATATTGACAGAGATCTTGTTTTCTCTGCCGATTTGTGTTATAATGATGCTATATCGTAGGGGAGCATTCTATATGCTCCCGATACGGGCGGATATGGAATCCGCCCCTACAAAGGGGTGTGGGCTTTGCCCGATGCGCTTGTAATACAAATGCGAAACTGGCGATCAATATCGATAAGGCATACGAATATTCGAAAATATAAGTATGAACAACAGAAAGGAGAAACAGATGTGGTAACAATCAAATTCTACTATAATAACAGAATTGTTACCGGTATTTTGTTGGGCAAATACCAACGTCCGCACGACGAAGTATATTCAGTTACAAAAAGATTTTTTTGGAAAACTCGAATTGTATACAAACATAAAATATTGAATACTCCTTTATACTTGCTTTTCATTCCTTGGAGACACCAAGAAAAGGAGCTTGTAGAGATTGATGAAAAGTATATTATGAATCCCGAAGTTATCCAAATGGATGAAACGTGGATTAGCATCGATAAATTTACAAGTGTAAAAAACGAGATGCTTGGCGATCATAGGTGGAGTGAAACTCTTGAAGTTAATAATTTCATAGGTTATAATTTTATATATGAGAATAATGACTTTATGATAAATGTGTGCTTGCATGAATGGTGGAAACCTTTGACAATTATATATCAGAATTTACCCCAATTATTAAATATGGATTTGGATAACAAAGAGGAATGATATTAATACAATACCCCCGACAGACCTTCAAAAATCTGTCGGGGTTAATTTTTGTTTTCTGCGGATCAATTTTGGTTCTTAACGGGTCGCCGTGGACGTCGACCCCTACAATGGGGATGCGGGTCGCCGAGGACGTCGACCCCTACAAGAAATATCCAACTTCCTTATGAGAAGTCCGCTTTGCGTCGACTCTTTTGGTATTAGAACAATCTTTCTCCGAGAATGCTTGCGCTCTTGACCTGCGGCGGGAAGGTGATCCACTCGCCGCTGCCGGGGCAAAGGCGGTAGCGACCCAGCAGGCACAGAATATACCATGCCGCGGTGGTACCGGTATCCTCGTCACCGGGGAAGCCCTTGTCGGAGGGATCAAACGCCTCCTCGGTCAGCTTTTTGACCCAATATGCGGTCTTGTCCGCCTCGCCGAGCGCTGCGTACAAAAAGGGAAGATGGAACGAGGGCTGATTGGAGATCGCCATCTGTCCAAAGTCCACAAGCGCCATTTCGGTCATTTCGTGGATCTCAAAGCCATACCCCATGACGCGGTAGCGCGGGGGAGTGGAAAACAGCTCGTCCAGCTTGGCAATCAAAGCGTCCTTGCCGCCGTAAAGCTGCGCAAGCCCTTGTACGTCGTGCGGTACGGCAAAGGAATTTTGCCATGCGCTGCCCTCGGTGTACTCACCGCCCCACGTGCAGGGGTCGAACTCCTGTGCCATATTGCCGTTTGCGTCCTTGCCGCGCATAAAGCCGCTGGCAGGATCAAACAAATTTTTATAATAACCAGCGCGCGTGTCGTATTCGCGAGTGATCTCGGGCTTGCCAAGCACCTCGGCAACGCGGGCAATGCACCAGTCTCCGTATGCAAAATCCTGCGTTAAGTTGACCGATTCGCGGTGCTGCTCGCGCGGCACGTAGCCGTACTTGACAAAGGCGAGTGCGCCGTTGCGTCCGTAGCGCGGATCATCCGCTTCGTGGTTGGCGTGGTAAAGCATGCCGTCCAGCGCCTGCTGCAGTACCTCGCGCGATCCGATGCCTTCCACCGCCGCTTCCGCGATGATGGCATCGATCAAGGTGCTGGGCATGCAGCCCACCTCACCCATAGAGGTGCAGCGCGGCAGCCAGCCGCCGTCGGTATAATCGGTCACCAAGCCCGCAAGGATCTCGGCATACTCCTTGCGTGCGATCAGCGAGAGCAGGGGGAATTCGGTTCGGTAGGTGTCCCAGAAGCAATTGTTGGTGTAGCGCACGCCCGCCTTGACGCTGCCGTCGCGCGGTACGTAATGCACGGGGTTGCCGTCCGCATCCAGCTCGTAAGCCTTGTGGGGAAAGAGGAACACGCGGTACAGGCAGGAATAAAAGGTGCGCAGCTGCGCGTCGTTTTGCGCCTCGATCTCAATGCGCGAAAGCTTTTCCTCCCAGTTTTTCTGCGCCTGCTCCATCAGCTGCTCAAAGCTGCAGCTGCCGCACTCGCGGTCGATCGCCGCTTCTGCCAGCTGCTCGCTGATATAGGAAATGCCGATGCGCGCCTCGCAAACGCCGCCCGAAAGCGCGACGTGTATGCAGGCAGAGCCGCCCTCGCCCTGCGCGTAGGTGCGCGCTACGTCCACACAACCGTTCAAAAAACGCACGGCAATATAGGCGCGGAAGTTCCGGCAATCGCCCTGCGCGTGCCCGTCGGTGCAGCCGTACAGCGTGCTTGTTTGAGCGTCGAAGCGATAGGCGTAATTGCCGATCACGGGCAGCAGGGAAAGGAAGGAGGGGCGGCTGTCGCCAAAGGTCAGGCGCAAAGCGCCGCCTCGTTCGGTCGGTGTCAGCTCCAGCGTGCAGTTGGGGCGCATAAAGTGCGTGCGCAAATAATGCGGTGCCTCTATGCATGCCTGCTTGCGAATACCCGACCATGCGCCGGCGCCGGTTGCGGCAACGCAATCATTCTGGGGCATGAACAAAAATGCGCCGAAGTCACCAATCCAAGGGCTGAATTGGTGCGTCAGGCGCACTCCCTCACTAAACTCGTGCGCGGGATGATAAAACCACGCGCGTGTGACTTCGGTCTGCAGGCAAAAGGATGCCATACCAAAGGGGAGCTGCGTCAGGGGCAACGTGTTGCCGTACGAGCGTCTGGGGTGTGACGCAGTTCCCATTTTCGTATTTACAAGGGGAAGATAGTTCATATTATCTCCTTATTTCATTGTATCAGCTTTTCGATGTATTCCCAATATGCGGAATCACGGAAATAGGATTCGATGGTGTCAGGGTTGACGACCTTGAAGTTCCAGCCGCCGTCGGTTGCTCGCTCCTTAAGTTCGCATGCAAAGCCGTATACCGTGCCGTATTTCTCTACAAATGCGGTGCTAAGCGAATTGACCGCTCCGAACATGGGGATCTTGTCTTCCTTGGAAAAATGAAGGTAAAGCTCCAGCCCGTTCTGCTCCGAGAAGGTCAGCTCGTACAGGGGAATATCCTCCCATGCGTGCGAGTCGGTCTTGACGAACACGTAGGAATCCACACCCTGCTCGGTCATGACGTAGCAGACGTTGGGGGCGATGACAATGCTGCAAAGCAGCAGCGCGCAGCACACGATGGTGACGATCACGCTCAGCGGCAGCTTTTTGGTTTCTGTCGGCTGCTTTTCACCGTCGATCATCTTGCGGATACCGGGCATAAAGCACAGGAATATGACCTCCAGCAGTACAAAATCCGCCAGCACGCAATAGGCAAAGATGGGCATGGTCATCATGGCAGGGGCGTCTCCTGCGTGCATGCGCAGTACGATGGGCGCAATGCTGCCCGTGATCACCAGGATGCAAAACAGCACCGCCATGACCACCAACGAGCCTACGATCACGTAGCCAAAGCCGCCCTTGCGGGTATTGGTTTTCTTGATCATAATACGCGCATGGAGGAGAGCACGGTCAGCTGCTTTGCAATTGCAGCAGCCTCGCACTCGCTTAATGCATAGGTGATGACCGAAACGTAGCCGTCCTCTGCAAGCAGCTGTTGTACCTGACCGCCAAACACCGCGTTGACCTCGTCAAGGGTATTGGCAAATCGGAAGTAACGAGCGCAGGTATAGTCTGCAAAGTCCGCTACGTCCTCTGCGGTTGCGTTTGCGAAATAGGGACGCTTGACCGTGCCGCCGATGCCGGATGCCACGTCAATGATGTCACCTACGACCGCACTTGCGGTGGGCAGCTTACCTGCGCCGGGGCCGTAGAACATGACCTCGCCAACCATGTCACCCTTGAGCAGCACGCCGTTAAAGACGTCCGAAATGCCCGAAAGGGGATTGGTTGCGGGAACGAAACGGGGGCTGACCAGCGCGGTGATCTTGCCGTCGGTAACGTCTGCATGACCGATCAGCTTAATGGCATAGCCCAGCTCAGCTGCGTCGGAAACGTCTGTGCCCGAAATAGCGGTAATGCCCTCGGTGTGAATGCTTGCGGGAGCTACCAGTTTGCCAAAGCAAAGTCCGCACAAAATGGCGGTCTTACGCGCCGCATCCAAGCCCTCTACGTCCGCCGCGGGATTTGCCTCGGCGTAACCCAGCTCCTGCGCCTTCTTGAGCGCGTCTGCAAAGCTGGTACCGGATTGCTTCATGCTGGTCAGAATATAGTTAGTGGTGCCGTTGAGAATGCCGTTGACCTCGCCGATACGGTTGCCCGCAAGGTCTACGTAGATCGAGCGCAGCACGGGAATACCGCCGCCTACGCTTGCCTCAAACAGATACGACACGCCGTTTTGTGCCGCCAGCGCCAGCAGCTCTGTGCCAAAGTTGGCAACCACCTCCTTGTTGGAGGTCACCACGCTCTTACCCGCCTCCAGGCATGCCTTGGAAAACTCGTAAGCGGGGTGCGAGCCGCCCATCATTTCGGCAACGATGGCGATCTCGGGGTCCTTTACAATTGTATTGAAATCATGCACAATGCGGTCTGCAAAGGGGCTGTCGGGGAACTCGCGCAGGTCAAGAACGTACTTGATCTCCACGTCGTCGCCAACCTTAGCGCGGATCAGATCCTTATTTTGCGTTAATACCTCAGCACAGCCGCTGCCGACTACGCCAAAGCCTAATAATGCTACCTTGATCATGAGATAAATCCTCCATAGTAAGGGAACTAATAATATGCTATTTTATATCATACCACATTTTTTTGAGAATTGCAAGAAAGGGGGTTGATAATTTACAAATTTTTTGGTATAATCTTGGCAGAAAGATTGAAGACTGGAGGTTGATATATGGCTTCACCGATCGGAGGGTTGAAAAACGTTAAGATATTCGTGCTGTATTTGATGGCGAATATCGGATACCCCATGAACTTTGCTACGATTAACGACGTGACGCTGCAGAACGATTACGTGATGTATCTCGATTTTGCAGAAGCGTTTTACGATATGCTGGATAACGACCTGATTGCCTGCGTTGGACAAAACGAGGTAGGGGATGATTTGTACACGGTAACCTATAAGGGCAGATGTGTGGCTGAGGAGCTCAAGAGCGACCTGTTGCCCAGCATCCTGGACCAGAGCCTGCGCTGTGCGCTACGCTATCTGGATTTTCGTCGCCGCGGCGTGCGCATTTCGACCGATATTCAGGCGCGCCCCGACAAGATGTACGACCTGGAGTGCAAGATGTACGAAAAGCAGGAGGTCATCATGGCGGTGACGTTGACTGTGGACAGCAGATTGCGTGCGGAGCGCATGGCGGACAATTTCCGTGAAAACCCCGAAAATATTTACAAAGGTGTGACCGCGCTGCTGGCAGGGAACGTAAATTACCTTTTCCCGTAAGGGTTTTCGCGCTTTAGTTTAAGTGAATAAATTGTGAATAGTGACAAACTTTTGCAAGGAAAATCACAAATGTCACAAAAAAGCCCCCGTGAGCATTGCACTATGCTCAAACGGGGGCTTTGACTATTGTGAAAAATATACAAAAAACGTTCATGAAATTTTCAATGATGTGATAAATCGACAAAATACTCTCTTGACAAAGGTGTTTTTTGTGGTATAATGGTATAAGTACCACTTTAGACTATGGCGGTGAAAGCATGAACAACTCGTACCCTAAAATACAGCAAGACGCGGATCTTTTGGATCTGCTTTGTGCTGCTAAAGCCGGGGATCAGCAGGCATATGCCTTGTTGTTGGAGCGCTATGCGCCCATGCTTGGTGCCATGGTAGGCAAGTATGCAGCCGCCGACATGAGCGAGACCGATCTTGAGGATCTGCGCCAGGAGGCAAGCGTGGTATTTTGCAGTGCGGTGCAGACCTACGACACGACCAAGGAAGGCGTGGAATTCGGTTTGTATGCGAAGATCTGCGTCGGCCACGGCTTGGCTTCCGCCATGCGCGTGTTCCGCAGGCAGCGCCAGCACACGCTGCTCTCCTTGGAAGGGGAGGGACTGATCGAGCAGAATCCCGGTCTGCTTGGCAGCGAGGTCTCGGTTTCCGAGGCGCTGATCGATAAGGAACGTATGGAAGCATTGCAATTGACCATTCAGCGTGCGCTCTCCTCGTATGAGAGTCGCGTTTGGTGGATGTACGTTTCGGGAGCGAGCGCGGCGCATATCGCGCATACGCTTGGAAAGGATGAAAAATCGGTTTCCAATGCGATCTATCGCATCCGTCGCAAGCTGCGACAGGTGCTCGGACAAGGGCAGACCCCGTAAGGGTTTACCATATAAATAATACCAATCACAAGCGAGGTAAAAACAATGTACGAAGATGAAGTAAAAGTCGTGGAAGAGTTTGTTGACGAGACTCTGGTTTGCAAGGAATGCGGTAACGAGTTCGTATTCACCGCTGGCGAGCAGGCTTTCTACAAGGAAAAGGGTTTCCAGAACAAGCCCAAGAGCTGCAAGGCATGCCGTGATGCTAAGAAGAACGCAGGCAAGCCCGAGCGTCAGTATTTCATCGCTACTTGCGCAGAGTGCGGCGGCGAAGCAAAGCTGAACTTCCAGCCTTCCAACGACAGACCTGTTTACTGCAGCGCATGCTTTGAGGCTAGAAGAGCAAAGTAATTGAACTGCGAGCGCGTATCATTTATTAAACAGGAACATAAAATCTTCGTTTATATCTGATAGCAATCCAACCGGTCAAAAGGCGATGGGGTGTATCTTTGAAAGGGTACACCCCATCGCCTTTTTTGCCTTTGATAAATTTCCGACGGCTGCGTTGCTCCTCGAAAGCGGCTCGACGATCGCAAGATCGCCGTCGCCTTGCTTTCTGCGGTGCGCCTTGCCTACAAAACAATTTCTTGCTAAAGCTGCGAATTTTATCCGCATATATCGTTGCTCCTCGAAAGCGGCTCGCCGTATGATATACGCCGTCGCCTTGCTTTCTGCGGTGCGCCTTGCC
>JAZRQR010000016.1:0-1089 GCA_045650025.1 Eubacteriales bacterium
AAAGGCGCAATCCACCTTGACAAAGCCGTCGGGCGCGTCCACGGTCTGCTTTTTGGCACCGTTACCCGTGTGCGTGATCTGCAAAAGGCGCACGGCTGCGTATTCGGGATGCCCTTGAACGGTCAGATCGCCCGCAGAGCCGCTGGGATATCCCTTTTCGTCATACAGCCACACGCGCAGACCCAGCGCATGCAGAGCCTGCATGTAGTCGTTGAGCGTTGCCAGAGCGATCTCGTTTTGCAAATACTGGTCGTTCCACTCGGCATTGGTCACCGAGCCGCCAAAGCCCAACGCCTGCAGGGCTGCCGCCTTATCAGCGACGGTCTCACCCGGCAGCGACAAGATTTCGTGCTCCAATCTGAGCGCGCGGTACAAATTATCGGGAGTGAGAAACGCCTCGTTTGTAATCAACATACCGTTCTGCCTTTCTGCATCAAAGGTAGGGGGTGGAGGTACGGGCTGTCCCTCGGTAGAGGGCAATTGGTCGGGCGAGGTCTGCGCGCCGCCCATGCGCGGGTCTGTCACCACGTACAGCGCAGAGCCAAGCAACAGCACGGCACACAGCGCGTAGCACGTGATGCTTAAGATCAGCTTATTTGCTTGCTTCATTTCGCTTCCCCCTTGCATAAGATACGCTCAGCGCAATGCCGCAGCACAAAAGGATCAGCGCGACGGCAGCCATCGTGCCCGCGATCACCCAGGTCTGTGCCGAGATGCTGCCGCCTCCCTGTTCCGCCCCGGGCGTTGTGTCCTCCTCGGGCACGATCTCGGTTTCGGGCGCCGAGGTGGTTTGCTCAACGCTTTCGGGCGCGTTGGTCTCGGGCGCATCGGTCACGGGCTCGGTGGTGGGTGCTTGGGTTGTGGGCGTGGGGTAAGGCTCACCGTCATAACCCAATATCATCAGGCTGCAGTCATCGACCAAAACATTGCGGAAGTTGTTCCCTTCGGCACCGTCCAACGTGACCATATAGAACTCCGCGCTCTTGATCTCGCCTGCCCAGGAAGCGGGGACGTCCTTGGTAATACACGTCCAGCCGTTGGCTTTGACCTGTGCATAATCGGTGAAAAAATAGTAATCACGCTCGGTGG
>JAZRQR010000017.1:0-21231 GCA_045650025.1 Eubacteriales bacterium
AGTTTTGACGCAGCAGATTTTTTTGAGCCCAAAAGCTTTTCCCGCAGGGCATATAGGCAATATGTCCAAGGGGAAAGATAAAGGGATCGAGAAAATCTGCTCGTCAAAACCAACTTGGTTCGACTCCCGTACGGCTAATCAAAAAGAGGCTGCTTGCGCAGCCTCTTGGGTTTATGAGCGGTTTGCAATGGAATTGTGGAAGCACTCCAAAATTTTGGGTGAAAACGTACCGCATTCTCCTGCGTTGATCATGGCAACCGCCTGCTCGTGGGAATATGCCTTCTTGTAAGAGCGGTCACTGGTCAGCGCGTCGTATACGTCAACGATTGAAACGATCTGTGCCCAGATGGGAATCTGCTCGCCAACCAATCCGTCGGGATAACCGTGCCCGTCGTAGCGTTCGTGGTGGCTGCGGCAGATATCATAGCAGTAGCGGTAAAACATGTCGTTGCTGTCATACTTGCCAAGCATTTGGCAGCCGTAAACCGTGTGCTTTTTCATTTTTTCAAATTCCTCGTCGGTCAGCTTGCCCGGTTTGAGCAGGATGTGGTCAGGAATTGCGATCTTGCCGATATCGTGCAATGCCGCAGCATTGGCAATGCTGTCCGCCTCTCGGGCATCGATACCGTATTCGGGATATTTCTCCATGAGTGCGTTGAGAATATCACGCGTCAGCTCCATAACGCGGTGAATGTGGTCACCCGTCTCGTTACTGCGCTGCTCAACGGCAGAGGAGAGCACGCGCACGATAAACGCATTCATGCGGTCGTTCCGCTGCTTTTCCTCCAGCATTTCAATATGCTGGATCTTTTCGGTGTTATCCGTGATGAACAGCATCAGCAATCGGTCACCCTCATATTCCATAGCGCGAATGGTGGTCACGAACCAGCCGTACTGATCCGTTCCGTCAATCAATCCCTTATAGCCGTAAGAGATCTCCTCATTCAAGCCAATGCAATTTATTGCGCGTCGGCAATTATTGAGTACATCGTCTCTGAATTCGGGAGCTACGGTCTGGGAAAAGCTTTGCAGATGCGATTCAATGTTGCGTGCGGTGGGCTGCTTGATAATGTTGCCGTTTTCAAAATGCAGATGATATACCGCATCGCGCGTAACGTTGACTTGCATGATACGTTGATAAGCACCGGTGGCTGCTTTGGTAAACAGATTGCGGAAGTAGTCCGAACGTGCAAGCAGCATTTGCTCTTGGTTTACGTCCATAAAGCAGATGATCGCTTCGGTAACCTCGTCGTTTTTGTCATTGCGGTCGGTCATGATCACGTACATACGGTTCCATTTGACGATATCTTCGTAAACGTGGCGATAGGTAATGTGGTAAAAGGGCTGGTCTGCGTTTAGATTTTCACGCAGATAATCGATGTCGCTTGCTTCGCGCATTACCTCGCGGTCATCGGGGTGCACGTACTTTTTGATGTAGTCGTACATTGCTTTGCCGTAAGGGCGCTTGTTTGATTTTTTTAATTCGCGGTAAGCAGCGGAGTGACGGATGTTGCCCGAGATGCTGATGCGTTCCAGAGAAGCCTCGCGCAAATTGACGCAGTAAGAGCTCAGAAACAGCTGTCCAAAGCCTTGCAGCTGGGCATAGATGGAGATCTGTCCGCGTTCGTAGGTGTTGATAAAGAAGAAAGCGTGAATGGCGGCAAGCGTCATGGAAACGTTCAAAAAGGGAACGCTTGGCGTAGGGATCTGGAGCGGTGCCAAGCATATGATCAAGCAAGAATACATGGCAATGGAAAGGTATCGGTTTCTCTCGACCGAGTCCTTTTGCATAATGGTTTTGGCAAGTGCGCGCACCGCAATTAAGCCCAAATACAAAAGTGCTACAATCAAGTGCACGGAAAACAGCGGACCGCGCACGTGTATTCCCGTTGTATGATCAATGGTGAATACCCAGCCCGTCGGGATGGAAATGACGGCAATGACTGCGTTGAGGACGGTGGGAACGATGCTGAGCACGGATAGTACCGTCTCAAGCTTTTTAGAGCCCGGCTCACGCAGCAATCTGTCCGAATACAAATAGCAGCAAAACGCGGCTATGCCTGTTAAAACGTAGTACAGCACCGCCAAAGCATAATCAAATGCCAAGGGCAGCACCAGAATATTGTCTTCACAAAGCACCCAAAGAATATCGACCGTCATTAAGACGATGCTTGCGCAAAGCACCATGGAAAAACGAGCGCGTTTTCCGGTGCGGCGTACTTCTCTGAGTGTCAAAGAAAAGACTGCAGCGGTCAATATCAGGGTGACGATGGAAATACTCCAATACATGAATTGCATGGTAACGTCTCCTCTAAGCTCAAATATACAAGTTCATTGTATCATAAAGCGTTGTTTTTTTCAATGGGTTCAAAAAAGAATTTGACAATATTTGTAATAAAAAGTCGCGCTTTGATTAAAAAGCGCGACTTTTGAAAATCAGATGCATCTGACGCGAAGCACGCCCTCCAGGTCGTCCATTTCGCACGCGCACATGGTGCCCGAAATGTCGAACATGGTGTAGGCGTAATCGCCCTTGGACTTGCTTGCCATGTTTTCAATGTTGTGTCCCTTTGCCGAAATCGCAGCAGACAGGGTTGCAATGACGTTGGGAATGTTCTTATGCAGTACGCAAACACGGCTCTCGCCCGTTCTGGGCATCGAGAGTGCAGGGTAGTTGACGCTATTGACAATGTTGCCGTTCTCCAGATAATCCGCCAGCTGCTCGGCTGCCATGACTGCACAATTGTCCTCGCTCTCCTCGGTCGAAGCGCCCAGGTGAGGAATGGTGACTGCACCCTTGACGCCTAGAAAATCGGGTGTGGGGAAGTCGGTGACGTAAGCCGAAAGCTTGCCGCTCTCCAGCGCTGCAATCACGTCCGCTGCTACTACCAGATCGGCACGCGCCAGGTTGATGATCTTGGCGCCGTCCTTCATGGTTGCCAAGGATGCGGCATTGACCATGCCCTTGGTGTCCTTGGTCGCGGGAACGTGCAGGGAGAGGTAATCTGCCTTGGCAAACAGCTCGTCAAAGGTAGCTGCCTTAACGATGCGGGGATCGAGGTGCCATGCAGCATCGACCGACAGGAAGGGGTCGCAGCCGATGACGTTCATGCCAAGTGCAAGCGCGGTGTTGGCAACCATGCCGCCAATTGCACCCAGACCCACAACGCCTAAGGTTTTGCCGCGCAGCTCAGTGCCGCCAAATGCGGATTTGCCTTTTTCCACAGCCTTTGCCACGTCGGTTGCGGGATCCAGTGCCTGCGCCCAGTTGACACCGCCCACAATGTTACGTGCCGCCAGCAAGAGGGCACATACGGTCAGCTCCTTTACGCCGTTTGCGTTTGCGCCGGGTGTGTTGAATACCACCACGCCTGCGTCTGCGCACTTATCCAGCGGAATGTTGTTGTCGCCCGCACCGGCACGCGCAACGGCAAGCACACTCTCGGGCAGCACCATATCGTGCATGACCGCCGAACGCACCATAATGCCGTCGGGATTGTCAATGGTTTCGGCTACGTTGTAATCGGCAGGCAGCTTGGTAAGTCCTACCTTGGCAATTTTATTGAGCAATTGAATATTCTTCATGGTTTCGGTTTCCTTTACGCTTTGGGATTTTCTGCCTCGAACTTTTTCATAAAGGCAATCAGGTCCACAATACCCTCGGTGGGCATTGCGTTATAGATGGAGGCGCGCATACCGCCAACCGAGCGGTGACCCTTCAGGTTCTTAAAGCCGGCCTTAGCCGCCTCGGATGCGAACTTCTTATCCAGCGCCTCGTCGCCCGTCTTAAAGGTGACGTTCATGATCGAACGGTACGCGGGCTGTGCGTGGGTGATGTAGTAATCGGTGGTGTCCAGGTAGTCGTACAGCATGTTTGCCTTGTTGTAGTTGATCTTGGCAATTGCCTCCAGACCACCATGCTCAAGCAGATACTCGTAAACAAGACCTGCCATGTAGATGGCGTAGCAGGGAGGGGTGTTATACATGGAGTCGTTTTCCACCATGACCTTCCATTCCAGCATGGTGGGAATGCCGGGCAGTGCACGGTCCAGCAGATCGTCACGCACGATGACAACGGTAAGTCCTGCGGGAGCCATGTTCTTTTGTGCGCCTGCGTAGATCACGCCGAACTTGGAAACGTCCACGGGCTCGGAGAGAATGCAGGAGGACATGTCGGCAACCAGCGGAATATCACCGGTGTCGGGCACCTCGGGGAACTTGGTGCCGAAGATGGTGTTGTTATAGCATACGTGTACGTATGCGGCATCGGGACGGATGTCGTCCTTGGTAAACGCGGGGATGTAGGAGAAGGTGTCCGCCTTGGAGGAGGCGATGCACTTAGCGTCAAAGCCCATGCGAATGGCTTCCTTGTAAGCCTTTTCGGAGAATTGACCGGATACCACGTAGTCAGCCTTCTTGGTCGTGCCGATCAGGTTGAGGGGAATCGATGCAAACTGCGTGGATGCGCCGCCCTGCAAAAACAGTACCTTATAATTACCGGGGATCTGCATCAGCTTGCGCAGATCGGCCTCTGCCTTTTCAATAATCTGCATGTAATCTGCAGATCTGTGGCTCATTTCCATAACGGACATGCCGCTCTCGCCGTAGCAGATCAGCTCTGCCTGTGCCTTTTCCAGTACGGGCAGGGGAAGCATGGAAGGGCCTGCGGAAAAATTATATACTCTGTTCATGATGATTTCCTCCGAACTTTAATGGAATAAAGTAATTGTAGCATCTTGTGAAAGTTTTGTCAATAGGAAAATGCAAAAAAGTTGGTCTGCAACTTGCAAAAAATAAAAAACTCTCCGAAAATTCGGAGAGTTTTTCAAAAATACTGCAAGTTGCGAGCACTTGCTCTTTCAATTTTCGTCCTTGATGCAGATCAACTCCTGTGCGTAGGGCAGCGAGAGAATCCAATCGCACAGCGCGTGCCACTCGGCAAGCTTGTGGTTGCGGCGCGCGTAGTACATGTTGATCAGATTTTCGTAATTGAGCGTGACCGTGCGCATCTGGTTGTAGGAGGTGGGCAGGGTCTGGATCATGTTGTGCCAGGACTGCTTGTTGTTCTTATCCGCCAGGAACTTTTGTCTTTCGGATTCCAAGTATGCAATCACGGTATCCAGAAGCGCAAGTCCGCCCTCGTCCATGCGGTCGCAGGAGAAATCCTCGCGGGTAAATTCCTTGGCGTGGATCTTGTGCATGGTGGAGGTGGAGTTGGCGGTCGTGCCTACCTTATATGTATCAAATTCCTTCCACCAGTAAAGGGGAGCGGTAATATCCACGGTCACAAAGATCTGGCGCAGGAATTTGCGGTGGTCGCTGCCTGCATGCGCAAGGCGCTTGGCAAGATCCAGGTCGTTGGGACCCAGCACGTAGTTGCCGCTTTGGTCGTAGTAGCTATCCATTCTGTGCCAGGAGTTCATGGGGTTGCGAGCGCCGCGGATCGCGCCTTCAAAATTCATTACCGCGCTTCTTTCTGTGATCAGCATATATATTACCTCGTTTATGTATTCTGGTTTGATTATAGCATGAAATATCGGGTAAGTCAATAGAATTAACGTCTGCGCGTGTATTTTCCGCGCTTGGGACGCACCGAGCGCCCCGAATAGACGTACAAGAAATAGATGGCAAGCATGATAAGCGCGCTGACGGCAGTTGCCACGAATGCGCGGCTGGATATGTAATCCGAGAGCAGGGTAATACCGTGCATGATGGGGTTACGTGCGTGATCCTCCATCACCACCGCGTCCACGCTGCCAAGCGGCGTGCCCTTGTAGTAGACCGTGATCACGCCCACCGTTTGTCCTGCCTGAATGGGCGCTTGCAGCTCGGTCTGGCTTAGGTGGCAGCGCACGACCAGATCCTCGTCCGAGGCTTGGCGCGGCAGGTAAACGGTCAGGTCCTGCTTGGCGCAAACGTCAATCTCCAGCCCGAATAAGCCGGTGTTTTGCACGGGGATCTGAATGGTAGCCTCTCCTGCTTCCAGCACCCGGCGCGTGGCAAATCCGTTGCATGCCCAGTTGACTAAGTCGTTGATAATCTTATAGGAATATATGTAGTTTTCGTCCTCGTCCGCGCCCATGACCAAGCAAAGGTATTGGTCACCCTCGCGCTCGGCTAAGGTCACGGTACACCAGCCGCCCTCATCGGTGCTGCCGGCGTTCATGCCGTGGCAGGCGGAATTGAAATAGCCAATGCCGTAATAGGTGGAAACCAGGCTGTTGCGGTTATGCAGCGTGCGCTCGGGGGAGAGGTTGGTGGGGGGCATGATGTACTTGACCGCCGCGCAAACCTCCATAAAAAGCGCATTCTGCGAGGCTGCCATGGCAATTTTGGCGGTATCGGCTGCCGTGGTGACCATGGAAGCATCGTGCAAGCCGGTGGGGTTGGTGTAGACAGTCTGCGTAGCACCCAGCTCGGCTGCCAGCACGTTCATGTCGGCAACGAATGCCTCGGTGCTGCCGCAAAGCGTGTAGGCAAGCACGCACACAGCGTCGTTATAGCCACCGCAAAAGGCTGCGTACAGCATATCCTTGACCGTGACCGATTCACCTGCCTTGAGATTCATCACGCGTCCGTCCGCGTCCTGCAGCATCTGCTCGGTCACGGTAATGCGCTGCTCCAGCTTGCCCTGTGCCAGACGGCAGGAAAGCAGTCCTGACATGAGCTTGACCGTGGAAGCGGGAGGACGCACGGTGTCCGCGTTCTTTTCCAGCATGACCGTGCCGCTGCCCAGGTGATAGACGTACACCGAGGAGGCGCGCGAAATATCGGGCGGCGGCACAAGTGCGATCACCTCGGCGTAATCCGCAAAGGCGGGCAAGAGCGTGCATAGCGTCAGCAGGGCACAGAAAAAGAGGAGTATGGCTTTTTTCATATCGTCATATCCTCTCTTTCCTTGTGTTATGCGTGTCGCTTCAAATAGCGGCGCGCCTTTTCTGCGTCGTTTGCAATGGCAGCGCGCAGCGCGTCTGCATCTGCAAATTTGCGCTCAGGGCGCAGGTATGCGCAAAAGGCGGTGTGCAGCATCTTGCCGTACAGGTCGCCGTCAAAATCAAATACGTGCGTCTCACAGTTGACGCGTGCGCGTCCCCCCTCCACGGTGGGGCGCAGCCCTACATTGGCAACGCCTTGGTAGGTCTTGCCGTCAATCTCGCACAGCACGGCATATACGCCGTGTGCGGGAACAACGCCCTTTTCGGGAAAATATTGGTTGGCGGTGGGGAATCCCCAGCTTCTGCCCAGGTGCTTGCCGTGGTATACCTTGGCGTCCAGCGTCCAGGGTCTGCCCAGCATGCTTGCTGCCTCTTGTACCTCGCCGCGCACAAGCAGCTCGCGAATGGCGCTGGAGGCAATGCGCTTGCCGTTTATGGTCTGCGCGGGGATAATGCGCGTGCGCTGTGCGCCAAAATGCTCCAGCAGCGTTTGTGCGGTGCCCGCTGCGCGCTTGCCAAAGCGGAAATCATAGCCGCAAACCACGCCCACGCAGCCGTTTTGCTCCAAAAAAGCGATAAACTCCTCGGGAGTCAGGTCGCGCATGGCAGGGAAGGAGGCAAGCAGAGCCATTTGCGCACCGGCACGGAATAGGTGCACAAGGCGTCCGTGCGTGCTTGCCAGATGTGGCGGCGGAGTGGGATTTAAGTAATCGCCCGAGGGGCGCGTAAAGCAGAATGCACCCGGCACGGCGCCAATCTCGGCAGCAAGCTCTGCAGCACCTGCGGCAAGCATGGCGTGCGCTGTGTGCACACCGTCAAAGTTGCCAAGGCAAAGCACGCAGGGAACGGGCTGCTCCATGGGGCGAAACCGGTTGCTTATGCGAATTGCGCGCATATTATGCGCCAAAGTAGCTGCCCAGCAGCGCAGAGATCAGCTCCTCGCGGGAAATGCCGGCAATCAGCGCGCGTGCGTTTGCATCGGAGACGTAGGTGGGATCACCCGAAATCAGGTAATCGCGCAGCTGGCGGGATGCGTCAAAGCCTGCCTGCTGCAGGGAATTGTATACTTGGTTCAGAATTTCATTTGCGTTCATATCGGTGCTCCTTTCAGAGTTTTCATACTTAATTCTATTATAACGGATTTTTTGCAAAAAAGCAAGAGATTTTGCATCAATGATGAAAAAAGTTTGATGTTGCGGTGTATCTTGATTGAGAATTGCAAAAAGAATTGACAAAGGGTGCTATGTGTGCTACAATGAAAACAACCTGATTGGGAAAACACAAGAAAGGAAGATGATTATGAAAAAATGGACCCTGCTTGCCGCATGCATGCTGGTACTGACCATGCTGATTGTTGCGTGCAATACACAAGAACAGCCCCCGGCTGACACCACCGAAGCCGTTACGGAGAACACCACCGAAGCTGTGACCGAAGCGCCTACCGAGGCTCCCACCGAGGAAACTACCGAAGCGCCTACCGAAGAGCCCACTACCGAAGAGCCCACCACCGAAGAACCCACCACCGAAGAACCCACCACCGAAGCTCCCGCACAGCCGGTTGAGCCCACCGCGTTCTATTCCGCAGAGGATCTTGCCGCTATGACTCCCACCAACGCAACCGTGGCACTTGTGGACGGCTATGCACACTTCCTGACCGGTACGACCGATAGCATGACCGATCCTTCGATTACGCTGAATGCCCAGGGTGAGGGCTATTCCGATATTATCGTGATCAAGTACCGCACCAACTGCGGCACCTACGGCTCCAACTACTGGGGAACGCTGCTGCTCAACGGTACCGAGGAATTCAACGGTAACCGCAGAGACAGCGACAACTGGTTCTATTATGCCACCGACGGCAGCTGGAACATTCTGATCCTGGATATGAGAAAGAACCAGGCAGGCTCTTCCGGCGTTCCCAATACCGACCTGACGGGCGGCGCAGCCATTACCTCGCTGGTGTACAACTTCTTTGATTACACCGGAAACGACGGTAAGCTGGTTACCGCAGACGGCGGCGAGGAGTACATCGACATCGCCTACATCGCTTTCTTTAACACCAAGGACGAGGCAGCCATTTCCTGCGAATAATCTGATATGACTAAAAAGCAACCGATGCATGTGCGTGATGTTCTTATCGGAGAATTTATAATAGGGGTATGGGCATAGCCCGATGCATTTGTTAAACAAATGCGAAACTTGCGATAAAAACATAAAGAGAGAACAATGCGGAAAGAAAAACCGCTTTGCTCTCTCTTTTTCTGCTTTTAGTGATATTCTTTGCTTTCGCAAAGAGTGATATGATTGCTATCGCAATCGTGATATTGAAGCCTTGCGGCTTCAGTGATATTCTATTCGCCTAAAAGCTCGCGCAGCGAATATCACTCGGTGTAAGCCGAATATCACTGCGAAGCAATATCACTCGCCGCAGGCGAATAGAGTTGGGGGGATACTCCCCTAAGAGTATCACGCCTGCATCGGTTGCTTTTTTATTTTGTTACTTGATTGAAAGATTACAAAGCGAAGCGCCTGCGTCGCACATAAAGATACCTGCCTTGCCGGGGATGCCGGAGGCTTTGACTGTGCCGTACAGCGAGCCGTCCACCCAGATGTTGATCTTAGTCTCGCTGACCTCCAGCGCAAACAGGTGGAAGTCGTTGGAGGTGAAGAAGAAGTTGGGGCGGCAGTAAAGCTCGGTTTCCTTGCCGTCGGTCACGTCCACAAGGCGCAAGAGGCACTGCTTGTGGCACACGCGCAGCTCACGATAGCCGTTTTCGCGAATGGCAAAGCGCATGCCGTAGCCGCGCTTCTCGCTCTCGGGCTGCACCGATTCCAGGCGGATCGCGCAGTGCAGCGCAAAGCTGTCAAGCTCCTCCTTGGTAGGCAGCAGTAAGTCACCCTCGGCACATGCCTGCAGGTAAACCTTGCCGTCCTCGGAAAGCGGTGCGAACGCAGTTCCTGCGTCAAAGCTTTCGCCGATCTGCGCCATGAACGCTGCCTCGCGTGCTTGGCGGATCGCCTCGTGATCCACGTAGCTCTCAATCTCGCATTTATCAAAGATGGCGTAGCTCTCGGGGCTTTCACCAAGGCTTTCAAAGCCTACCAGTACGTCAGCTGCCTCTGCACCGTTGATCTCAAAGGGCAGGGAAACGATGGTGGGTCTGGTGCAGCGCACGGGCATGGAGGCAATGACCTCGCCGGTTTCGGTGTGCATGACCACCATGCTCGCGCCCTTGCCGCCCGTCATGACCTCGGCGCGGAAGGTGTGCTTGCCCATGGCAAGGTACAAGCCCTGCAGCGCGCGCACCGTACCCGATTCGTAGTGCGAGATCCTGCCTTTTTCCTTGTCGGCGTAAATGACTGTGTCAATGCTTGCCGTGTCTGCGTTTCTTTGCAGCGTCCAGTTGGCAAGACCGCCCAAGGTAAAGTCACCGTTGCGGAAATTGCTTGTCGAGTGCACGCCGCAGTCGGTCAGCACGTTGGTGCAAGCAATGGGACCCAGCGTGCAGTTGCCCTGGTAGCGGTTGCGGAATACGCGCACGTTCTTGACGGGCGAGTAATCGTCGTCCTCGCAGTTGTCAAAGGGCACTCTGCCGTTGTAGGGGTTATCGGGCCACGTGCCCACGGGGTTGACGCAGACGAGGTAGTTGTCATACGCCTGAATATCGCTGATCTCCTCGCGCTCCTGGATGGGATCGTTGGTACCCCAGGTAATAAACGCCAGCGCCTTGCCGCCGCCCGAGTTAATGTAGGAGTGCAGCGTGGTAATGTCGCGGCAGGAGTTATCCTCGCCCATCATGTTGGTCCACCACAAAATGCCGCGTGGGTCAAAGTAGTGGCAGGACATGACGATGCCGTCGTCGTTGGACTGGAAGAAGCAGCGGTTGACCAGCACGTGCTTTGCTCCCGCTACGCCAAAGCCGTCACCGCTGACGCACTTGACCTCGTGCAGGCGCAAATTGGCAAGGTAGATGTATTTGGAGTGGCTGTACTCGGTGTGGTAGTTGTTGGAGCGAATGATCTCAAAATCGCGGCATTCACACCATTCCACGCAGAAAAATCCGATCGGGATGACGTGAATGCGGTCGGGACAGCCGGACGCGTAGCCGGGCATATCCACGCCCTCCTCCGAGCCGGTGTCCATCATGCGGATCGAGCCCTTGCCCGTGATCTTGATGTGGTGCAGATTGGCGCCCTGGATCAAGGGCAGGTTGCAAACGTGCAGGCAATGCGTCCAGTTGACGCCGGAAATCACGCCGTCATGCCCATAGGTGACCTCATAATCGTAGTCATCCTTGAGCTGCGATTGCCAGAGCACCGCGCCGTCCCCAAAGTGCAGCTCAATATTGGAGCGCATAAGCAGCGAGGTGACCATGTATCTGCGCCCGTAAAAATCGTCCGATCCGGGCAGCAGCACGCGTCCGCCGCCGGCGGCAGCCACGCGGTCAATGGCGTCCTGAATGGCGCGCGTGTCATCGTGCACCGCGTCACCGTACGCGCCGCAATCGGTGACCGAGATCGTGTAGTCGGGCAGGTCAAAGGCGTATGGATTTTGGTCAAAATCCTCGTAATTTTCAATATAGAAGCGCTCGCACAGGCAAAGCGGCTCGCAGCCATCAGCTTCTGCAAAGGCAATGAGCTGGTAGGGCAGCAGCGTGGTATACTCGTCATACAGCGCAATGCCGTCCACGCAGAACGCTGCGCTCAGAGGGCATTCGCCGATCAGACGCTTACCCGACGTGGATTCCACACCTGCCGCCGTGGGCGCGTTTGCCATGGTGGTGGCGTAAATGCGGATCACGCCGCCCGCGTAAGCGCTCAGCTTGATCAGATCCACCTGTCCGCATACCTTGACCGTCTTAGTTGCAATGTCCGCAACGCAAGAGGAAATGCTGCCCGCGTAATCGATCAGCGGCTTTTCCTGCTCAAAGGAATAGCGGTGAATGATGATGTCGCCCTCGCCCTCGGCGCAGAGGGTAAACTGCAAAAGGCGTCCGTCACAGCCGGGCGTGTCCGAGAGATTGAAATAGTAGGCGTGGGGCTGATCATCATCGGCGAGCCTGAGGGTCTTGCCATCACAACACTCGTGCCGCGAGGTCTTGTAGCAAAGCGTCGCGGTTTTGGCGGTGGAGCGGTTGGTCAGCACCATAAATACCGTGTTGCGTCGGGGCATGAGCATGTTGTAGGGCGTGCCCGCGCGGTCGGGGAACAGGGGAGAGGTCAGCGTGGCAGCGCCTTGCAAGGAGAGGATCATCTCGCCACCGCGATCGGTCAGCGCACCGCCCTTGACCGTGTAAAAGTGCGATTGCGCACCCACCAAACCAAGGTTATCCAGCGCGTATCCGTACGACATGGCAATTTCCACCTCGTCAACCGCCCATTTGGGATCGTACGCGCGCGTCTCCAGCGTCATGCGCACGGGAGCAAAGCCCATTTTGCAGGTGGAGAACAGGCGGTTTTGCTCGGTCATGTAGCAAACCGAGCAGAAGGATTCGCCATTCGCACCCCAAAGCGTGACGCGGCACAGCATGCCCTCGCCTGCGGCTTGCTTGATCATAAAGCCCGAAACCGATGCAAAGCGAGCGCTCTGCTCGGGGGAGAGGGCAATCTCCACGGGGGCGGCATCGGCAGTCAGCGTCCACGTGCCGATCTGCTCGGCAGTCTCAAACAGAAAACGACCCTCTACGTGGTTTTGCGAGAGAGCCCAATTGCCCTCTGCATAAGTGTAGTCGGTCTGTCGGATCTTTTCATAGGTGTATTTGTCTTTGACTAAATAGCGTGCCATAGGTGACTCTCCTTGTCTTGCTTGAATTGATTTGATTATACCATAGACCCTGGGGAGTGTCAATGCATGCAGGGGATTTTTATGGTTTGGTAAAGCCTTAGCGCAGGGATTCCTCAGTCTGCTGGGGTAAACTCTTAATTTTTTCAATTACAGGTATCTGCATATAAATCCTCCTTAATATGTGCATAAAAAATAGAGCGCCATCCATTTCGGATGGCGCTCTGGCGTGTTTTTGTAATATGGCTAGCAGCTTATGTTATGAATCGAAAGGTTTTCAAAATTAAGGACAATTTGTTATTTTTTGCGCGGATCAGCGGGCATAGGATGCGTTTTCTCAGCGTTTGTCGGAATAGCTTTCACATTTGCCTCGTATGCATTTGTTTGCTTCGTTGTTTCAACTTTGTAATTTGCATCCAATTCCTTCTGTTCAACATGCAGAAGACGAAGTTTTTCGGTCACAGTTTTTATATTGGTGCGCAGTTGTTTCTTCACTGCAAAGGCAAACAATCCAGCCGCTGCCAATTCTTGTTCAAGCTTGTTCTTTTCGGCTGTTGCCGCTTCCGTTGCTTTCTTGTTCTTCTTACTAGCTTTATTATATTGGGATTGTAACGCTGCCATAGTGTTTTTATGATTTTTCGCCAGTCGATCTGCTTCAGCGACAAGAAAACGTTCGCGAGCCTTTGTGACCTCTACAACCTGTGCTTCATAAGCTACTATTTTCATTTCATAAGCAGCTTTTTCCATTTGAAGGCGTTTTTCTTCTTCTTGTTTCTTTCTTTCATTATATTCCTTCAATACGCGGGCTCTTCTGTCCTCTTTAACCTTCAACACTGCTGCGGCGGAAGCGCAAGCCTTGGCCAAATCGGCAGAATCCAAGTATCCTTTAAGAGCAGAAAACGATTTTTCTGCTTGTTGCATAGCGATAGATGTTGTTGCATTGAGTTTTAGCGATTTAGCCTCCATATACTTTTTGTGTTTTTCCAAATCCGCTGGATCAACGCCGTTCGCTCTAGCCTCTATCTTCTGCAACTCATCCGAGGAAATTTGCGCCCATTTGTTTTTGATGGCTATTACATTGTCGGAAGCTTCAAGTATGACTTTTTGACCAAGTATGCAAAATTCCATTTGGGGGATATAAGCAATCCAGTCGTTCAAATGTTTGACAAGTTTTTTAAACAAATCACCGTCAATGCCTTGAGTAATAAAATCTTGCATGTTTGCATCCAATTCTTCAACGCAAGCTTCAATTTCATGAAGTTTTTTATCAACGGTGGTCTGGATCTGGTTTACGTATTCTTTTGCTGGGTCTGTGTTTGAACGTAGGGTAGCTCTTGCGGTAATAGTATGTGTGGACGTGTCTCCTGAGGTGTTAAAATTGTATGTGATGCTACTGGCTATTAAGTTTGCCATTTTGCCGGGGATCTCCTTGGTGAACGCCTCCCACTCGCGCTTAAAAGCGCGTAATTTAAATTCAGAATTGGCTAAATAATCATGTGCTGTAATGTCCGTTGCCATTTGGTTTCTCCTTTGCAATAATCAGTTCTATCCAATTTTGTTTCGCCCGATTGTGGTCTTGATTTTGGCAGTCCACTTAGCATCAGAGTATTTCTGACTCTGCTTTTCTAAAAGGCTGGCGATTTCGTCATCAATATACGGATCACCTTCAAAGCCGGCGGAGAGTCTTTCTAAGAAATTGTCTACAACCTTTTTCTTGTCATCCGTTGTTGATTTTCCTGTCCAAGCCATATCGAACAACTTTCCGTACAACTGCAACCCGAATGAGCGCTTACCCATTCGAATGAGGCCGGCTGCCGCACCGGAAAGGGCATATGCGTGGTTAGCGGGTATTGATGTAACTCCAGTGGTGAGAATTTCAGCATGATCCGGACGCAAATACAAAATGGATTCCATGTGTTTATCGAATGTTTGAACATAACCGTTGACGAGCTCGTTTCTCGTATCGTATATCAAATACTCTGCAAAGAAACTGAGCAACCACTCAAAGCAATCGGCCTTTTCCATATAACTTCTATCAGCTAATCTTTGGAAAAGCTCCCAAATGGAATCAATATCATAAAGTTGACCATTGTATTGCTCGTTATTATCGCGCAGGGCAGAGACCCAATCGAACGAATTGTGACAAATATCGTAATACCACATTGGAGAGCCTTTTGTTGCCAAAACGACCTCTCTTGCTGCGTTGATGAAGAGGTCGCGTTCATCATCATTTTCAAAATAAAACCATCCTGCGCAGGCTCTACACAGTTTTACAGCAGCATCATACTGATTTTTGTTTTGAAAACATGCAGGGTTTAATCCGAATGTGTCATCTTTTTCGCAGTCCAATAACCAGTCTAATCCTTCGGACACGATTGTTTCAGGGAACGTAATCTCCAACGGAAGTTCAAATTCATAATCTTTCCAACTCATCTTTGTGCCTCCTAATCTAGAATTCTGTTATTTACGGGGTTCAGGGGGGATAACATACTGCTGTTCTGCCTTTGTCGGTAAATCCTTTATAGCGGATTCGCGAGCTGCTTCTTCTGCGGCAGTAGCGGTTTCATACTTGGAGTCGAATGTTTTTTTATCAATTATAAGGTGACGAATTCTCTCGTCCAAATCATCAATTTCCAAGCGCAACTGTCGCTTTTTGTTGAATTCAAATAAGCCTGTTTTTTCCAACTCTTGTTCAAATTTGGCCTTTTCAGCGGTGAGCTTTTCAATCGAAATTTTGTTATACTTACAGTCTTGGTCGTAACGTTTTTTCAGGTGATCCAGTGCATCCTTATATTTGCGCTCGGCTTTGATTGTTTCGTTTTTGATATACGCCTCGCGCGCTTTTTTGATATCCTCTACTTGTTGTTTGTGCTCTGCAAGCGCTTTCTGATAGCGTTCGGCTTCTTCTCGTTTGCGGGCTTCTTCAAGCTCTTTTTTTGCACGAGCAGCAGCTTCTTCTTTTGCCTTTAATTGTACTGTGGCTTCGGCACAAGCTTTAGCTAAATCGGCAGAATCTAAATATCCCTTGATTGCATTAAAAGCTAGCTCAGCTTTTTTCATATCTGCCGAGGTTTTTGCAGTGAGTTTTTTGCCTCGGGCGCTCATGTATGCTCTGTGCTTATCCACATCGGCTATAGCAATACCATATTTTTGTGCATCCAACTTTTTGAGTTCTTCAGCCGAAACGGTTTCCCATTTTTTCTTGATTCCCGCAATTTCGTCAGATGCTTCAAAATTAATTTGTCTACTCAACAGGGTAAAACCCATTTTGGGAATATATGCGATCCAATCGTTCAAATGACTAACAAGTTTCGTAAAGTGATCACTGTCGAGCCCTTCGTCAATATATTCTTGAATAGCCTTGTCGATAGCTTTGATGGTGGATTCAATCTCTTCACTTTTTTTGTCTATCGTTTCTTCTATCTGCTTTACATATTTTTTGGCTGCATCCGGATTGGAGCTGAAGGATAACGTGACGCCAATCTGGTTTCCATGAGAGGTGCTGGTAACGTTAGGCTTGATTCCGCTTTTTACTAAATTTAATAGCTTTGTGGGCGCTTCTTTGGTGAACGCCTCCCACTCGCGCTTAAACGTGCGTAATTTTAATTCCGATTGGGTTAAGTATTCTGGAGCAGTGATATTAGTTGCCATAAGGGTTCTCCTTTGTATTCATTGATCTAAATCTTGGTGGAAGTGTTACAACGTTTTTAACTCGAAAAATACACTCACATTTGCTTCTGCATCGCACCAAGCTCGATGCGCGTCAGGCTGAGCGATGCCGAATTGCTCGGATAAGTATTCTAGTTTTAGGCTTTCCCAGCCATAATCTTCTTTGAATTGCTTAGCATACCGATAAGTATCAAAGTAAGCGTTCTCTAAAGCAATACCTGCTTTTTTTGCAGCACGAGATATGTAGTGCAAATCGGAAGATTTGATGTTGTGACCTACCAGCGGGAGATTGCCGGAAAATTCTGCGAATTTACGGATTATCTCGCCAACAGGGGGCTCATTTGCTACCATCTCGTCGGTGATATGAGTCAAGCTGGCGATGCGAGGCATAATCTTGCGCCCCGGATTGCAAAGCCAGTCTACGCGCTCTACAACTTCGCCATTGATTACTTTTACCGCACCGATTTCAGTAATCTCGGCAGGTGCATCTCCGTAGGCTGCTCCGTAGGTGCCGCTGGTCTCTATGTCAAAGCAAACGAAGCTGTCAAAGTTGGGCGCAGTCAGTTCCTCCATTTCACGAGGCATACCATCTTCCAGTTCGTCATACTCCACTCCCATGAGTTCTAACTGGTCTATAATCTGTGCCATTTGGCGACGGGTACCGGTTATTTTCAAAATTTTGTATCCCTGTACGTTATCCGCTCCTTCATCGAGCACAATCTCGGTGGCTGACATTTGTTCAGTTGCGGACAGTGTTTTCTTGTATTCAATTGTTTTTTCGATGTCTAGACACTCAAAATACTTCGCAAGCAACGCTGTTGTGTGTGTTCCACCCGCAGCTTGAATTGTGGAAATATCTGTGGCCGATGCTGCAATTTTGGCATTGATCGATTCTTGCCAAGTTTTAGGGGGTGTCGATTTGTTATCCCATTTAGGATCATAAAAACCTTCGGCTTCAAACAATGTATCGGCAAATTCGCCTAATGCTTTGGCGTGTTGCGTGTAATATGCACGAATCTCTGCTCGTTTTGCGTCTTTTAATTTTTGATCGTAATCCGCCACAAATTCTAAAATCAGTTCCAGAGGCTCGTCAATCATTGCCATCAATTCCTTGATTTTGGCCTCAGCGTCCAGATACGGAGCCATATAAATTTTTTTGATTTCTTTGCGACGCTCATCCAGCGTTTTCTTGAGCTTGGATAGAACCTTCTTATCGCTCTTGGCCATATCCACACTGTTCTCTGTATAGACAACATTGCGATAGGCATTCAGCCGTTCCTCAAGATAGCTTTTCAGTTCGTCAAAATTTTCCAGAGTGGCGACTCCGGGACTTTGGTTTGTAATAATTGTTAATTCATTCATGGTGTTCTCCGATCAAAAAAAGTGGTTTTGTTTCTCCGCCAGCCCGGCGGCATAATGTTAAATTGCCCTTACCGAATCCAGCACCTCGCGATTTGCTTGCGCATAGAGCACTTGATCGTAAGGTTTTTTGCGACGCCAAAAGCGCATGTTGAGCAGGGCGTGCGGCTTTTCCGGCAAATCAAGCGTGATTTCCTCAACCACTTCGTCGGTGTACTCAAAAAGCGTTGCCCAGCCCATGATGCTACATTTATTATAACACCCTATGGCAAAATATGTCATCATTAGTATTATACGAAAAAAACGTTATGAGATTGTTCAAAATGGCAAACGCCCCTTGCATCGCAAGGGGCGTTCCACTATTCATCCTTGTTCTCTAAATTTTCTACGCGTTCTGCCAGGGCTTCCAGCTCGCTGCGCAAGTCCTCGACCTCGTCTTCTGCATCATAGCCGGTCGATTCCAATTCATCCACTGTTGATTCCAAATCATCCATGCGCTGTTCCAGCTTTTTTACTTTCTCGTCAAGGCTGTTCATAAATCCGCTCATTCTGACCTTTGGCGTGCCCTCCAAAAGCTCAATTTGCGCAAGCTCAAAGCAAGCCCCTTGATTTTCAATCGGGTCAAGGCGCAAGCCTGTCAGCGTGCCGTGCCAAAAACCGCAGATCGATGTGTCAATGTAAATGTCCTGCATCTGACCTGTCGCCAAATAGTATATGTGGAATTTGCGCTGCTCGGTAAAATCCTCGCATCCCGGATTTTTGAAATACAGCTTCATTTCGGCGTTGGTGTGGGTGTTGGTGTTGCGGTCGTACCATGCACGTCTGTTCTGATCAAACAAGGTCGTTTGGATACGCAGGTGAATGTACCGCGCGCGGTCAACCTCCATTTGTAAATCGTCATAAACCAGCATAGGATCCCATACCTCGCCCATGATCTTACACGGAACCGATGCAAAGGTCAGACTCGGGCGATCCGGGCAAAGCTTGGCGTTTTTGAGCACGATCTGCGGCTTGGAAACGTCTTCCAATTTGTCGTCGTTTTCTCTGAGTTCAACAGTGTTTATCCACGCATCTGCCTGCATTTGGTAAACGACTTCGCCCTGTGGCGTCAGCAGCATGACCGATTCGATTTCGGTGCATCCCTCTCCATCCGCAAACGGATCGATGCGAAGTCCTGTCAGCTCGCCGCAGAACAGGGGATGATTGACGGCAAGATCTAACGTCATTTTGTTGCCGTTCGGGTAGCCTGTGCGTATGGATTTGTATTCATCCCAGTTCGGGTTTTCACGGGTGGTGAAAAATACCTGCAAATTGTGATGATATCGGTTGCCGACCGTGGACAGACGAATTAAAATACGGCTCACGCCACTAAGCGGCACCGAAAGTCCGGCAAGAATACATTGCGGATCCACTATTTCATCAACCGCACGCATAACGGGCACCGATTTCATGCACAACGCTTCCGTATCGTCCGTGATATGCAAGCCGTCAGGCTTCCATTTCGCTTTTTCCTCGGCGGACATTTGGGTAAAGTCAAAGCAAGCCATGCGCGGCGCTTGGCGCAACATGATCTCACGGGATGCATTGTCATCCTTTGCGGTCAGCATTTCCAGCAAACGCTCCAAGGATGCCACGCGCTTTTCCAGCTCACCCTCAGCTGCGCGAGGTGGTGTCAACCCAAGCAACTCATCCGCCGAAATGCCGAACAGCTTGGCAATGCGGGGAATCTGTTCCAGGTCAGGGTTCGCAACTCCGCGTTCCCATTTGGAGATTGCCTGCGCAGAAACTGTCAATTGCTCCGCCAGCATTTCCTGTGTCATACCGCGCTCACGGCGCAGCTGACTGATTTTTTCACCAATATTCATATTCCGTTGCCCCTCTCAAAATCGGTTGGTTTCTTATGGCTTTATTGTAACATATCTGCATCCGTTCGTCAATGACTTGTTTTTCCAGTTGCTAAACCGCAGGTTGAGAGGTGATTCTCTTCTCCAAAATTTACCCAATTTCCAAACTCGTGCAAAAACTTGGATATCCATTGACACACCTGTCAAACTATGGTATAATAGATAATTACAGAAAAGCAGAAAAGGGGGTAAAATAATGAGCGCAAACAAGCGAAAAGACGAGCTGGATGCCTTTTGGGACATTGATGGCTTACTGCCTGCCAAAAAGCCTGCCGTGCAGCGCAGGGCAGGGGCGACCGATGCCGTGGAGATTGAGGTTTCGTCCGCGACCGCGCCCAAGGACGCGTCCGATGCCAAATTGAACCTCCAAAATCTTTCAAAAAAGCCCGTAGGGCGGGGGCTTGCTCCCGCCGCCGATCCTGTCCCCGAAAAGGAATACGAGCCCTCGGGGGGACTTGTGCATCACGTGAGCATCTACCCTTGGAAATCGGGATATACCTACTATGAAAAATTCTGCCGTGACGGCGAATATCTGCGCCGCATCAAGGGCAAGGAAGCACCGCACGTGCCGTTCTTTTCCTATATGCCGCAGTACGGGCAAATGACCAAGGCACAGCTGGCGTATTATCTGTGGTGGCGCGAGAATATCATTCAGAGCGGCACGTATCTGCCCGCCGATTACAGCTATATTCTGCTCAATATCTACGAGCTGATCAACCTGCCCGAGGACGACCCCATCAAGGTGCGTGACGCGCTTTGCAGGCTTTGGGTGGCATACAAAAAGGACACGCCGAGGCTGGACCGGTATTTTGCCGAGTGGATCTGTGACTATTGCCTGTTGCACGGTCTGCCCGCGCCCGTGGAGCAGCTGGCGCCCATTTGGGATGACGTGCTGGCGGCGGCTACGCTCAAGGAGTTTTATCTGGATGCGGGTGACGGACGCACCGCGTCTTACGTGCGCGCGCTGCTGGCATATTGCTGCCAGTACGACTACCGCAAGAGCAAATTTGCCACGGGGGAGAGCAAGGCACTGTATGACGAGATCATTCCCGGTGTGCTTTGCCACCTTTTGGAGCAAAACGGTGAGGGCGCAAAGCTGCTGCGCGGCAAGGGAAACATGCAAGATAGCGTGATCAGCCGCGATTCTTACGTGGCAGCGCTCTGCTCGCATCGCATCAAAAAGCGCATTGAGGTGCGCTATTGCTCGGTCTCGCGCTCGCACGAGCTGCGTATGGCGGTGACCGACATGGTCAAATATACCGAAAATCGCATCCGCGCCCACATGGGCGTCAAATCGCGCCTTGGCGTTGGCGTACTGAGTGACGCGGTCAAGCGCGAGATGGACGCGTATCTGGACGGCATTGTGCCGCGCATCAAAAATCCCGAGCGCGAGCAGGTGGCGGCATACGAAAAGCTGTACGACCTGCCCGCCACGCCGCTTGACCTGTCGCGCAGCGCACAGATCGAGCAAGCGTCCTGGGAGACGACCAGACGCCTTGTGGAGGCATTTGAAGATACCCCCGACGATTTTCCATCCGTAGGGGCGGATTCCATATCCGCCCGCGAATCTATCCCCACCCCC
>JAZRQR010000018.1:0-1394 GCA_045650025.1 Eubacteriales bacterium
GCGCAGATTGACGCAAGCGAAATGAAAAACAAATACACCTACGAAACCAACGACCAAGCGTGTGATGCAGCCGTGAATGCACTAAAAGCATTGCTGGTGCAGAACGGCTACCAGCAGGAAAAAGGAGGCTTTGTAAAAGATGCAAGCAGGGCTTAATTTGTATTCGATCCGTAATTACCTGGATACCGAGGAACACTTTTTGCAGGCTGCACGCGAGCTAAAGGAGATGGGATATTCCTATATCCAATATTCCGGCGGTGCGTTTGATGCAGACAGAATCGCGCGCGTCAGTGCACAGGCTGACTTGCCGGTGGTGCTGACCCACGTACCCATGGATCGCATTGTAGGCGATACGCAGGCACTTATGGAGGAGCACGACAAATTCGGATGCAAGAACATAGGTCTTGGCGCAATGCCGCCCGACGCCATTGCAGATGAAGTCAGATGCAAGGAAATGATCGAGCAGCTGGATCGTGCAGGCGAGGTCATGCAGAAAAACGGTTTTTCGTTCTTTTATCATCATCACCATTTTGAGTTCTTCAAGCATGGCGGACAGACCGTGTTTGATTATATCATTGAAAACGCGCCCCACATCAATTATACGCTGGATACCTACTGGCTGCAGTTCGGCGGCGTAGATATCGGAGCAACCATCGATCGCTTGAAGGGAAGGATCTGTTGCGTCCACCTCAAGGATTACATGATCACCAACGCCCCCGGCAATCCCGGAGCGTTCTCGCCCATTTTTGCCCCCGTGGGCGATGGTAATATTGACTTTGCATCGCTGATTCCGCGCATGAAGGCTGCCGGAGCACAGTATTTCCTGGTAGAGCAGGATAACGCCGCAACGCTGCCCGATACGATGGAACAAGTCGGACGCAGCATCAGATACATTCAGAAAAACTTATAAGGAGGATTTGACAATGGAAAAGGTAAGAGTAGGCATTATTGGCCTGGGTAACCAGGGTACGCATTATATGGCAGGTTTGTTTAGCCAGGGTAAGATCCCGAACGGTGTGATCACCGCGCTTTGCGATAACAATCCCGCCAAGATTGAGCTCATGAAGGCAAGAACCGTGGGTCAGGACGTCGCATATTTTGACAATTATATCGATATGCTTGATAGCGGTCTTTGCGATATGGTTATGGTCGTCGTACCGCACTATTTCCACCCCGAAATGGTTATGGAGGCACTCAAGCGCGGCATTCACGTGATCTGCGATAAGCCCGCAGGTGTCTATACCAAGCAAGTCAAGGAGATGAATGAGGTTGCCAAGCAGTCGAACGCACTGTTTGCCATGATGTTCAATCAGCGCACCAACTGCGTGTACCGCAAAATGCGCGAGATCGTGCAGGAAGGCGGCATCGGTGAGCTGCAGAGAGTGACTTGGATT
>JAZRQR010000019.1:0-1020 GCA_045650025.1 Eubacteriales bacterium
CGGTAAGCGGAGGTGTCCACGTCGATCTCAAAAGACTGCTGCTTTTCGGCAAACATACCGATCCATGCGTCAAAGCTCTGCAAGCCAAGCAACGCAAGCTCGCCGTTTTGCAGGTACCGCTGCATAACGTACAGATCGGTAATGGAATTGGTCACGGGGGTACCCGTGGCAAGAATGACACCGCGACCGTTATTCTGCTTTTGCACGCAATGCACCTTTTCCATCATGCCCTTGCACTTTTCAGAGCCCGTGGACGAAATGCCGGGTACGTGTCCCACCTTGGTCTCTACCGGTACGTTTTTATAGTTGTGAGCCTCGTCAACAAACAGCGTATTGATGCCAAGCTCGTCAAAGAACACGTCAAAGGTCGATCGATTCAGCATTTCCTTGACCTTGAGCAGCGTTTCCAGCATCTTTTTTCCTTTATTATCAAGGCGCCCCTTTTGCTTCAGGCGTCCCCTGGCTTTGCTCAAAACCTCCTGTGCCTCGTGATAAGTGTTCTCGTAATACTGAAAGGAAAGCGGGATCATATCAAAGCAGCTGTATGCCATGATGATGCCGTCAAAATCGCCGTCGCGGATCTGCTTCATCGTGCTGTTGCGCTTTGCGGGCACAAACTGCGGTGTATTGATGCAAAGCAGCTTTGCGGTGGGATACATCTTCAAAAAGATATCGCGCCACTGGGCAACCAGATTGCCCGGCACCACGTAAAGATTCTTTTTGGAAAAGCCCATACGGCGCATCTCCATACCCGCCGCCACCATCTCATAGGTCTTGCCTGCGCCCACCGAATGTGCCAGCAGAGTGTTGGGGGTAAAGATCATCCGCGCCACGGCGTTGCGCTGATACGGGTAAAGCGTAATTTCGTCGGACATGGTGGGAAATGTCAGGATCGAGCCGTTAAACTGCCGTTGACGGATGGCACCGTAGCGGCAATCGTAGACATTTTGCAAGCGCTCGCGGCGTCTGTTGTCAAAGAACACCCACTTTTGAAATTCGGCGATCATCTTTTTCTGCTTT
>JAZRQR010000020.1:0-76118 GCA_045650025.1 Eubacteriales bacterium
GAGACGATTGAAGGTTAAATAATCTTGCGAGTAAAAGCACGCCGAAAGACGCATAAATGCATCGCCCTCGGGCAATTCGGTTCGATTCCCGTACGGCTATGTTATTGACAAGCGCGCCCCTGCATGCTATAATCAATGAAGAATACCACTTGCAAAAGCGGCACGGAAACGATGAAAAGGAGAATGACGCACGTGAAAAACGCCATTTCATACTTAATTGTGACCCTTTTTCTGCTTACCGCAATCACCTAACCTTTGTTGCTCCCGAAGCAGGAATTTACGAGCTGGATTTTTACTTTGAGCGCGATCTGTACACCACCGAGGAGCTCACCACCGAAGCTCCCGAGCAGACTACCGAGGCAAAGAGCACCGAGGCAGTCACCGAAGCGACTACCGAGGTACAGACCCAGCCAAAGCAAGAAAAGAGCGGCTGCGGAGCCATCATGAGAGCTGCCATGTTGCCGTGTCTGGCGATTGCCGTAATCCTTATCAAAAAGCGCCGCGATTGATGGCTGATTCAAAAGAGCAGGGGGGAGCCTGAAGGCTTGCCCCTGCTTTTGTGTTTTGTTTCGGGAAATTTTGAAAAATCTCTTGCAAAAGAGCATATTTTGTGTTATAATCATGCTGTGTCGATATATATTGCGAAAATTTCGCATTTTCATAGACCGATTACCCTGGAAAAGAGGAAGATGTTATGGATTCTTTGAAGAAATATTTGCCGACGATTTTGCTGGTTGCAGGCGCTGTGAGCTTGCTGATTGCCGTTGTGAGCGCGGTTTGGGCGTTTGCAGGTACCTTTGACGAAGCAGGCGGCGTTCTGTTCAAGGTCATGCTGATTATAGCTGCCGTACTGTTCTTAGCCCTTGGCGGACTTGTCATGTATCTGGCAATGCTGACTACCACCGTAACCAAGCATTTCTTCCTGTATGATAAAAATACCGGCAGAAATATCAAGCCCGGCGAGCTGACCTTTGAGACTGTCAACAAGCGCATGACCTACTTCATGTCCCGTATGGCTTCCTCCGAGCGTCAGGTATGGAGCGCAAACCTGGTTGGCAGCGAGGATACACGCTTTGGCAAGAACGACGTGTACAGACCCTTGATGGCATATAAGATGATCTACGACCTGACCGTACATAACAGCCCCGAGTATTGGCGCCTGTTTACAACTGCGGACGTTGCGATCATTTCTTCGATCTGCGATGCACTCAGTGATAACGACGATGCACAGCTTGGAGCTACGCTGGTGTTCCTGCGCGAGCATCACGCGGACAATATTGAAAAGATCAGCCGCTTCTTTATGGACAACCGTGCCTACATCCAAAAGCAAATGCTCAAATACGTACAGGCACACGTGGACAGCATGTACATGGAATGACCAAAGGGCGGGGAACTCCCGCCTTTTGCTTTTGACCCTTGATCCGAAAGGAGACTACCTATGTTTCGTATCAAAGTTGCAGACGTTTGCGTAGAGATCGACAATCGCTACGGATTTGTTGAGGACGTTTGCCGTGACTATATCATCAAAGAGGACGAGCCGCCCGCATTCCGCGTGCAGGTTTCAAGTGACGAGGTGCATCGCATGCTCTCGGGTGCTACCTGGAATCTGACCGCGCCTATGGCGGAAAGCTACCTGATCAACCGTCAGCTTTGCCGCAAGATGGCGGAGTATGATGCGTATCTGTTCCATTCTGCCGTGATCTCGTACCGCGGCAAGTGCATTGCCTTCTCGGGCACGCGCGGCACAGGCAAGAGCACGCATATCTCGCTTTGGCGGGAGGCGTTTGGCAAGGAAGTGACCGTGATCAACGGTGATAAGCCCTTGCTTGCATTGCGTGACGGAAAGCTGATTGCCTACGGCACGCCATGGTGCGGTAAGGAGGGCTGGCAGACCAATACCTCTGCAGAGCTCAATGCCGTTGTGTTCCTGGAGCAAGCCAAGACCAATGAAATTACGCCCGTGGATAAAGAGGAATTTACCCACCGAATCAGCGAGCAGATCCTGCCGCCCGCCAACCGCGACACGGCGGATAAGTTTGTCGAGCTGCTTCACCACACGGTGGAGCACGTGCCCGCTTACGTACTTAAGTGTAACGTCAGCAGCGGTGCGGTGGACGCCGTTACCAAGGCCTTGTTTTAATAGCGAAAAAGTTGCGCCAAAGTGCGCAACTTTTTTTATTTATCGTAGATTTTTCTTGACAAAATGCCATAAATCTGCTATGATGGAAGTAAACTGGTGGGAGTGTTTGTTATTGGTTGACAAACGGCAATATTCACCGCAATTAATTGGGTAACCTGGAGGACTTCCGAATGGAAAGAACGCAAACCAAGGGCAATGAAAAAATCGCGCTTTTGTTTGATGCGGGCACGTTTGTGGAAACGGGCGCGTACATCAAGCGTGCGGGATGTGCCGAGGAGTATGAGGGCGTGATCTGCGGCTACGGCTCGATAGAGGGCAAGCTGGCTTTCGCTTTCGTGCAGGACGGCGACAGAATGAAGGGCGCATTTGATGCAACCGGCGCGAAAAAGATTGTCGCGCTTTACAAAATGGCAATGAGCGCAGGCGCACCCGTGATCGGTGTGTTTGACAGTGCAGGTGCTTTGGTGCCCCAGGGCAGCGGCGTCCTGTCTGCTTACGGCGATCTGCTGGGAGCCATCAGCGCAGCGTCCGGCATCATTCCCCAGATCAGCGTGATCTCGGGCAGCTGCACGGGACTTTGCGCCGTAGCAGCAGGTATGTTTGACGTGCAGATCGCGGTGGATAGTGCCAAGGTGTACCTGACGGCAGAGAACGACGAGACCCCCGACGCCGATCTGCTTTGCAAGACTGAGGACGAGGCGTTTGCAGCTGCCGGAAAGCTGGTTGAGCTGCTGCCCGCCAATAATAAAGATTGCGCAGTTGTGCAGGTCGCAGATCCCGCAGAGCGTGCCGTCGTGGCAGACGCGCAGGATACCCGTGCGCTGCTGGACGATATTTGTGACGCGGGCAACGTGCTCTTGCTTGGAGAGCAGAAACAGGACGGCATGCTGCAGGCACTTGCTACGATTGGCGGCGTGACGGTTGGCGTGATCGCCACCGACCGCGCACAGAACGGCGGTAAGCTGACGCATAAGGGCGCGCGCCGCGCGGCAAAGCTGATCAATCTGTGTGATAGCTTCCATATCCCCGTGCTGACACTGGTGGATTCTGAGGGCATTGCTCCCAAGTGTACTGCTTGCGGCGCAAAGGCATACGGTGCACTTTCGGGAGCATACGCCACCGCAAGCTGCGCGAAGGTGACTGTGGTGACCGGTAACGCATACGGTGCGGCATTTACGCTGCTTGGCAGCCGCGCACAGGGTGCGGATCTGGCTCTGGCACTCCCCGAGGCGTGCATCAGTGCCATGGATCCCACGGCAGCCGTAGCATTCCTTTATAACGATGAGATCACGGCAAATAGATCCAGAGCCGAGGTCGAAGCAGAATATAAGGCAACCAAGGCAAGCGCGCAGGCAGCGGCAGAGAAGGGCGATATTGACGATATCATTCCCGCAGAGGAGCTGCGTGCACGCATCTGTGCAGCACTTTACATGCTGGAGGGTAAGGCAGAAGGTGCCTTTACCCGCAAGCATGCCAATCTGCCTCTCTGATATTAGGAGGAAGATATGAAAATAACGATATGGACAAGGCTTTTGGCGCTTTTGTCGGTGCTTGTGCTGCTGCTTGGCACGTGCGTGCTTGGCGTTGCAGCCGCAGACGACACCGAGGCTGCCGAGGTGGATACCGCGGTGACCGAAGCCCAAAGCGAACGAAAAAATCCCACCAACCAAGAGCTTGGCGGCTTCTTCTCGGCAAAACGAATCGAGTATGCTGCGCTGGTATCGGTGCAGGGCATGGTCATGATCTTCCTTGTGCTGAGCATTCTGTGGGGTGTTGTGGCTTTGATGAAGGTCTTTTTGCATGATATTCCCGCAAAGAAAGAAGCCAAAAAGGCAGCACTCGCCAAGGCAGTCGAGGTAGCGGCAGCTCCCGTGGAGCAGCCTGTACCGGTTACTGAGCCCGAGGAGGACGAGGGCGAGATCGTGGCAGCCATTACGGCAGCCATTGCCGCTATGCTGCAGAGCGAGGAATACAACGGTCAATTTGCAAGCGGATTTCGCGTCGTGTCCTTTACGCGTAAGGGCGGCGCTTGGAACAAACAGAATTGAGAAAGGGTTTGGTACTTAACATGAAAAGATTTACTGTCACCGTAAACGGCACGGCTTATGACGTCGTTGTAGAAGAGGTCACCGAGGGCGCAGCCCCCGCACCCGCAGCAGCTCCCAAGACTGCTCCCGCTCCCAAGGCAGCTCCCGCTCCCAAAAAGGCAGCAGGCGCACAGGGCAGCGTTCAGGTAAAGGCACCCATGCCCGGTAACATTCTCAAGGTCAACGTAAAGACCGGCGACAAGGTTGCCAAGGGCACTGTTGTTGCAGTACTGGAAGCTATGAAGATGGAGAACGAGATCTTTGCACCCGAGGACGGCACGGTTGCATCGGTTGAGGTTGCGCAGGGAACTGCAGTTGCCGCTGATCAGGTGCTGATCACCATGAACTAAGCCCGAAAGGAACGACATTATGCTTGACAGTTTGTTAGAATTTCTGACAGGCACGGGTATTTGGCAGCTGTTCTTCAAGGTTGCCGAGGGTGAAGGTTTGTTTTCGCTTGCAGACCAAGCGTGGGCGTTTGACGTAAATTGCTGGCAGACGGTAGTCATGCTGCTGGTTTCCTTCGTGCTCATCTATCTTGCTATTGGCAAAAAGTTTGAGCCGCTGTTGCTTTTGCCCATTGCCATCGGTATGCTGCTGACCAACCTGCCCGGCGCAGGCATGTTCCACCTGGATTTCTTTATTGCGGAATCCGTGGATTATATGGAAGTGCTGCACCATGGCGGTCTGCTTGACCTGCTCTACCTTGGCGTAAAGCTGGGTATTTACCCCTGTCTGATCTTTATCGGCATCGGTGCGATGACCGATTTTACTCCCCTGATCGCAAATCCCAAGAGCCTCTTGATCGGTGCGGGTGCGCAGCTTGGCGTGTTCGTGGCGTTCTCGGCGGCTCTGCTTTCTGCAATGTTTGGACTTGAGGCTGCTGCTGCGATCGGTATTATCGGTGGCGCAGACGGCCCTACCGCCATCACCGTTACCAAAACGCTTGCTCCCTCGCTGCTTGGCGCGATTGCTATCGCGGCGTACAGCTACATGGCGCTCATTCCCATGATCCAGCCTCCCTTTATGCGTCTTTTGACCACCAAAAAGGAAAGACAGATCAAAATGAGCAACCTGCGTCAGGTTTCCAAGCTGGAAAAGATCATTTTCCCCATCGTGGTAACCGTTGTCGTCGGCATGATCGTGCCCGACGCGCTGACGCTGATTGGCTGCTTGATGTTTGGTAACCTGCTCAACGTATGCGGTGTGACCGAGCGTCTTTCCAAGACCGTGCAGAACGAGCTGATGAATATCGTGACGGTATTCCTCGGCATCAGCGTAGGTGCTACGGCAAGTGCAGCCAACTTTTTGCGCTTTGAAACGCTGCTGATCATCTTCTGCGGCTTGGTTGCATTCTGCATCTCCACCTGCGGCGGCTTGATCACCGCAAAGATCATGAACTGGATCACGGGCGGCAAGATCAATCCTCTGATCGGCTCTGCGGGCGTTTCCGCAGTTCCCATGGCGGCGCGTGTGTCGCAGATCGAGGGTCAGAAGGCGGATCCCTCCAACTTCCTCCTGATGCATGCCATGGGCCCCAACGTCGCGGGCGTAATTGGCTCTGCAGTTGCGGCAGGCGTGTTCCTGTCTATGTTTGCATAAGAAAGGGAATTATAGATTATGGCTCAACTCAAAATTACAGAAACCGTATTGCGTGACTCTCACCAGTCACTCATTGCGACAAGAATGACCACCGAGGAAATGCTGCCGATCTTGGAGGAAATGGATAAGGTAGGCTACCACTCGCTTGAGGCGTGGGGCGGCGCAACCTTTGATTCCTGCATGCGATTCCTCAATGAAGATCCCTGGGAAAGATTGCGTGCCATTCGTGCGCACGTCAAGAATACCAAGCTGCAAATGCTGTTCCGCGGTCAGAATATTCTGGGCTATCGCCATTATTCGGATGACGTGGTGGCATACTTTGTGCAGAAGTGCATTGCAAACGGCATTGATATCATTCGTATTTTCGACGCACTCAACGATCCCCGTAACTTAAAGACCGCGATTGATGCGACAAAGCGCGAGGGCGGTCACGTGCAGGCGGCGTTCAGCTATACCACCGGCCCCGTGTACACCATGGATTACTATGCCAAGTACGCAAAGCAGCTGGAGGAGATGGGCGCAGATTCGATCTGCATCAAGGACATGGCAGGTCTGCTTAAGCCCTATGATGCTTACGAGCTGGTCAAGACGCTCAAGGCAAGCACCTCCTTGCCCGTGCAGCTGCACACGCACTACACGGCAGGTCTTGCTTCCATGACGCTACTCAAGGCAGCAGAGGCAGGCGTGGACGTGGTGGATACCGCTATCTCTCCCATGGCAATGGGTACCTCGCAGCCTCCCACAGAGACCTTTGTGGCAGCCGTGCAGGGAACACCCTACGATACGGGCTTGGATCTGGCGCAGCTGAACAAGGTGTCCAAGTATTTTGCTCCCCTGCGTGAGAAATATCTGGCATCGGGTCAGCTCAATCCCAAGGCGCTGGCAGTAGACGTCAATGCGCTGCTGTACCAAGTGCCCGGCGGCATGCTTTCCAACCTGATGAAGCAGCTGTCCGATGCGGGCAGATCGCACCAGCTGACCGAGGTGCTTGAGGAAGTACCGCGCGTCAGAGCAGACGTTGGTTATCCTCCTCTGGTTACCCCCTCCTCGCAGATCGTGGGTACGCAGGCTGTGTACAACGTCATTATGGGCGAGCGTTACAAGACCGTGACCAAGGAATTCAAGGATATTGTGCTTGGCAAGTACGGTAAGACTCCCATGGAAATCGACCAAGCGTTTGCCAAGAGCATTGTAGGCGATGCACAGCGCATTACTTACAGACCTGCAGACGATCTTGCGCCCGAACTGGACGCGTTGCGTGCGCGCATTCCCGCAGGTCTTGTAGAGCAGGACGAGGACGTGCTGTCCTTTGCGCTGTTCGAGCAGATCGCGCTCAAGTTCTTTGAGTACAGAAAGAACCAAAAGTACGGCGTAGACGCCAATGCCGACAAGGCAAACGGCATCCACACCGTGTAAAATCAAAAGGGCAGAGCTGAAGTGCTCTGTCCTTTTTTTGCCCCACATGAAACCTCTTTTGAAAAGTTTTGGTGTCGCTTTTTTCAAAAAGCGACCGGGGACTTGGGGCAGGGCCCCAAGTCGCTCGTCGCAACGAGCGAAACAATCCTATACGCCGTTTTGATTTGCGAAGCAAATATGTTCTTCTTTTGCGGCTACTCCGTCAAAAAAGAACGGAAACGGTTTGCTCACACCTCGCATCAACAGTTAACTGACGCCTATGTTTGTAGGGGAGGATATTATCCTCCCGCCCGCGATGAGATGGGACTTCCGTTTGGGTAATCCTCTCACAAATCGTTTGCGTGCGGGAGGATAATATCCTCCCCTACAACAACGATTCATTGCATTAGCAAACTTTGTATTTGGTGATAGATGACTAAGAAAAAAGTAAAAATCAAGGTCAAAGGAAAAATCTGAATCCGCTACTGATTGATTATGACCCTAAGAGAGTGTTCAAAGCACTCTCTTTTGTATTTTTTAACCAATTGACAAACGCATAATAATGTGTTATAATACAATGATAAGATGTATAACTATGCCCAAAGGAGGGATGAGAATGGTAACCATTACGGGCGTGGAAAAGGGAAGCCGTGCAGAACGCCACGGCGTACAAGTCGGCGACGTGCTGATCTCGATCAACGATCGAGAGATCCGTGACGTGCTGGATTACCGTTTTCACTTGGCAAATACTACCGTCACGCTGCTTTTGCACCGCGGTCCAGAGCTTTTGACCGTTACGCTGCATAAGCGCGAATATGACGACATCGGGCTGGATTTCGAAACGCCGCTTATGGATAAGAAACAGCGCTGCGAGAATAAATGCATCTTCTGCTTTATCGATCAGCTGCCCGGCGGCATGCGCGAAACGCTTTATTTCAAGGATGATGATTCCCGCCTTTCCTTCCTGCACGGCAATTACGTGACCCTGACCAATATGCACGAGCGCGATATTGATCGCATTATCGAAATGCATATCAGCCCGGTCAACGTTTCGGTGCATACCACCAATCCCGAGCTGCGCTGCTTTATGCTGCATAATAAGCGCGCGGGTGAGGTGCTTTCCTATCTGCGTAAGCTTGCCGATGCAGGCATTACGCTGTGCGGTCAGATCGTGCTTTGCCGCGGTATTAACGACGGCGCCGAGCTGGATCGTACCCTGCAGGATCTGCTCGCGCTCTATCCTGCCATGTCCTCGGTGTCCATCGTGCCCGCAGGCTTGACGCGCCACCGCGAAAAGCTGTATCCGCTTACGCCCTATACCCCCGAGGAATGCGCTGCGATCATTGCGCAGGTAGACCGCGTGGGAGAGGCGTGCGAGCAAGCATACGGCAAGCGTATTTTCTGCTGTGCGGACGAGCTTTACCTCTCTGCGGGACTGCCGCTGCCGGGGGAAGCGTATTACGGAGATTACGATCAGATCGAAAACGGCGTTGGCATGATCACCTCGCTGACAAGTGAGGTGCAGACCGAGCTGGAGTATGCCGACGAATACAAAGAGAAATTTATAGCCCCCCGAAGCGTCAGCGTGGTGACGGGTGCCGCCGCATACAGCACCATTTGTGCGCTGGCAGAGCAGCTGGAGCAGCACTTTGAAGGGCTTTCGATAAGCGTGCATCGCGTGATCAATCACTTCTTTGGCGAGTCGGTCACTGTGGCAGGTCTTTTGACGGGTAAGGATATTTCCGAGCAGCTTGCTGGCAAATCGCTTGGCGATTGCGTGCTGATCCCCGAAAATACCCTGCGTGCAGGCGAGGATACGTTGCTTGACGACATGACAGTCGCGCAGCTTTCCGAAATTCTGGGCGTGCCGGTGTACCCCTCGGCGAATGACGGCGTCGGCTTTATCGAGTCGGTGCTTGGTGTAAAATTGTGTGAGTAAAGGAGACGAAAAGAGATGGCAAAACCTGTTATTGCAATTGTGGGTCGCCCCAACGTGGGAAAATCGACCCTGTTTAATAAACTGATCGGCGAGCGTCGCTCCATTGTGGAGGACGTGCCCGGTGTGACCCGCGACCGTATTTACGGCGAGACCGAATGGAGAGGCAAGAAGCTTGCCGTGATCGATACGGGCGGTATTGAGCCTAAGACCGACGACATCATTCTCTCGCAGATGAAGACGCAGGCGCAGGTAGCAATTGACGATGCGGACGTGATCGTGTTCATGTGTGATGTGCGCACCGGGCTGACTGCAAACGACCGCGACATTGCCGTTATGCTCAAGAAGAGCGGCAAGCCCATCGTGCCTTGCATCAACAAGTGCGACCGCATTGGTGACCTGCCTTACGAGTTCTACGAGTTCTACGAGCTTGGCTTTGCTTGCGACCCCATTGCGGTGTCCTCGATCCACGGTACCGGCTCGGGTGACCTCTTGGACGCTTGCATGGACGCTCTGGGCGATTGGGATGAGGCAGAGGAAGAGGATGACAGCATCAAGGTTGCGGTCATCGGTAAGCCCAACGCGGGCAAATCCTCGATCATCAACCGCTTTATCGGTCAGGAGCGCATGATCGTTTCCAACATTGCGGGCACCACGCGTGACGCGGTGGACACCCACGTGGAAAACGAATGGGGCAAATTCACCTTTATTGATACCGCAGGCATTCGCCGCCAGGCAAAGATTGACGATAAGATCGAAAAGTACAGCGTGCTGCGTGCACACATGGCGGTGGAACGCGCCAACGTATGCCTGCTGATGATCGATGCATCCACCGGTATTACCGAGCAGGACGAGAAGATTGCGGGCATTGCACACGAGGCAGGCAAGGCAACCATCATTGTGGTCAACAAGTGGGATGCCATTGAAAAGGACAATAGCACGGTCAAGGAGTACACCGATAAGATCAGAACTGCGCTGGCGTATATGCCTTACGCGCCCATCGTATTCGTATCTGCCAAGACCGGACAGAGGATCCCCAATATCTACGAGCACATCAACTACGTGCACAACCAGGCGAATATGCGTATCTCGACCGGCATGCTCAACGACGTGCTTGCCGAGGCGACCATGCGTACGCAGCCTCCTACGGATAAGGGCAGAAGACTGAAGATCTACTACATGACGCAGATCAGCGTAGCACCTCCTACGTTTGTTATTTTCTGTAACAACATTGAACTGTTCCACTATTCGTACCAGAGATACCTGGAAAACTGCATGCGCGATACCTTCGGCTTCCGCGGTACGCCTATTAAGCTGATCATTCGTCAAAAGGGTGACGATAAAGGCTGATACTGAAAGGATTTAACTATGTTTATCGATAACGTAAAGGTATATCTCAAGGCGGGTGACGGCGGCAACGGCGCCGTGTCCTTCCGCCGTGAAAAATACGTAGCTGCAGGCGGACCTGACGGCGGCGACGGCGGTAAGGGCGGTAACGTGGTGTTCCGCATCGATCCCGGTGCAAACACGCTGCTGGCATTCCGCTATCAGCGCAAGTTCATCGCCGAGCGCGGCGGTGACGGTAAGGGCGCAAAGTGCCACGGTGCAACCGGTGCGGATGCGGTGGTGCTGGTTCCGCCCGGAACGCTGATCAAGGATGTTGAAACCGGCAAGGTCATTCACGACATGTCCGAGAACGACGGCGCAGACTTTATCTGCTGCCGCGGCGGTAAGGGCGGCTGGGGCAATAAGCACTTTGCCACCCCCACCAGACAGGTACCGCAGTTTGCCAAGAGCGGCACGCGCGGTCAGGAAAAGGAAGTGCTGCTGGAGCTTAAGATGCTGGCGGACGTTGGTCTGATCGGCTATCCCAGCGTAGGCAAGTCGTCCATTCTGGCACGCATCAGCTCGGCAAAGCCCAAGATCGCGGATTATCACTTTACCACGCTGTCTCCCAATCTGGGTGTGGTCAGCACGGGCGGTGAGAGCGGCTTTGTGGCGGCGGACATTCCCGGTCTGATCGAGGGCGCGGCAGACGGTGCGGGTCTGGGACACGCCTTTTTGCGCCACGTAGACCGTTGCAGTCTGCTCTTGCACGTCGTAGACGTTGCGTCCGTAGAATACAGAGATCCCATTGAAGACATCAAGACCATCAATACCGAGCTGCAGCGTTATTCGCCCGAGCTTGCCACCCGTCCGCAGATCATTATTGCCAACAAGATCGACGTGCTGGATCCCGAGCAGGTGGACGTGGAAGCGTTTGAGGCGTTTGTCAAGGAAAACGGCTGGGAGCTGATGTACGTATCTGCGGCAACAGGGCAGGGACTTCCCGAAATGATCCGCCGCGTAGCGGATCGCTTGGTGGATCTGCCGCCCATGACCATTTACGCAGCCGAGTATGCAGAGGAAGACGCATACGTGGGCGGCGGTAAGGATACGACCATTACCTATGACCACGGCGTATATTACGTGGAGGGCGAATGGCTGTATAACTTGATGGGTACTATCAATTTCAGCGATTACGAATCGCTCAATTACTTCCAGAAGGTACTGCAGAAGAGCGGCGTATTTGAGGCGCTGGAAAAGAAAGGCTGCCGTGACGGTGACACCGTTGCGATTTACGACTTTGAATTTGACTATGTAAAATAAGGAGGCTTAGCGTGAAAGCGCAGGAACCTGTTCTGTTCAGTATGCATTCACGCATAAACCTCACCTAAAAATGGGTCCCATCCCATTTTTGGAGCAAAGCTCCACGGTGAAGTTTCAAAACTATTTACGCCGCCATGAGCGGCATGGAGGTTATTATGAACATTTGGCATGACATCGATCCCGCAGAGATCACCCCTGACAAATTTACGGGTGTCATTGAAATCCCCAAGGGAAGCAAGTGTAAGTATGAAATGGACAAGAAGACCGGTCTTTGCCGTCTTGACAGAATCCTGTATACCGCAACGCACTATCCCGCAAACTACGGCTTTATTCCGCGCACCTATGCGGACGACGGAGACCCGCTGGACGTGCTGGTGCTTTGCGGCGAGTCGATCTATCCCATGACGCTGATTGACGTATATCCCATCGGCGTGGTGCGAATGATTGACGGCGGTAAGCTGGACGATAAGATCATCGCCCTGCCTTGCAACGACCCTACCTACCGTGAAGTTACCTCGCTGGATGAGCTGCCCGCGCACGTATTTGATGAAATTATGCACTTTTTCATCGTGTACAAGCAGTTGGAGAACAAGCAGACCGCTGTTAAGGAGCTGCACAGCGCAGCAGAAGCAAAGGTCATTATCCAGGCGGCTATTGATAAGTATAACGAGCTGGAAGCAGAAGGCGCTTTCAAAAAGTAATCATAAAAAGAACGGCAAGCTGCGTGCTTGCCGTTCTTTTTTGGCGCGATTCTCTTGAAAACGTGCGGGGTTCGTGCTATAATAAGCATAGAAAGTGAGGGGAAGAGTATGACCCGTATTATGTTCGTCTGCCACGGCAACATCTGCCGCAGTCCCATGGCGGAATTCGTGCTGAAAAAGATGGTGTCGGAACGGGGCGTTGCCGATCAGTTTGTGATCGCATCAAGCGCCACCAGCACCGAGGAGATCTGGGGCGGCGTGGGCAACCCCGTCTATCCGCCCGCCAAGGCAGAGCTTGCAAAGCACGGCATCTCCTGCGAGGGTAAGCGTGCCGTGCAGCTGACACGCGCCGATTATGACAAATACGACCTGTTTGTGGGCATGGACAGTGCCAATATCCGCAATATGCACCGTATCCTGGGCGGTGACGCGCAGGGGAAAATTTGCAAGCTGATGGATTATACCGACCGCGGAGGTGACGTTGCCGACCCGTGGTACACCAGAGATTTTGCCACCACATACCGCGACGTGACCGACGGTTGCCGTGGGTTGTTGCATACTTTACTTTGTAAAGGAGAATCTATATGAATTTCACCGAAATTGCCAATACGCGCCAATCCTGCCGCAGCTATGACGCGGCAAGAGCGGTCGAACAGGAAAAGTTAGATGCTATTTTAGCCTCCGCACGTCTTGCCCCCTCTGCATGCAATGCGCAGCCCTATCATATCACGGTCTGTCGCGGTGCAGCTGCTGCTAAGGTAGCAAAAGAAGTGCAGGGCATGGGCATGAATAAATTCGCCACCGATGCACCCGTGCTGCTGGTGATTTCCGAGGAGAATTATAACAAAACCGCTGCTTTAGGTGCAAAGCTCAAGCATAACGATTATCGATCCATCGACATTGGCATCATGACCGCATACCTGACTGCCGAAGCCACCGCGCAAGGGCTGGAGACATGCATTCTCGGTTGGCTGGACGATGCCGCCATCCGTAAGATCTGCGGTCTTTCGTACCCCGTGCGCCTGGTGATCACGTTGGGATATGCCAAGGCGGATGACAAGCTGCGCCCCAAAAAGCGCAAGAATATGGACGAGCTGGTAACCTTTTTGGAGGAATGACAATGAGAGTGGAGCAAATTATCGCGACCCCTACGCAGATCGAGCTGCTCATTCCCGAGCTGCCCTTGGTCTCCAAGGTGTATGCCGAGGCGAGATTGCCGCTGGTAACGGGGGATGCGCGCCGCGTCCATCACGGCAGGATCGTGGCGGTGACCGAGAAAAAGCAAAAGCGCAGCATTGTGTTTGAGCGCTTTGCGGGAGACCTGGATCTGCTGATCTGCCGCTTTGAAGCGGTGGTTGGCGGTGAGATTCTGGATGGCGTGCGCTACGTCACCGATATGACGCCCGCATGCTCGGCGTGCGCGCCCGCACCGTTTGCGGTCAAGCGCCCCGTTGGCACCTGGGTAACCTCCACAGCAGAGGATATCGACTATCTTGGCATGGGGGCGATGATGACCGAGATCAACAGCCCCTGGATTCAGACGCTGGAGACCGAGGGAAGCATTGCGCACACCTTTTGCGGACAGACCTATTATTTTGATAAGCCCACCATGGATCTGTATGATCGCCTCATGCAGCCCTGCATTGAGCGCGGCGTGCCGTGCCTGATCCGCATGATCAACCGTTTTTCCTATCGCCTCAAGGGCTCGGACGATGCGCTGACCAAGATCATCGGGCACCCGGGCTACGAATCGACCGGTTTTAATGAGCAAATGAGCGCGTTCAATCTGCGCACCGAGCAGGGGCTTTGGATGTACTGCGCCTTTATCGATTTTATCTGCGCACGCTATATGGATGCCGCAAGCCCGCTGTTTTGCAGCGACGTCATGGACGTGGGCAACGAGATCAACGCCCAGGATACCTGGCACAACATGGGCGCAATGACCTGCGCGGCGTTTATGGAGGAATATACCGTGTCCTTGCGTCTGGCGCACCTGATCGCACGCAAATACAATGCTAATTCGCGTGTGAATATGTCGCTTGACCACTATTTTGCCACCGCGCTTAAGGACGAGCCGATGCATATGTACCACGGGCGCGCGTGCCTTGCGTACCTTGCCGAGTATTGCAGGCGCGACGGTGATTTTGATTGGGGCATTGCGGCGCATCCGTACCCCGAAAACCTTACCAAGCCGGATTTTTACCACGACACCACCGCCACCTACGATTGGAACACGCCGCGCATTACCATGAAGAACATTGAAATGCTGCAGGCGCTTGTGGAGCTGCCGCAGCTCCTTTATCGCGGCAAGTCGCGCCGCATCGTGTGCGACGAGCAGGGCTTCCATACCGATTACAACGACCCCGAATCCGAAAACAAGGGCGCATATGCGTTCGTGCTGTGCATGCAAAAGCTGCGCAATTGCCCCAATATCGATCTGTTTCTGATCAACCGCTATGCCGACATGCCGCTGGGCGATGAGGGCGGCTTGCATCTGGGCTTGCGCTACGAAAAGGGCTATGCGGACGATATTCACCTTTTGATCGCCCCCGGTGACTACAAAAAGATCTGCTATGCCATGATCGATCTGTGGACCGAAAACGAGCAAAAATGGATCGATCAGGCAAAGGAATACATTGGAGAGGCGCTGTACGAAAGCCTTTTATCGCCCGTATTGCCGGGAGATGCTGACGTGGAGGAATGGAAGCAATGAATAAAGGAAAATTAGCAGTTTCGGGCTTGATTAAATATCTGCTTGGCGTGGTGCTGGTGGCGGCGCTTTTGCTGCTGCCCGCGTGGACGCTTGCGTACCCCGGCGCGTGGTTGTTTATGGGTGTGCTGTTTTTGCCCATGCTGGTCATGGGCGTGGTCATGCTATTTCGCGCGCCTGATCTGCTTGCCAAGCGTCTGGATAGCAAGGAAAAGCAAAAAACGCAGCAGGGCGTGGTCAAGCTGGCGGGACTTGTCTTTGTGGGCGGCTTTGTGCTGTGCGCGCTGGATTTTCGCTTTGGCTGGTCGCACGTGTCCACTTGGCTGATGATCGCTGCCGCCGTCATATTTCTGATCGGCTACGGCATGTATGCCGAGGTCATGCGTGAAAATGCGTATCTCTCGCGCACCATTGGGGTACAAGAGGGGCAAAGTGTGGTCAGCACGGGGCTTTACGGTGTGGTGCGCCACCCCATGTATCTTGCCACGCTACTCATGTTTTTGCCCATGCCGCTGATTTTGCAATCGCTTTGGGGGCTTTGCGTGTTCGGCTGGTATGCGGTGCTGATCGCAGTCCGCATTCTCAACGAGGAAAAGGTGCTGAGTGCGGAGCTGGACGGCTACGCAGAGTATAAGCAAAAAGTCAAATATAGAATGATACCGTTTATCTGGTAAAAGAAAAGGGAGATCCCCGCAAGGGATCTCCCGAATTTTATTTGAACAACTCCGCCGTGGTCTTCATTTTCTCAATGACCGGCACGTCAAACGGGCAGCGGGATTCGCACGCGCCGCACCCAAGGCAATCATCCGCGTGGGCATCGAGATGGACGTAATGCTCCTTGACCGATGCGGGCACGTCCTCCTGCATGGTCGCCAGGTCGTAGAGCTTGTTGACCATGGCAATATCAATGTTAACAGGGCAGGGCTTGCAATGTCCGCAATAGGTGCACTGTCCGCTGTAGGCGTGTCTGGGCGCGTTTGCAAGCACGGTGGCGTAGTCCTTCTGATCCTCGGTCGCGCTCTCGTAAGCCAGCGATGCGGGGATCTGCGAAACGTTGTCAAAGCCGATCAGCACGCTGGAAACCGCAGGGCGGGTCAGGGCATAGTGCAGGCATTGCACAGGGGTCAGCGCCACGCCAAAGGGCGAACGCTTGGCATCCAGCAGTCTGCCGCCGCCAAGCCCCTTCATGACCGTGATCGCCACGCCCTTTTGCTCGCAAAGCTTGTAAAGATCGGCTCTTTCCTTGTCAATGCCTGCAAATTTTGCGTCGTATTCCTCCACAAAGAAATCGTCAATGTTTTCGGTAGGGGGCAGCAGGTCGTATGCGGGGTTGAGCGAGAACAGGATCACCTCAACTGCACCGTGCTCCACAGCCAGGCGCGCAATGGTGGTGTTATGCGTGGAAAGACCGATGTGGTGGATGGCACCCGATGCCTTCAGCTCGATCATGTAATCCATAAATCCGCATTCCAGCACGGTCCTCCAATCCTCCAGTTTGTCCACGAAATGGATCATGCCAAGGTCGATGTAATCGGTCTGAAAACGTGCCAGCAGATCGGCAAACGCCGCCTTGACCTCGTCCATGTCGCGCGTGCGTACGTACTGTCCGTCACGCCAGGCAGAGCCCACGTGCCCCTGTACGATCCACTTTTCGCGATTGTCCTTGATGGCGCTACCGATATTGGTGCGCACGTTGGGCTCGGACATAAAGCAGTCCACAATGTTGATGCCCTGCGCAAAGCATTCGTCCATGACCGCCTTGACCTCCTCGGCATTGTGCCGCTCCAGCCACTCGCCGCCTACGCCGATCTCGCTGACCATCAGTCCCGTATTTCCCAAAACTCTGTATTGCATGATAGTACCGTCCTTTGCTTGTATTGATACGATTATACCACATATGAGAAAAACTGTCAATATTGCTTGACGGATCCGCTACTTTTGTGTTATACTGTAAAAAACGAGAAAGGAAGATTTCACAATGTTTCGTCCCATGGTTCGACAGAGCAAGCAGCTATCAAAAGAGGATTGCATTTCCGTTTTGCGCGAGCAAAAGAGAGGCGTGCTGAGCGTCAACGGTGACGACGGCTACCCCTATGCCGCGCCCATCAACTACTATTACAATCCGGAGGACGGCTGCCTGTATTTCCATACCGGCAAAAGAACCGAGAGCCACCGCACCGAATCGCTTGCCAAGTCGGATAAGGTATGCTTTTGCGTGACCGAGCAGGGAACTCCCATCCCCGGCGATTGGGCGTTGCTTGTGCGCAGCGTGGTGGTGTTCGGACGCGTGGAAATGGTGCACGACGTTGAGCGCGTGGTGCATATCTGCACGGCAATGAGCCGACAATTCACGAGTGACCAAGCGTTTATTCAACGTGAGATCGACCGCTTTGCCAAGGGCACGCTTTTGCTGAAGCTGACGCCCGAGCACATGTGCGGCAAGCGTCTGGAAGAAAAATAGCCGCGAAGTTTTACTTTACTCGCTTGTTCAGTATGCATTCGCGCCTAAACCACACCTAAAAATGGGTCCCAACCCATTTTTGGAGCAGTGCTCCACGGTGAGGTTTCAAAAGTTAGGAGGTTATTATGCTGACAGTAGGACAAAAAGCCCCGGATTTTACACTTTTCGATAAGGACGGAAACGCCGTCTCACTCTCCGACTTCCTTGGCAAAAGGGTAGTCGTATATTTCTATCCCAAGGACAACACCCCGGGATGCACGCGCCAGGCATGTGCCTTTGCGGGTGCGTATGCGCAGTTTCGGGAAAAGGACGTGGTAGTCATCGGCATCAGCCGCGACAGCGTCGCCTCGCACGTCAAGTTTGCACAGAAATACGACCTGCCGTTTATCCTGCTTTCCGACCCCGATCGCGTTGCCATTGACGCGTTTGGCGTATGGAGCGAGAAAAAGCTGTACGGTAAGCTCAGCTTTGGCGTTAACCGTACCACCTTTCTGATCGACGAGCAGGGCATTATCACCCACGTTATGCCCAAGGTCAAGCCGGACACCAATGCCGCCGAGATTCTGGCGCTGCTTTAAACAGACAAAACACCTGCCTGCGCGGGTGTTTTTTCTTGCGGCAAAACCTCTGAAAAAAACTCTAAAAACCCTGCATCGTTCACAGATAGTTCACACTATTCTGCAAATTTTGTGGTATAATGTACTATCACTAATTATGTCAACCTATAAAATCATTTGGGAGGGTATTATGGCTGAATTAAAAATGCTTGCCATCGACCTTGGCGCGTCCAGCGGCAGAGGTATCGTTGGCTCCTTCGACGGCGAAAAGCTGACTTTGCGCGAGAATCACAGATTCTCCAACGACCCCATGTACGTCAACGGAAGATTTACCTGGGATATCCTGCGCATCTACTTTGAGATCAAGAACTCGATCACCAAGACCATCATTGACGGCGACGACATCGCCAGCATGGGTATCGACACCTGGGGTGTTGACTACGGTATGATCGACAAGAACGGCAGACTGATGGCAAACCCCATCCACTACCGTGATGCAAGAACCGAAAACGTGACCGATTACGTTAAGAACTTCGTATCCCCCGAAGAGATCTACAACGTAACCGGTATTCAGGCAATCGACTTCAATACCCTCAACCAGCTGGCTGTAGAGAAGAGAGACAACGGCGAGGCATTTGACAGAGCTGACAAGCTGCTGTTCATCCCCGACCTGCTCAACTACTTCCTGACCGGTAAGATGGCTACCGAGTATACCATTGCTTCCACCGGTATGATCCTGGATGCAAACTCCAGAAAGATCGCAACCGAGCTGCTCTCCAAGCTGGGCATTCCGGATAGCAAGTTTGCTCCCATGGTAGAGCCCGGCACTTGCCTTGGCGGTCTGCTGCCTTCCATTACCGATGAGGTTGGTAAGAACCGCATTCAGGTTTACACCACCGCGTCTCACGATACCGCATCTGCGGTTATCGCAGTTCCTGCTACCAAGAAGGACTTCATTTACATTTCCTCCGGTACCTGGTCGCTCATGGGCGCTGAGCTGGATGCTCCGCTGATCACCGATGCAACCAGAGAAGCGAACTTCACCAACGAGGGCGGCGCAGAGGGCACCATCCGCTTCCTTAAGAACATCATGGGTCTTTGGATCATTCAGGAATCCAGAAGACAGTGGAAGAGAGAAGGCAAGGATTACTCGTTTGCTCAGATGGAAGCTTGGGCAAAGGAGTGCACGCCGTTCCGTTCGCTGATCAACGTGGACTACAAGACCTTCAACACTCCCGGCAACATGCCCGAGAAGATCCGCGACTACTGCCGTATGACCGGTCAGCCCGTACCCGAAACCGTGGGCGAGGTCGTTCGTTGCATTTACGAGTCTCTGGCTCTCAAGTATCGCTACACCGTAGACACCATTGGCAGACTGCAGGGTAAGCCCGCAACCATGATCAACGTCGTGGGCGGCGGCACCAAGGATAAGTTCCTGTCTCAGATGACCGCGGACGCTTGCGGTATTCCCGTATGCGCAGGTCCTGAGGAGGCAACCGCTATCGGTAACCTGGTATCCCAGGCAATTGCACAGGGCGAGATCAAGGATTTGGCTGAGGCAAGAGTCGTAGTGGCTAACTCCTTTGAGATGAAGCACTACGAGCCCTGCGCACAGCGCGAGGCATGGGATGAAGCGTACGCACGCTTCTGCAAGCTGCAGTAATAGCATTTTAAGAATCAGCATAAAGCACGGGGAGGATCAAAATTATGATGAAGGAAAAACAGTTTGCCGATCTGAGTCTGATCGGTATGCGCGGCTGCGAGGAATTTGCAAAGAAGGTGGATTATTATCTCAAGGATTGGCACGGCCTTTCCCAGGATGATACCTACCTTGTCAACGTTATCTGTCCCAGATTCGGCACGGGTGAAGCAAAGGCGCTGATCAAGCAGTCCATGCGCGGTCAGGACGTTTACATTATCTGTGACGTTTTCAACTACAGCGTGACCTACAAGATGTACGGTATGACCGTTCCGATGAGCCCGGACGATCACTACGCTGACCTTAAGCGCATTATTGCAGCCCTTGCAGGTAAGGCAAGAAGAATCACCGTGATCATGCCCATGCTCTACGAGGGCAGACAGCACCGCAGACAGGCACGCGAGTCGCTCGACTGTGCACTGATGCTGCAGGAGCTTTGCGCAATGGGCGTTTCCAACATCATCACCTTTGATGCTCACGACCCCAGAATTTGTAACGCGATCCCGCTCCACGGCTTTGATGACGTGCAGCCTACTTATCAGATGGTCAAGGCGCTGGTTCGCAGCGTACCCGATATCATGATCGATAAGGATCACATGATGATCATCTCTCCCGATGAGGGCGCTATGCAGAGATGCATGTACTATTCCTCGGTGCTGGGGCTGAACATCGGTATGTTCTACAAGCGCCGTAACTACTCTGTCGTGGTCAACGGCAAGAACCCCATCGAGGCACACGAGTACCTCGGTCAGGATCTGCACGGCAAGGACGTGCTGATCGTGGACGACATGATCTCCTCGGGTGAATCCCTCCTGGACGTTGCAACTCAGCTCAAGAGCAGAGGGGCTAAGCGCGTATTCGCGTGCGCGTCCTTCGGTCTGTTCACCGACGGCTGCGCTAAGTTCGACAAAGCGTTTGAAGACGGCGTGATCGACCGCGTGCTGTCCACCAACCTGGTGTACCGCCGCCCCGAGCTGGCAGACCGCAAATGGTTCGTGGAGGTGGATATGTCCAAGTACGTTTCCTACATCGTCGAGACGCTCAACCACGACACCACCATCAGCGAGCTGCTCGATCCCGTATCCAAGATCAACGCGCTTATGGAAAAGCATAAGGCAGAGCTTGCACAGGGTAAGTAAAGCAAATAGCAAAAAAGGGCAGAGCCGCAAGGCTCTGCCCAATTTTTTTACGCAAAATAAGTGTTGCATTATTTCGAAACATGTGATATAATATATCTAACTATAAGTAAAGGACAATTTTTATGAAACTGATCGCATTTCCCGAATGTGGAAAAATCGTCAATACCCACGGCGTTATGGGCGCTGTCAAAATAGAATCCTGGTGCAACACCCCTGCGGTGCTTGCCAAATTGAAGAGAGTTTATCTGCCCACTAAGGAGGGTATGAAGGAGCTCAAGGTCACCCGCGCGTCGGTGTTCAAGCAGTTCGTGCTTGCCGAGATTGAGGGCATTGGCACTGTCGAAGCGGCAAACGCGCTGCGCGGCAAGGTCATTCACGCCGCAAGAGAGGATCTGAAGATCCCCGAGGGCGAGTATCTGATCGCAGAGCTGATCGGTCTGGATCTCGTAGACGTGGAGAGCGGCAAAGTGTACGGACAGCTCTCGGAGGTGCTTGACCAGGGACCTGCCGACATTTACGTGGTCAACACCCCGAGCGGTGAGCGCATGATGCCTGCCGTTCCCGAATTCGTCAAGGGCATTGATCCCGAGCGCGGCATTCTGGTTGCCCCCATCGGCGGCATGCTGGAAGACTAAATAAGAGGGAAGATCATGAGATTTGATATTATGACCCTGTTTCCCGAGCTGGTTGGCTACGTGCTGGGCGAAAGCATCATCGGCCGTGCGCAGAAAAGTGGCGCGATCGAGGTACATACCCACCAGATCCGGGATTATTCCGAGGACAAGCATCGCCGCGTGGACGACACGCCCTACGGCGGCGGTAAGGGCATGCTGATGGCAGCACCGCCCGTTTATAATTGTTTCCAAGGCGTGCTGCACAAGCAGGCAGAGGAGGGATTTACCGGCACGCGCCGCGTGATCTATATGTCTCCCGCAGGCAAGGTGCTGACGCAGAAAAAAGCCGAGGAGCTGGCGCAGTACGATAATTTAGTGCTGCTGTGCGGTCACTACGAGGGCATTGACTGCCGCGTAATTGAGGAGATCGTGGACGAAGAGCTTTCGATCGGCGATTACGTGCTCACGGGCGGTGAGATCCCCGCTTGCATTGTGGTGGACGCTGTGGCGCGCCTTTGCGAGGGCGTGCTTGCCGATCCCGAATGCTACGAAAAGGAAAGCATTTCCTCGGGACTTTTGGAATACCCCCAATACACAAGACCTTATGAATGGCACGGCGTTAAGGTGCCCGACGTACTCATCTCGGGACACCACGCCAATATTGACGCGTGGCGACTGCAAAAAGCCACCGAAAAGACCCAAAAACAAAGACCTGATCTCTTAGAAAATCACGACTGAAAGGAGGGAGCGCTTTGACCGACCGAAAAACTGCGCCGAAAAAGCAAAAGGTTGGCTCGCTGTTTTTTCATCTCTTTAATCGCTTGTCGCTGTGGCTCTATACGTTATTGATCGGCAGCCTTCCTGCCCGTCTTTTAACCTCCTATGATGCGTTGGAAAATCGATGGAGCGTGCTTTGCCTGCGTGTGCTGGGTGCACCGGATGGTAAGCTTCGTCAATCCATGCACAAGGCGCGCCTGCGCTGTGCATCCTGGATGGAGCGTAGCGTCATCCTGCGCATACTGGATAGACTTGTCCGGTTCTTTATGCATTGTCCCTTAAACGTATATGGCATGTTCTTCTTTATATACGGTGGCGTTGGTGCTGCGGTGTACTTTGTAGCAGAGCGCTTGTCGGTCAGCTACGCGGGCGATCTTGGCTGGGGCGTTGCCGGCATTGTGATCGCGTTTGCATCCTTGCCGCTGCTTGCAACGGGCAAGCCGCTGAGCACGGCTGCGTTTGGTAGCCGCATCGTGGGTAATATTCTTCGCTCGTACGTTGGACTGGAGCCGCCCCTGAAAGAGAAGGAAAAGGAACGCGGCAGCACCCTGATGGTGTACGCGGCATTGATCTTTGGCATTGCAGCGGGCGCGCTGACCTTCTTCTTCCATCCGGTCACGGTACCGATTGCCGCTGTTCTTCTGGCTCTGGCAATTGCCGTGCTGTACGTTCCCGAGTGCGGCGTACTGCTGGCTTGCGGCTCGATCTGGATGTGGTGGATGACGGGATACCCCATGCTGTGCGTGATTGGCATTACCGTGATCACTCTGATCAGCTATGCCAATAAGCTCATTCGAGGCAGACGCGTCATGTACGTGCGCCTGATCGATTTTATGATGCTGTTGCTGCTCGCTGTATTTGCTTTGCAGGGCGTGATACTGCAAAGCGGCTTCTATGCAATTGCATACGGCGTTGGATATGCGTTATTGATCGCCGTGTATTTCCCGGTCGTCAATCTGATGCGCTCCCGCGAGTGGTTAAATCGCTGCTATAAGCTGCTTGCGATCTCGGGCTCCGTGCTGGCTGTTATCAGCATTTTGCCTGTGGCGCAGATCCTGTATTTCCTGGATATTACGCTTTTGCGCGTGGATCTTTCCATGTTTGAGCAGCTCTTTACCAGATATGATTCGTATTTCAGTCAGAAAAACATGGTGGGCGGCATTTTGCTGATGCTGCTGCCCATGATGCTGAGCCGATTTGCAGACAGACGCACCATTACGGGCTTTTTCTGGAAGCTGCTTTGGATCATTGCAGGATGCGCGTTTGTCGTGCTGTCCATGCAGCTTGGCTTATGGATCGGCATGATCGTTGCGCTGCTTGTATTCTTCTTTGTGTACAGCTACCGTTCGTTGAGCACCGCAATGCTGCTTGCATTCCCGGTAGGCTGGGGCGTGGTATGGCGGGAGGAAATTGACGGACTGATTGGCATGAGCCGCTGGAATATCGTGACGGATATGCAGCATGTGATAGTCAGCTTTGCGGACGATGCATACAGACGGTACGAGATCGCGCGCAGCGTGCTGCGCCTGTCCCGTGATCACCTGCTGGGCGTCGGCTTTGGCGACCAGGCGGTTTATTCCGTATTTGCGCATTATGCAGCACCCGGTATGGAAAATGCCGTTGTGCAAAGCACGTATTTGCAGTTTTTGCTGGAATGCGGCTACCACGGTGTATTCCTGATGGTTGCGATGCTGGTCACCTTTGTGATCTGTGTGCTGACGTACCTGCATTGGGGTGGCGATGCCGCTACCAAGGTGCGTGCCGCAGCGGGTCTTGCAGGTGTTGTTGGCGTATTGGTATGCGCGGCATTTTGCAATTTCATGAATAACGCAAGCTTGTTTGGATTGTTCTGGCTGGTAATCGGCTTGACGGTGGCGAGCCTGCGCACGCAATACGAAACGCATGCACGTGCAGTGCAAACGCATGCTTCTACGGGGGAACGCTCGGATATTGCGTTCCGTACCAGATAATCAAGGAAGGGAAATGAGTATGGCTGATCATAAAAGAAATATGGTCTCTTCGGATGAGCAAAAGGCATCCAGCATTGCTCCCGAGGTGGCGCCCGGCGTCAAGACAGAGACCAAAAAGAAAATTCGCAAAGCGCCCAAGGTCAAGAAGCAAAGAAAGAAGGGCATGCCGATCGTGGTGGATATCCTGGTCGTATGCGTCTTTTTGGCGGTGCTTGTCGGCTCGGTCTGGGGACTTTACAAGGTGACCGAGTATTTCTCCACCAGATACGCGCCCATGGACATTACCTATACGCTGCTGACGTCCGACGTGAGTGCCGAGCTGGCATTTGACGAGGACGGTAAGTGCGTGGTATTGCCCGACAGCGACGTATATGCGCTGCAAGACGGGCAGAGCGTGCCGGTTGGTCAGGTGCTTTCGGTTTCGACCGAGCAGCAGGATGACGGTACGGTTGACGTCTACGTCGTCGTAGAGACCAATGCGGATTACAATTACGCGCTGGGCTACTTTGTCAATCAAGTCAAGATCGCTGTCGGAAAAACGTACGAATGCCGCTTCAGCGGTCTGGTAAGCGATGCGGTGATCGTGGAGCTTCAGGTAGTAGACGAGGAGGCGTAATATGAACAAGACCGAAAAGAGAAAGAATTTATTTTCATCCGGTGGCGTATTTGTCGATATTTTTATCGGATTTTTGATTGCTGCTTGTATTGCCGGTATTGTGTACCGCTGCTTTATTTACGACCCGAATGCGGGTGTGCCGGACGGCAAATCGTATATGGTCTATTTTGAGATCGAGAACGCGCAGGAAAGCTTTGCAGACTATCTGGACAGCGGCGATGCGGTATACGATGGCGCTACGGGCTTGCGCATTGGTGCGCTTGCGTTGCATGAGGCGCATGCAGAGGGCAGCGCAGTCGCATTGCTGCAGGACGAGGCAGATCCGGCAGACGAGGTAATCGTGCGCGGCTTGATGCGTTCGGTGCCCGGTGAGATGGAGCAGGGAACGCTGGTGATCGGCGGCACGTATATGCTGACGCCGGGTCAGGTGCTGGAGATCTACACCGATACGGTGTCGCTTGAGGTGCGCATTTTGAAAATTGTGGAGCACTCTGAAGAGAAGTAATTTTTCGTTACGACGAATCCGCGGATCGTTTTGTGCAATATGACGGAAAAGTATTCGTCCACTTGTCAAAAATTCCTATAGAATGACGCTTGATTTTGACGCTTCCATTTGTTATACTTATAATAGTAAAACTGTCTGTATAACTACTAAAGAAACGGGAGAGATATATGAAGTCTTGTCAAGTTGTGATTACCAATGCGAGCGGTTTGCATGCCAGACCTGCTACGTTCTTCATTCAGAAGGCAAACAGCTACAGATGCTCTATCTGGATTGAGAAGGAAGAGCGCAAGGTCAATGCAAAGAGCCTTTTGGGCGTACTGTCTTTGGGTATTGCCAAGGGCATGTCTGTTACGCTGACTGCGGACGGACAGGATGAAGAGCTTGCACTGCAGGGCTTGCAGGCGCTCATCAACTCCGGATTTTCCGAATAAGGCAAACGGCTTGTATAAAACGGTGTGTGGGAACGAGGGTAAGTGTCCGCGCACCGTTTTTACTATTTTGCGGGAAAGGAGAAGGCTATGTCTCAAAATCGTATGCAGCAGCTTTTAAGCAAAGCGAATGCACTGCCGCTGACCCCGGGCGTGTATATCATGAAGGACGCTTCGGGCAAGGTCATTTACGTGGGCAAATCCCGCAAGCTGAAAAATCGCGTGTCGCAGTATTTTCAAAACAGCGAGAAGAATGCCAAGACTGCGCGCATGGTTGAGCGTGTGCAGGACTTTGATTATATCCTGTGCGAAACTGAGATCGAAGCACTCTCCTTGGAAAACACGCTGATCAAGCAATATACCCCCAAGTATAACATCCGCCTCAAGGATGCAAAATCCTACCCGTATATCAAGATTACGGATGAGGCGTATCCGCGTCTTGTCATGATCCGTAAGCGCGAGGCGGACAAGGGTAAATATTTCGGACCCTATTCGGGCACGTCTACCGTGTATACCGTGATCGGTTCGTTGCAAAAGGCGTTGCAGCTGCCAAACTGCAAGCGCAAATTTCCCGAGCAGATCGGCAAGGAACGCCCTTGCTTGTACTATCAGATCAAGCAATGCTGCGGCGTTTGCACGGGCAAGGTGACCCCTGAGGCGTATGCCGATAAGATCCATACAGCCATGGAGCTTCTGCGCGGCAATACTGCTGCCGAAAAGCGGCGCTTGACCGAGCAGATGTACGCCCTTGCCGAGCAGGAGCGTTACGAGGCGGCAGCCGTCTGCCGCGATACCATTGCGTCACTTGACCGCCTTTCGCAAAAGCAAAGCGTGGTGGGCGCACCGGATGACGATTACGACGTATTCGGCTTGCACGACGACGGCGTGCTGTCCGCACTTTCGGTATTCTTTGTGCGCGGCGGCGTTTGTACCGATAAGCAGGATTTCCTGTTTGACAAAGAAAACATTGCGGATCTGGATTCGGTGCTGTCCTTTATTTGCGATCTGTATCGCAGCAGAAGTGACGTGCCGCGCCTGATCTTGATTTCCTTTGCGCCTGACGAGGACGCACGCGCCACGGCTGCCGAGTTCTTGGGCGGCATTGCGGGGCGCAAGGTGGAGCTGCGTACTCCCGAGAGAGGCACGCTGCGTGCCCTTTGCGAAACCGTGACCGCCAACGCGCGCGAGGTGGCGGAAAAGAGCGCCACGCATGAGAGCCGCCGCGAGGGCGTGCTGCTGCGCCTGGCGCATATATTGGAGCTGGAGAGCTATCCCGCACGCATTGAGGCGTACGACATCTCCAATTTTGGTAAGGAGCATTTGACCGCAGGCATGATCGTGACGCGTGACGGTGCCTTTGCCAAGCGCGATTACCGTACCTTTAAGATCAAATCGGTTGAGGGAACCGACGACTACGCCAGCATGCGTGAGGCGCTTTCGCGCCGCTTGGCGCACCTGTCGGACGAGGAGGGGAGCTTCTCGGAATATCCCGACCTGATATTGCTTGACGGCGGACGCGGACACGTGGCTGTGGTGCGTGCGCTGGCAGATGAGCTTGGGATCGACGTGCCCATTTTCGGTATGGTCAAGGACGATTTCCATAAAACGCGCGCGCTTTGTACCGATACGGAAGAGATCAGTATCGCAAAGGAGACCGCGGTATTTCAGTTTATTTACGGCATACAGGAAGAGGTGCACCGCTATACCGTTGGCAGCATGAAAAAAGCCAAGGGCAAAACGCTTGTGACCTCCACCTTGACGCAGATTCCGGGCATCGGACCTGCCAAGGCAGCGGCGCTGCTCAAAATGCCGGGCGGCTTGCAAGCCGTCAAGCGCGCCTCGCGCGAGGAGCTTATGCGCATCAAGGGCATTGGGGAAAAGGATGCCGACGCCATTATCGCACACTTTAAAGAAAAGAGATAAAACGCTATGATGAGAATTATTACGGGAAAAGCAAGAGGCTGCAAGCTGTACACGCTGGAGGGCACCGACACGCGTCCGACCACCGAGCGAGTCAAGCAAGCCGTGTTTTCCATGATCCAATTTGATATTGAGGGCAGAGACGTGCTGGATCTGTTCGGCGGCTCGGGACAGATGGGACTGGAGGCGGTCTCGCGCGGTGCACGCCATGCTATCATTGTGGATAAGTCCAAGCCCGCCGTGGACGTCATTTATAAGAACATGCTCAAAACCAAGCTCGCCCCCGATTGCTTTGTGGTCAAGTCGGATTATGCCGATTTCCTCAAGAGCCGCCAGGGCAGAGAGCAATACGACATTGTATTTTTGGATCCGCCCTACGCATCCGATGCGCTGTCCGAGTCTCTGCTGCTGCTTTTGCGCTACGACCTCTTAAAGCCGGGCGCGCGCGTGATCTGCGAGTCGGATAAGGAGAACATCTGGGGCAAGCATTTCGCACTTTGCGATCGCTATCGCGTAGTGGGCAAGACCCACCATGCATCCTCGTTTGTTACCATTCTTGAGCCTGTTGTGGAGGATGACGAGGCATGAGCCGCGCCATCATTCCGGGCAGCTTTGATCCCATGACGCTGGGACACAAGCAGGTCATAGCCGCGGCTGCCGCTATCTTTGACGAGGTGGTGGTGCTGGTCATGCATAACGATATGACCAAGTACGTATCGGATGCCAAGGCAAAGCAATACGCATTTGATACCGAGGCACGCGTGCACATTGCGCGCCTGACCTGCGCCGATATTCCGGGCGTGCGCGTGGAAACGCGAGGCGGCTTGCTGATCGACGCATTTGACGAGTTTGCGGGGGACGCGATCGTCAAGGGCGTGCGCAACGAGCAGGATTTTGCCTATGAGCAGATCCACGCGTCCTGGAATCTCGCACATAACCCCCGTGCACGTACGCTGTACCTTCCTGCCGACCCTGCTTTTGCGCACGTCAGCTCCACCTTGGCGCGAGAGCGACTGCAAAAAGGGGAGGATCTTTCCGATATTCTTGCACCCCAAGCCATTGAATGGATAAAAACACACAAGGAGGCATAATATGAACGCAAAGACCGTACGAATTGCTAACATCCTGGCAGCCATTCTGCTGCTGCTAAACGCAGGATGCATCCTGCTCAATCTGGTGCTGTCGCTGTTTAAATTAGCATCATTCACAATCTCGCTGCCCGCAGGCATCTTTCTGTGCCTGGCATTGGTGCTGCCCACCTTCGTATTGCTGATCAACGGCATCAAGCAAGCAAAGCGCAAGCAGGGCGTGTTTGATCTCATTTTCTCGATTATAACGCTGATTGTTGGCGCAATCTGGGCGGTTGCGAGCCTGCTGGATTGGGGACTTTCGATCGCGCAGAGCGTGATCATCAATCAATATTATGCTATGGATATTGACATTCCCTTGGGACAAATTCTCAGCATTCTGAGCTATGTGCACATTGCATATACACTGCTTACCATCATTGTAGCGCTCTATTTGCTGGTTGTGTATGCCATCAGCGTGCTCAGATCCAAGCAAAAGTGGCTGCAGATTAAGGCAGAGCTACACAAGCTTGCGGTTGCTGTCGTGATCCTGGTGCCGGGGCTGCTTTATTTTGTGCGTTTGGTTCTCAATAGAATTATGATTACCGTCAGCATGGAAGCGTATAGCACGTATTCGATGATTGCCATGTACGTACAGTATGGCGTGTCGCTTTTGCTGCCCATCGCCGCAGCCGTATTGCTTTTGACCTTTGGCTTGATTTTGAAAAAGCAAACCGCGCCCAAGGAAAGCGTAGCACAGCCTGAGCAGCCTGCTCCCGTAGCAGACATCGACCTGCCCGCGGGCGTGAGCGCGGACGATCTTTAATTCAAACTCAAAATTATTACATAAAGGAGTATTCTTATGAACAAAAAAGCGGTTATTTCCAACGTGATCATTTCGGTCATCGTCAACCTCTTGTTGGCGGCTATTCTGATCGGTGCAGGCGCGCTGGTGCTGGCATTCCCGCAGATCTTCAGCATCGTGCTCAACGCAATCTTCGCTCTGATCGGCATTTCGCTGACGCTGACCACCATCCCCAACCTGATTGGCGGCATTGCAAACGTCAAGCAGAAAAAGGGAAGATTTGACCTGATTTTCTCGATCGTCACCATGGTAATTGGTGTCACCCTTGCCATTTATGGCGGAATCAACGTGCTGGTTCAGATCGGCGTCAGACTCATCGCGATGCCTATCATCGTCTTTACCATTATGAAGATCCTTCGTTGGGTCGTTTGCGGTCTGGCTGCGCTCTATCTGATCGTTCTGCCCATCATCCGTATCGCAAAGGCAGAGAAGAAGTTCATGCAGTTCAAGGCAGAGCTGGTTAAGATTCTGCTTGGCGTGCTGATCGTCGTACTGTTGATCTGCGGTCTGCTGTTCTCGGTGCTCAATCAGTTTATCGGCATCTCTTTGATCGTGGTTGGTGTACTGACCGCCCTGTTTGCTCTGCTCATTCTCATCGTTGGCTTGGTTGGTCTTAAGAAGGCTGACAAGGTCAAGGTGGATAGCGGCATCGTTGCAGTTGGCGTAGACGTAGACGGTGACGGCACCATCGACGTGCTGCACGTGGATACCGACGGTGACGGCAAGGTGGATACCGTTGTGACCAAGGACTGATCTTCTTATCATTTAAAAGAGCAAGCAATGGGGCTGCGGAATTAGTGAAAAAACAGCAGGAATTTGTTCAATTTTGAGCAGGTTCCTGCTATTTTCAATTTGTGGTGTTGAGTTTACAACAAGGATGCGCTTAAAAAGCCGTCCCCTCGGGGGTAGGAGGGATCCCACAATGGTCCCCAGTGGGAGGAAGGGGAACACGCGTAAAGTTTGGACAAGCAAACATTTCATCGGATTTCGCAGGTAATAAAAAATAATACCATCCCAACTTCATCACGATACCCCTTCCTCCTCGCTACGCTTCGCTGCGAGGCGCCTCCTTCCCCCGAGGGGACGGCTATAGGTGCGCATCCTAATCGCTTTCATATCCTCATAACAAAAAGCAGAAATCAAGACTTCTGCTTTTATGTTATTTTCTCGCTATTTCCGCATCCCCATATGCTTGCTCTTTTTTTCGTTTGCCCATCCTTGTTGACACAGCCCCAAAAGTTTGCTATAATAGAGGTAATAAACCGAAAAAGGAGAATTGCCATGCAACATTTCCAAAACAAATATTTCTCGATCATCGGAGATTCGATCAGCACGCTGGAGGGCTACATCCCGTCCGGTCATGCGGTGTATTATGATGCCGCGCATATGGAGGCTGCCAACGTGCACAGCGTAAAAGATACCTGGTGGGGACAGGTGATTGCGCAGCTTGGCGGTCAGCTGCTGGCAAACGATTCCTTCTCAGGCAGCACGGCGGTCATTCACCCCGCTTGCTTTGTGGATTCCTATACCTGTACCGATCAGCGCACCTCGTTTCTACACAAGGGAGAGGTAAATCCCGATGTGATCATGATCTACATGGGTACCAACGACCGCGGCATTTGCGCCAAGCCCTTGGCAACCGAAGAGGGCGAGAAGAGCGATCTTTCGGTCTTTTCTACGGCATACGCCACCATGCTGCAAAAGCTGCGCACCAATTACCCCGCAGCGCAGATCTGGTGCCTGACGCTGCCCGTGTGCTATTGCTCTGCAAATTCCGAGTTTGCCTTTCCGTATGAGCATGGCGGTTGGCATATTGAGCAGTTTTGCAAAGCCATTCGTGATAGCGCGCAAGAATACGGCTGTCGCGTCATCGACCTGTATGCGCAGACCAAGGATACCCCCTACGACTCCATGGACGGCTGTCACCCCAACGCCGAGGGCATGAAGACCATTTCGGCGGCGGTGCTGGCGGAGCTGGCTCAATGAAGCGCGTAATTGAGACCGAGAGACTGGTGCTGCGCGAATACGTGCAGGATGACTTTGACGCGCTGTACGCCATTTTATCCGATCCCATCACCATGCAGCATTATCCCAAGCCTTATGATAAGGACGGCACGCAGCGCTGGCTGAATTGGAGCTTTGATAACTACCAAAAGCACGGATTCGGACTTTGGGCGATCGAGCTGAAGGAGACCGGTGAATGTATCGGTGATTGCGGCATTACCATGCAGCCCATTGATGGGGAGTGGCTGCCCGAGATCGGCTATCATATCCACCGCAACCATTGGCGACGTGGATACGCCAAGGAAGCCGCCTGCGCCGCGCGCGATTGGTGCTTTGCCAACACCGCGTTTGACGAGGTCTATTCCTACATGACATGCTCCAACGTTGCTTCCTATTCCACTGCCGCGTCAATCGGCATGCAGCGCATCAAGCAATACGAGGATGACGGTGTGCCGCATTACGTGTATCGCATCACCCGAGCGGAGTGGGAATCCGCATAAAACACCACGATATAGGAGGAATTCTATGAAAATCCATGCTCGCATACTGGCGCTGCTCCTGCCTGCGTTGCTGCTGGCGGCTTGCACGTCCGAATCCTTGCCGCAAACTGACACGACCGACGCGGCAACCGATCTGCCCACCGCTGAGATCGTGACCGAGCAACCTACAGAGATTGTCACAGAGGAGGAAACCACCGTGCAATATTCGTATCAGACCGTACAAAATCCCATCCACGAGGGTGGCGGCGACCCTTGGGTCGTACAGCACGAGGGGGAGTATTATTACTGCTATTCGGTTGGCAACGGTGTCAGCGTAGCAAAGGTGCCCTCCATTGCAAAGCTCAGACAGAACGGACGCCGCGTGTACACACCGCCTCAGAACACCATGTATTCCAGCGAATACTGGGCACCCGAGCTGCACTATATTGACGGCGCGTGGTATATTTACGTGGCTGCCGATGACGGCAATAACGAAAACCACCGTATGTACGTTTTGCGCGGCACCACGCAGGACCCGACCGATCCCTTTGAAATGGTGGGGCAGATCACCGATCCCTCAAACAAATGGGCAATTGACGGTACGGTTTTGCAGCTGAACGGCGAGCTGTACTTTATCTGGTCGGGCTGGGAGGGCAACGTCAACGTGGCGCAGAACCTTTACATTGCCCACATGAGCGACCCTTGCACCATTGATTCCGAGCGCGTTTGCCTGTCCGTGCCCGAATATTCTTGGGAAATGTACGGGCAGCCTTATATCAACGAGGGACCTGCCGTGCTGCAGCACGAGGGCAAGACCTTCTTGGTCTATTCCGCATCGGGCAGCTGGACCGACCAGTATTGTCTGGGTATGCTGACGCTGACGGGCGACGACCCCATGGACGTCAATAGCTGGGAGAAATCGAACCGACCCGTATTCCGCTACCGTCCGCACGTGTGCTACGGACCGGGGCATAACTCGTTCTGTACCGCCCCCGATGGCAGCGTTTGGATGATCTACCACGGCAATCTGGTCTCGGGCAGCGGCTGGTCGGGACGCTCGGTATGGATCGCCCCCGTCACCTTTGATGAGGACGGTACGCCCGAATTCGGCAAACCCTCTAAGGAAGTGGAATTTCCGTTTGCGGTCCATTGAGACGGCAGGGAAATGACCTATGAAGAAACGTAACAACTGGGGGATTTTACTCGCCATTCTGGCGGCGGCATTGTATGCTGTCAACGCGCCGTTTTCCAAGCTGCTGCTTGCCTATATGCAGCCCACCTTAATGGCAGGCTTTCTGTATCTCGGGGCAGGGCTTTGTATGGGAGGCATTGCGCTTGGCAGAAAGCTGTTGAGGCATCAGCGCACCGAGGAGCGGCTGTCGCGCGCCGATCTGCCGTACACGCTTGCCATGATTTTGCTGGATATTGCCGCGCCGATCTTTCTTTTGCTGGGGCTTTCGTTTACCACGGCGGAAAATGCCTCCTTGCTCAATAATTTCGAAATCGTTGCCACCGCGCTGATTGCGCTGGCAGTATTTGGCGAAAAGATCAGCGCAAGACTGTGGGTGGGCATTGCGTTTGTGGTTGCCTCCTGCACGCTTTTGTCGTTTGAGGATCTCTCGGCACTCAAGTTCTCGCTTGGCTCGGTGTTTATTCTGGCGGCTTGCCTGTGCTGGGGTATTGAAAACAACTGCACGCGCAAGCTCTCCGCAAAGGACCCCTTGGAGATCGTGCTGATCAAGGGCATCTTCTCCGGGCTTGGCTCGGTGCTGATCGGGCTTTTGCTGGGCGAGCGTATCACGCACATCTGGAGCGTTTTCCCCGTGCTGGCGGTGGGCTGCGTGGCATACGGATGCAGCATTTTCGTGTACGTATATGCGCAAAGACTGCTGGGAGCGGCACGCACCAGCGCGTTTTATGCGGTCGCACCCTTTATCGGCGTATTGCTTTCCTTGCTGATCTTCCGCGAGCTGCCATCCTATGCGTTTTTCGTTGCGCTTGCGCTTATGGTAATCGGGGCGTGGCTTTGCTCGTCGGACGGTCCGCTTTTTGGACGCAAGAAAAAACAATCATGCTATTGGGTTGCAAAATAGACAGTCCCATCACAACGCTGTATTCCGCGTGATAAGATAAAGGAGACCCCTATGAACATACAAAATAACGTCTTAAAGCACTACCTGCGCAACGTGTATTTCATCACGGGTACGGCGTATGCGGGCAAATCCACCGCGGTGCACTTGCTTGCCGAGCAATACGGCATGATCGAGTGCGGGGAGAACTATCACATGGCAATCTCGGATGCGGTCGCCACACCGGTAACGCATCCCGATCTGTGCTATAATAAGCAACTGATCGATTGGCGCGATTTTGTGACGCGCACGCCCGAGGAATACGAGCGGTGGATCTATGCAGTAGGTCGCGAGGCAGCCGAGTTTGAGGTCGCCGCCCTGATCGCACTTTCCGGGCAGGGAAGCGTGATTGTGGACACCAATATTCCGCTTGACGTGCTGCACGAGATATCGGATTATGATCACGTAGCCGTCATGCTCTCGCCGCAATCCATGAGCGTGGAGCGCTTTTTTGACCGCGATGACCCCGATAAGCAGTTTCTGCTTGGTGTGATCGATTCCTGCGAAGACCCTGCCGCCGTTATGGAAAACTACCGCGCGGGTCTTGCGCGCATCAACAGCCGGGCGCACTACGACGAGTATGCAAACAGCGGCTTTTTCACCTTGGTGCGCGAGAACACCGATACCGACACACGCCAAGCCGTCTGCGACGCGCTTGCCAAGCATTTCAAATTGAAATAACCCGACAAGGAGACTGAATATGAACACCTTAGAAGCCATTGCAAAACGCAAATCCACCCGCGCATACAAGCCCGAGCAGATTTCGGAGGAATCTCTTTCTGCCATCCTGCGCGCAGCCAATGCCGCACCTGTGGCAATGGCAAAGTACGATTCCTTGCACATCACGGTCATTCAGAGCAAGGATGTGATCGGCAAGATCAACGAAATGACCGCCGAAATGTTTGCAAAGCGTATGGGCGTTAAGAAAAATACCGATTTCGGTGCCAAGACGATGGTGCTGGTGTCCACCGTCAAGGCAGGCTTGCCGCCTGAAATGGCATACGCCAACGTGGGCATCGTGATTGAGAATATGGTCATCGCCGCAACGTCGCTGGGCATTGACAGCGTCATTCTGGGCGGCGCACCCGCCATCGTGTCGCAAAACGAGGCAATGGTCAAGGAGCTTGGCATCCCCGAGGGCTTCACCCCTGTCCTTGGCGCACTCTTCGGCTACGCCCAATGCGACGAACCCGCCAAGGAGCATGCCATCAACGTCAATCGGGTGTGATTGCAAAGGAAAATGCCGATGAGCTTTCTCATCGGCATTGCTTTATTGGCAGGGAATTGCTATACCCCATACATCCCCGTGAGGGGATCGCGGAAAATGTCGATTTGCGGCGTGCGGAAGGTGAATACGATAAACGCCAGGGCGAGTACGCAAAGCGCCACCACGGCAAATTTTGGCTGCTTACAGAGCAGCCTTTTTTGATGAAGCAAGCGCGTCTCGTACGCATACGTCACCGCTGCTGACACAAAGAAAATGCTGATGTTGAGCCAATCGGGCGACTTGCCGATGACGCCGTTATAGGTGTAAAACAGCACGGGGATCAGCGCAAGCCCCGATAGCACCCCGCGTAGCTTGACGCACCAAAAATCCGTTCGATCGCGAAAAAAACAGCTTTGCACCAAGGCAAAGAGCAGCATGGGCCAGAACAGCAGCTTCATGTGCTCCCACGTTGACTCGTTGACGCCCGAGAAGGGCGCGATCCACCAAGCCTCTCCCAGCCAGTCGTACAAAAAATGCAGCAGCGTGCCGCCAAGCGCCGTTACGGCAAAGCCGCAAAGCTGCCAAAGCCCGATCGATCGTTTCATAAAACCCCCATGCGTTTTTTCTTAATATATGCCCACACGGCGCATGATATATGCAAGTGCCGAAAATCATTGACTTTTACGCGTCTGTTTGCTATAATAAAGAAAAACCAAATGAAAGAGAAGCGACTATGAAAGTAATCGAGGTTGTGGCAGCCCTGATCTGGCGGGGCGATACGTTTATGATCTGTCAACGCCCTGCGCACAAGGCGCGTGGCTTGCTTTGGGAGTTTGTGGGCGGCAAGGTTGAGCCCGGAGAGAGCAAGCCCGAGGCGCTGGTACGCGAATGCAGGGAAGAGCTGGCGATCACGCTGGAAGTGGGCGAGGTCTTTATGGACGTTGTGCATGAATATCCCGACCTGACCGTGCATCTGACGCTGTTTCACGCCACCATTGCCAAGGGCGAGCCGCAGATGCTTGAGCACCACGACATACAATGGATCACCCCGCAAGAGGTGGGCAAGTACGATTTTTGCCCCGCGGACGTGGAGATCCTGCACAAGATTACCGAGGTGTTCGGTTGATCCATCCGTAAAACTAAAAATGACATAAAAGGAGTATCCCTATGAGCAGCTTTGAAAATCTTCGCGTCGTGGATAATTTCTACCAGACCTCTCTGTATTTCCCGATGCCCACCGTCATCATTTCCACGCTTTGCGAGGACGGCACCACCAATCTGGGTCCCTACTCGCTGGTGCAGCCCTATTACGTAGCCGGTAAGGATTACTACGCCATGCTGTTGTGCTGCCGCAATTCCTCCAACACCGCGCAAAACATCCTGCGCAACGGCAAGTGCACGCTCAATTTCATTGACGACAAGCCTGCCACCTTCAAGGAGGCTGTCAAGCTTTCCTGGCCGGGGGACAAGCCCGAGGAAAAAATGCCCAAGTGCAAGTTCAAGCTGGAAAAGAGCCTTTTGGAGGAGCAGACCGGCGAGATGCGCCCCATGGTATTGACGGATGCGATCCAGGCGATCGAGTGCACCTGGGTGCGCGAGCTTGAGGGTGCGGAAAAGTTTTTGCCCGGTGAACTCAACGGCTACGAAGGTCCCTACAACGATTTCAACGGCATTACCTCCAAGTTCGGCGCACACTTTATTCTGCGCGTGGACAAGATCCTGATGAAGAAAAAGTATGCCGATGCCATTATCAACGGCGTTAAGGCAAAGGATTTTCCGTCCTTGCCCGTCGATTACGGCTACCGCGACAGCAAGAATTTCTGGTTCCACAGAAAGACCCGCATGCGCGCAGAGCTGCTTCAGATGCGTAAGGCTTCGCTGGAATCGGTGCGCTATGCGGCAGATCGCGCTGACGACACCGTCAAGTTTACCGATGAGGCGCTGATGACCATTCTGGGTGTGCCGCGCGTATTCCTCTCAGTCGTGCTCAAGGGATGCGTTTCCTGGGCAAAGGAAAACGGCGTTACGCTGATCACTGCGGAGCACATGCAGATCATCAACGATAAGCGCTCCAAGGAAAAAAATAAGAAATAAGCTGACAGATCCGCTTGCTCAACTCGAACAAGCGGATTTTTGCTTGCCGAATCCTCTTGCATTTTGCAGCAAAAAGCGGTATAATGAAGACAGTACGAAAAAGAAGTAAACATATTGGTAGGAAAACGAGCATGAACAAGCTAAAGGAACGCGCAAAGCAACTCAAAACCGATATCCCCGCCGTGTTTTTGGCGTTGACGGATCGCAAAACGCCGTGGTATGCCAAGGGGCTGGCGCTTTTGACTGTGGCGTATGCCTTGTCGCCCGTGGATCTTATTCCGGATTTCATTCCGGTGCTCGGGTATCTGGACGACCTGATCATTTTACCCGTCCTGGTGGCTATTACGGTCAAGTGCATTCCTGCAGACGTGTTCGCGCAATACCGTGAGCGCGCAAGGGACATGTGGGCAGACGGCAAGCCGCAGAGGTGGTACTACGCCGTGCCGATTATCCTGATCTGGATCTTGGCGCTCGGGCTGATCTTACTGGCAATATTTTTATAAGACGTGGGAGGGAACTATGCAAAAACAATTGTTTTCCGTTTTACTGCTCTGCGCGCTGCTGCTGGGTCTTGCAGGCTGCGCAGGCGCATCGCATGGCGCGGGCGAGACCTATGCCGTGCAGCAATACCGCACGACCATGCAATATTACGAGGATTTTAAGATCTTGCAGATCGCCGATTTGCACCTGGGTATCGAGACTGACGTGGCACTCCAGCTGCAGATCCTGCGCGACACCATTCGCCGTGAGCAGCCCGACCTGATTGTTCTGACGGGGGATAATTTTATGTATGCCTCCAAGGGCGTAGTCAAGAGCCTGATCTCCACACTCAACGAGGAGTGCGCGGCATTGACCACGGCACGCAACGGACGCCTGACCAAGTTTACGCTGACCTTTGGCAACCACGACAATCAGGGCGACTACGCGCGCTACTACATCAACGACGTGATCCGCACTTACGTAACTGCCGACGGTAACGAGATCGCCGATCGGAAATTTGCAGCCTTCGTGGACTACGAGGACGATGCGCTCTTCGGTCTTGCCAATTTCTACATCGATCTGGTGGATGACCGCACCAAGAGCACCGATACCGTGGACGTCAAATACCGCGTGCACATCATTGATTCCAACACCTACCACTTTATGGGGCCCGACTACGACTACGACGTCATGCACCCCGAGCAGCTGCAGCACGCGCAAAACGTTTACGAGCAGGCAACTGCCGACCGCGACTACATCGGTCTTGCGTTTTTCCACATTCCGCTGTATGAATTTGAGCAAGCCTACGAGCAATACTCCTCGGCGGCTGCTCCCGAGCAGGTAGGGCAGGGCGAATACCGTGAGGGCGTGCTGTACGGCTACGAGAATAACGGTGCATACAGTATGCTGCGAGCTACCAATATCGTGGCGTATTTCTGCGGACATGACCACATCAACTACGGTGATATTATCTTCAACGCGCACAGCGCGTCCGCTGCAGATCGCGCCATTTTCTCCTATGGCGTCAAGAGCACCAATCAGCTCTATCACGATACCGACCTGATCGGCTACAAGACCATTACGCTGCGTGACGTGTCCGTAGAGGACTTTCTCTCCATGGATTACGTAGGCAACAACTTCCAAAACTATACGAAAGGATACGGCAGCTATGAAAATGACAACTAAAAAAATCTGTATCGTGCGTGCCGTAACCCCGGTGCTGTTGCTGCTTGCATGCTTTTACTCGTACGATTTTTACAAATGCCTTTCAGGCTTTATTGCAAACGGCTTTCGCGAGCCGCTTGTCATGCTGCCCATGATTTTAGCGTACTTTCTACCGGTGTTCTGCTTTTGGGCATCCTTTTATGACTTTTACGTACGCGCCGTGCCCCCCGTTGCAAAAACCATCCTCTCGGTGCTTGTCGCGCTGTACGCCGCGGCTGAGCTTGTGCTGATTGTGCAGAAGCTGCCGCTTTACCAAAGCAACAATGCGCTTGGTGTGTATGATGCGCTGCCCAGCTTTGGGCTGCATTTCCCCTACGACATGCTGATTCTGCTTGGCTGCATGATACTCTGGCAGATCTTCCGCCTCGCCGTTGGCAACAGACAGAGCACTCGCGCAGGTGCGTTTCTTGAGAGCTGCAAGCAGCAGGGAACGCTTACGCTGCGCGTCTGGGAATACGTTCTTCTTTGCATACTTTCATTCGTGGTATTCGTGTTCACGGGAGCCGGCATTTGCGCCACCTTTACTGCAATGGAAAACGCGCTGTATGACGCACGCTACCTGTTCCTTTTGCTGTGGGTCGCGCTGATCCCCATGGCAAATCTGGTTGTGCTGGCTGTCAAGCCCCAAGCCATCAAGACCACCAAGCGCACAAAGCTGACCGTGCTTGGCTCGCTTGTGGCAGTCAACCTGGTATTCGGTGTGCTGTTTTTGGTGCTTGAGCTGACTCAGCCCGATTTTCTGGTGCACGTTGGCAAGCCGCTATTCCTGATCGCCTTTTCGGTGTCGCTCCCCATTGAGCCCGGTGTGATTCTGGGGATCATGGCGCTTGGCACCGTGATTGCGGCGGTGCGCATGATCAAGGTTACTGTCAAGCAGGCAGAGGAGGCGTGACGTGGGAAACGAAAAGGTTTACAATATGGCGTTTGCCAAGGTGTACCCTCTGTTGATCGCCAAAGCAGAGAAAAAGGGAAGAGTGCGCGCAGAGGTGCTGGAGGTGACCGCGTGGCTGACGGGATATGCGCCTGAGCAGATCGAGGCTTGCCTTGTAACTGACCTCTCCTATGGAGATTTCTTTCGCATGGCGCCCGCGCTGCACCCCTCTCGCACCCTGATCACCGGCACGGTATGCGGTATTCGCGTGGAAACGGTGGAGGAGCCGCTGATGCGCGAGATGCGCTATCTGGACAAGCTGGTGGACGAGCTTGCAAAGGGCAAGCCGATGGACAAAATATTAAGAGGATAAGGAAGCATACTATGTTTGATTTTCAGGATAAGGTGGCTGTGGTGACAGGCGGCGCAAGAGGCATCGGAAAGTGTATTGCCGAGCAATTTTTGGCTGCGGGCGCACACGTCTGCATCATTGACGTGCTGGAAAATGACTATTTCGTGGGCGATCTGGCGGACAAAGCTACGTTGGAGGCGTTTGCAGACAGGGTCATTGCCGAGTATGGGCACGTGGATTACCTGATCAATAACGCCGCCCCCTTGTCGCGCGGCATTGATGCTTGCAGCTACGAGGAGTTTGAGTACGCGCAAAGGGTGGGGGTTACCGCGCCGTTTTATCTCTCTAAGCTGTTTGCGCCGCATTTTGCCAAGGATGCAAGCATTGTCAATATTTCGTCCTCGCGCGATCGCATGAGTCAGCCGGGGACCGAGAGCTATACGGCTGCCAAGGGTGGCATTGCCGCGCTGACGCACGCTTTGGCGGTCAGCCTTGCGGGAAGGGTGCGCGTCAATTCCATCTCGCCCGGCTGGATTGACAACGCCTATACCGTATACGAGGGTGCAGACGCGACCCAGCAGCCTGCAGGCAGAGTGGGCAACCCGCCCGACGTTGCCAATATGGTGCTGTATCTGTGCTCGCCCATGGCAGGCTTTATCACAGGCGAGAATATCTGCATTGACGGCGGTATGACACGCCACATGATCTACCACGGCGATCACGGCTGGACGTTGGAGAGCAAGGCATGATTATTCTGATTACAGGCGCATCCCACGTGGGCAAGACCGCACTCTCGCAAAAGCTGCTGGAGAAATACGGCTATCCGTACCTCTCGATCGATCACCTCAAAATGGGATTGATCCGCAGCGGCAATACCGACCTGACGCCCATGAGCGAGGACGGTGCGCTGACCGCGTATCTTTGGCCTATCGTGCGTGAAATGATCAAAACCGCCATTGAAAACGGGCAAAACCTGATCGTGGAGGGCTGCTATATCCCGTTTGATTGGCAAAACGACTTTGAAGAAGCGTATCTTGCGCACATCCGCTACTATTGCCTTGTGATGAGCGAGCAGTATATCCGCACACACTTTGACGATATCAAGCGCTACGCAAGTGTGATCGAGCGCCGCTTTGACGACACGGATTGCACCCTGCAAAGCGTGCTGCACGATAACGCCGAGGTGCTGCGCAATGCCAGAGAGCACGGCGTGCCGTACGTGCTGATCAATGAACGTTACGAAATCCATATTGAGTAAAATGCTATGAATCCATATTTGAAAAATCTCAACAAAATCGAGTTCGTGGTGACCAATGCCTGCACGGGCAAGTGCAAGCATTGCTCGCAAGGGGAGCACGATGGGGGCGGTGTGCATATCGATTTGCGCGTTGCCGCCGATGCGGTGCGCAAAATTGCAGGCGCTTACGACGTTCAAACCGTCATGACCTTTGGCGGTGAGCCGCTTTTGTACCCCGATGTGGTGTGCACGATCCTGGAGACCGCCAAGGAGCTGCACGTTCCCAAGCGTCAGGTCATCACCAACGGGTATTTTTCCAAGAATGCCAATACCGTCCGTGCTGTTGCGGAGCAACTTGCCGCGTGCGGTGTCAACGATCTGCTGCTCTCTGTGGACGCGTTCCATCAGGAGACCCTCCCGCTTGAATCGGTCAAGCAGTTCGCCGCCCAAGCCAAGGCATGCGGTATTCCCATGCGCCTCTCGCCCGCGTGGTTGGTCAGCCGCGAGCACGACAATCCCTATAACCGCCGGACGCGCGAGATTCTTGCTGCCTTTACAGACCTGCAGATTCCGCAAGGGGAGGGCAACGTGATCTTTCCCGAGGGCAACGCGCGCAAGTATCTTGCCGGGTATTTTGTGGATTCCCAGCCAGAGAACCCCTACGTGGACGATCCGTGCGACGTGCGCTGCGCATCTTTTTCGCCAAACGGTGACGTGCTTGGCGGTAACGTGTACAAGCAGGATATCATGGAGATCCTGCGATCCTATACCCCTTAAAGGAATGATTATGACGAACCAACAAATCTTACAAATCGCCATAGCGCAATCCGCGCAGGATCTGTGCGCCGAGGTCTCCGACTTTGAAAAGAGTGAGAACGTGATCGTGACCTCGCGCGAAAACGAGCACGCACGCCGCTATTTAAAGCTGCCGTTTTCCTGCCAGCTGGTGTCGTACGGCAACAACGTGGTGGCGTCGGTCTCGCCTGAATTTCGCGAGATTACCGAGCAGTACATAAACAAATATCCCGTGGAGCATCTGTTTGAAACGCCAAATATGCACGTGCTGGGCGAGGCGCTGATGCAAAAGGGGCAGAAGATCTGCTTTATGGCGGAGTATTTTTTGCCCGACGTAGAGGTGCTTTCTCAGCGGACCGTCGACACTTGCCCATACGAAACAAGGATTCTCACGCAGGCGGATTTTGCCGAGCTGTATCTGCCCGAATGGTCCAATGCGCTCTGCAAGGATAGGAAACACTTGGACGTGTTGGGCGTGGGCGCGTATGACGGGGAGCGACTGATCGGACTTGCGGGCTGCTCGGCGGACTGTGACAGTATGTGGCAGATCGGCATTGACGTACTGCCCGCGTACCGCAGGCGGGGTATTGCCTCAGCACTTACAAGCCGCCTTGCCACCGAAATACTTTTGCGCGGTAAGGTGCCGTTTTACTGTGCAGCCTGGAGCAACATCAAGTCGGTGCGCAACGCGCTGCGCAGCGGTTTTCGCCCCGCATGGGTAGAAATGACTGCCAAGCCCTGCGAAACGGTAGACGGAATGAATCAATGAAGGGGAACTTACATGGAGAACAACCATAGCATTCTCATAGAAAACGCCCGCGCCTACGTGCAGGCGTTGTTTGCAGGCGAATCCAGCGGGCACGATTATTATCACACTCTGCGCGTGTTCAAAATGGCAACGCGTATTGCCCGGGCGGAGCAAGCCGACGTGGAGAGTGTGCAGCTGGCGGCGCTTTTGCATGACGTGGATGACCGCAAGCTCTCGCCCGAAACCTATGCCACCCAAGCCAACGCGCGCCGCTTTTTGCAAGAGCAGGGCGTGGACGAGATGCGCGCAGCGCGTATCTGCCGCATTATCTCGCAGGTTTCCTTTTCGGCAAACGGCTCTGCCGCCCCCGATACGCTCGAGGGAAAATGCGTGCAGGATGCTGACCGTCTGGATGCCATTGGTGCCATTGGCATTGCCCGCGCGTTTGCGTACGGCGGTAATCACGGGCGGCTGATGTACGACCCCGAGGTTGCGCCGAGGGCGGACATGACCGCACAGGAGTACGCTAAAAGTAAATCCACCACCGTCAATCATTTTTATGAAAAGCTGTTCAAGCTGACCGATTTGATGCAAACGCCCACCGCCATTGCCATTGCCAAGGCGCGGCAAGCGTATATGCGCGCCTATATTGAGGAATTTATGGCGGAATGGGACGGGCTTTGCTAAGGCGCGCGGGCGCACGGTTGCCAAGGTGCGACCGAACATATCCGAATGTCAAATTGCACGAAAATATTATAAAAATATTGTGAAAAAGTTTCAAAAACCTCTTGACAAACGCGCATACATATGCTACAATATAGTGCCGCATAAAATAGGCTTTTTAAGTATGCAATTTTTATAGGGTTGCATCGCCGAATTTAGCGAGACTATATGAAAGAGAGGTGCTTTTCGTGTTTGCAGTAATTGAAACCGGCGGAAAGCAGTACAAGGTACTCGAGCAGGACATCATCTATGTCGAGAAGCTCAATGTTGAGGAAGGCAGCGAGATCGTTTTTGATAAGGTCGTTGCAGTTTCTACCGACGCAGGCTTTAAGGCAGGCGTTCCCACCGTTGACGGCGCTAAGGTAACCGCTACTGTGCTGAAGAACGGCAAGAACAAGAAGATTTACGTTATGAAGTACAAGCCCAAGAAGAACGAAAAGAAGAAGATCGGTCACAGACAGCCTTACACCAAGGTTCAGATCACTAAGATCGAAGCTTAATTTTCGGTTCTTATGACCAAGCTGGTATTTTTCAGAAGCGACGGAATTTTCTACGGCTTTGAGGAACAGGGACACACGGGATACGGACAAGAGGGTGACGATATCATTTGCGCGGCACTGTCGGCAATGACCATGCTCATCATCAACACCGTCGAAGTGGCGTATGCATCGCATATTGATTACAATATCGATGAATCCACCACCAAGATCGTTGTGAAGTCCAAGTCGGCTCTCCCCGAATTTGAGGAGGACGATTATAAGCGGTATGCTGTTTCGGGCATCTTCATGGCTTATTACAAGCAGATTGAGGATATGATCGAAGAGTATTACGATTTCCTGGACGTATCTGTAATCGACAAACCGTACGAGTCGTAAACCACGTAATTTTTCAAATTCAGAATCCCCGAGGATTGGGATCGCATTAAAGATGGAGGTAAGATCATGTTGAGACTTAGTTTACAGTTCTTTGCTCATAAAAAGGGTGTCGGCTCTACTAAGAACGGTCGTGACAGTGAGTCTAAGCGCCTTGGCGTTAAGAAGGCTGACGGTCAGGCAGTTATCGCCGGCAACATCATCGTAAGACAGAGAGGAACCGCTATCCACGCTGGTAACAACGTTGGCATGGGTACTGACCACACTCTGTACGCGCTGATCGACGGCAAGGTAAAATTTGAACACAAGACTAAGGACAAGAAGCAGGTCAGCGTTTACGCAGACTAATTCAAGGACCTTGAGTCAAACGTAAAAGGGGTGCTATGACAGCGCCCTTTTTACGTACCATAAAGCCCTCCATACCTTGGCGGTATGGAGGGCTTCTGTTTATTCGCTGAGCGTGCGCTTGACGGCGGTTTTCCAGCCGTTCAGAAGCGATGCTCGCTGCTCCGTTTGCATATCGGGGGAGAAGCTTGCGTCCTCTTGGTAGATCGAACGAATGTCGTCCAGAGAGCTGTAAAGCCCCACGGCAAGCCCTGCCAGGCAGGCAGCGCCCAATGCGGTGGTTTCAATGCATACGGGGCGCACAATGCGGGCGTTCAGCATATTGGCTTGGAACTGCAACAGGAAGCGGTTGGCGCTTGCGCCGCCGTCCACCTTCAGAGCGTGCACCTGTGTGCCGGCCTCTTGCTCCATCACTGCAAGCACGTCTGCGGTCTGGTACGCCATTGCCTCCAGCGTTGCGCGTACGATATGTGCCTTGGTGGTTGCGCGTGTCAGACCCGTAATGCTGCCTCTTGCATAAGCATCCCAATAAGGTGCACCCAAGCCTACAAAGGCGGGAACGAAATACACGCCGCCGCTGTCGGGTACGCTCAGGGCAAGGCGTTCGGTGTCTGCGGAGGATCGGATCAGCCCAAGTCCGTCGCGCAGCCATTGCACGGCAGCGCCGCAGATAAACACCGAGCCCTCCAGCACGTACTGAGTCTGGTCGCCAATGCGCCATGCAATCGAGGTGACCAAGCCGTTTTGCGAGGTGACGGGCGTCGTGCCCGTATTCATCAGCATAAAGCCGCCCGTACCATACGTATTTTTTACGTCACCCTTACAGAAGCAGCATTGCCCAAACAAGGCGGCCTGCTGGTCTCCTGCAACGCCTGCAATCGGAATTTCGGTGCCAAAGAGCGTCGGCTTAGTGTATCCGAATACGCCCGAGGAGGGGAGCACGCGGGGCAGCATGCAGGCGGGAATCCCAAACAGATCCAAAAGCTCCTGATCCCAGCAAAGGTCGTGAATATTATAGATCATGGTGCGAGCCGCATTACTGGGGTCGGTGGCATGCACCTTTCCGCCCGTCAGCATCCAGATCAGCCAGGTGTCGATCGTGCCGAACAGCAGGTCGCCGCGCGCCGCTTTTTCCATAGCGCCGGGCACGTTTTGCAGGATCCAACGAATTTTGGTGGCGGAGAAATAGGCGTCGATCAAAAGTCCGGTTTTTTCGCGCACCGAACCCGCATAGCCTCGCTCCTTGAGCGCATCGCAATATGCAGCCGTGCGGCGGCATTGCCAGACGATGGCGTTATAGATAGGCTTGCCGGTGTGTTTATCCCAAACCACCGTGGTCTCGCGCTGATTGGTAATGCCGATGGCAGCAATGTCGCTGCTGTCCAGTCCGGATTTTGCCAGCGCCTCGTGGGCAACACCAATCTGCGTTGCCCAAATTTCGGTGGGATCGTGCTCCACCCAGCCGTCAGCAGGGAAGCATTGCGTAAATTCCTTTTGCGCCGTGGCGATCATATCGCCGTTGCGCGAAAAAATAATGGCGCGGCAGCTTGTCGTGCCTTGATCCATTGCAAGCAGATACTGTTTCATAACGCGTCTCCCGTCACAAGTTACTACAATGTGATTATACCATGCTTCTCCTTGCGTGTCAAGCATGGATCTTGTGTAGCCGTACGGGGGTCGAACCAATTCGGTTCGATTCCCGTACGGCTACCCTCTTGACACGGAATTTATTCGGTGATATAATGAAAACACCGTCCGGAGTCGAGTGGCAGTTACAGCGATTTTGCGACTGTTATGGGGATCAGGATTGACGAGTCATGATTTTTTAAAGGGTTGATATGATGAAAAAATTTCGTTTGGTCAGTTATAATATTTGCTCCGCGCATTTTGCGGGTGGGCACTATACGGAACAGAATCTGCATGACCTGGCAGACACGCTGAAGGATCCGAGCTTTGACGCGGTTTGTCTGCAAGAGGTGGATAAGGGCGCAGCCAGATCTGAGGGCGTGGACATGACCGCGCGTCTTGCTGAGCTTGCGGGCTACACGCATACCTATTTCATAAAAATCCGCGATTTTCAGGGCGGGGAATACGGCACGGCGATCCTTGCGCGTCATCCTATTCTGGAGTCTCAGACCTTGAACTTTGCCGTCAAGATCGCCAAGCAGGGCACATCCTGCGGCTACGTGGTGCTGGACGTGCAGGGGGAGCGCGTGACGCTGTTCAATACGCACCTTTCCATTGAAAGTGATGAGGCGAACACCGATACTATGCTGTGCCTGGGCGACATCCTCAACCAATATGCAGACGAAAACGGAGCAAGAATTCTGTGCTGCGGAGATTTCAATACCAATCCCCCCAAGCTTGCAGAATACCTGCCCCGCTTCTTGCGCGCCAATGCGGATCTCCTTACCTATGCGGACAGAAGCATTGACAACGTGCTGTATCTGGGTTATCAAGTGGAAAACGTTCATACGGTCGATACGACCACCTCGCGCGTGACAGACCATAACATGCTGGTCTGCGACGTGCTGTTATAAGGACTCCATATAAGCGCGAATGTTCGCCTCGGAAGCCGCACAGCTTCCTTGGATCATTTGTGCGCTACCACCGCCCTTGCCGTCAAGGGCGGTATTTATTTGCTTGGAAAGCGCACGCAAATCGGTATTGGCGGCGCTCATGATATAGCGGTAGCCACCCTCATCGTTACCGGAGAATGCCGCACAGATGCCCGTGCACTTGGGGACACCTGCATTGACCAGCAAGCGCAGGGAAAGCATATCGGGATCGTCCGTAAAGATGCAAAGATTGCCCGCGGTCTGCTCCAGCGCGGCGATCTTGTAGTCCAAAAGCTGGCGGCGCAGGGAAGCGATGGTAGCACCGCGCTTTTCAATCTCCGTCTCGCGACGCTGCAGCCCTGCCACAACGTCACTCTGCGGAACCGAGAGCATAGCGGAAAGCGTGGCAACGTCACTCCAGGTCTTGCGATAATGGGCAAGCGCGGCGCTGCCTGCCAGGAAATGAATGCGCATACCGCCCTTGTAGCGGATGGCGTCCAGCAGCTTGATCATGCCGATCTCGCCCGTGCGTGCCACGTGCGGTGCACAGCAAGCGCAAACGTCATACGCGCCAATGGTGACCAGGCGCACGTTGTCCTGCAGCTCCAGCTTGGAGCGGTACGCGGTTGCCGCCAGCACCTCGGGTGCGGGGTATTCTGCCGTGATGGCAACGTTTTGATAAATGATGCGGTTTGCCTCGTCCTCAATTTCATCCAGCTGTGCGCGCGTCAGCTCACCGTCAAAGTCCATCGTGATCTCGCCACCCAGATGGAAGCCCACGTTGCTGTATCCGTATTTTCTGTGCATGAGTCCGGACACAATGTGCTCGCCCGAGTGGATCTGCATCTTGGCGTAGCGCGCCGTAAAATCGAGCTGTCCGTGCACAGTCGTGCCGGGGGTCAGGGGAGCGTCGGTGTAATGCGTGATCACGCCGTCCTGTTCCCGGACGTCCAGCACGTTTGCCTGACCGAGCATGCCGGTGTCGGCACTCTGGCCACCCTCTTCCGGGAAAAATGCGGTTGCATCCAGGATTACAGCAAAGCGCTCGTCACACGCAAGACATGCAAGAACGGTGGCGTCAAACGCCTGCATATAGCTGTCCTGATCAAATAAACGAATTGTATGTTGCATAATTACCTCGTAAACAAAGAGCCGCAAATGCGGCTCTTTTGGTTTTTATTGCAGCTTGAGATCCAGCCACAGGTCGGAAATGTACGCAAGCAGATCCTTATCCAGATTTGCATATGCATATTTTTCGTACGAGGCTGCGAAATCAAAGTCCTCGGGATACAGCATTGCGTAATAGTCGCATTCTGCATCACCCATGCCGAGCGATTCCTGATATTCAGGATTTTCATACACGGCGCTGTTGGGGGTTGCATAGTAAATGTACTCTGCGTTTGCTCTTGCAATGTCGCACTCCTCGCCGTCAATGACTACGTCGGTTGCGAGCATGAAGTTAATATACGCCTCAGCAATCTCCTTGTTCTTGGCGCAGGTCGGAATGCACATAGCATCCATAAACAGATTGGTGCAAATGTTGCCTTGCTCGTCTCTGGGGTAGAAGAAATCCAGAGAGACGTTGGAGGAGGCATTTTCCATCATGGTAATGCAGTCGCCTGCGTAATACGCCGCAATGGCAGCATCGCCCGACTCCATCATGTTAAATACCTGGTCCATGACGTAACGCTTGAGCACCGACTTTTGTGCGGCAAGCTCCGTGTAAGCCTTGTCCCAATCCGCAGTATCCTTGGAGTTTACGCTCAGCCCCAGCTTGTACATTGCCGTACCGAATGCGTCGCGCGAGTTATCAAATTGCAGAATCTGCTTGGCGTACTTTCCGTCAGGTCCGCCCCACATCAGGTCCCAGGAGCCGGTGTCTGCTTCGTCTACGATGTTCGAGTCATATACGATGCCTACCATGCCGTAGGTGTAGGGAACCGTATATTTGTTTTCCGGATCGTAGAAGAGATTGCGGAACTGTTCGGGGATGTTCTTTTCAAAGTTGGGAATGTTGTCATAATTCAGCTCCAGCAGCATATCATGCTCGATGAAATAATCGATCATGTAGTCGGAGGGAATGATGACGTCGTAGCTGGCAGAGCCTGCCTCCAGCTTGGCACGAAGGCTCTCGTTGGAATCGTAGGTGTCGTAGTTGACCTTAACGCGCACCCCGTATTCCTGGTAGTACCAAGCCTCAAACGCTTTGTTTACGTCCAGCGACTCGTAAGAGCCGTCCGAAATGTATTCGCCCCAGTTATATACGTTGAGTACAACGTCGTAGCCGGAGTCACATGCGCTCAGGGTGCTCATGCAGGGAAGAAGCAGAAGTGCTGCTAAAAGAAGCGAGAAAATCGATCTGCGTGTCATTTCGATCCCTCCTTTTTGCGTGCTCTGCGTGCGCGGGCGAGTTCCTTTTGCTGCTGACGCTTTGCCTTAGCATCCTGGTCGGTGCTCAGCACGTTAAACAGGATCAGGAAGATCAGAACGGTCACGAAAATGACGGTTGCCAACGCGTAAATATCGGGCTTTACGGACTTTCTGACCTCACCGTAAATCAGAATGGGCAGGGTGGTAAAGCCGGAGCCCTTAGTGAAGTAGGAAATGACAAAGTCATCCAGCGAAAGAGTAAATGCCATAATCAGGCCGGTTACGATACCGGGCATGATCTCGGGAAGCTCAACCTTGAAAAAGGATTGAATGGGATTGCAGCCCAGGTCCATTGCCGCCTCAGGCAGGGATTTATCCATCTGCTTGAGCTTGGGCATGATCTGCAGCATCACGTAGGGTAGCGTAAAGGTAACGTGCGCGATCAGCATGGTCCAGAAGCTGAAGGTTTCGGACACGTGCAGGATCAAGCCTACGAATACAAACAGCAGCGTAAACGAAAAACCGGTAATGATTTCGGGGTTGATCATGGGGATCTGGGTAATGGTCATCAGCGTGGTGCGCGCACCGGCAGAGCGCATTTTGTTAATGCCGTAAGCGGCAAGCGTACCAAGCGCGGTGGAGATGACGGAAGAGGTGATTGCCAGTAAGAGCGTGTTGCGAACTGCCTCCAGAATTGCCTCGTTGGAGATCATCTCGCTGTACCAGTACAGCGAAAAGCCTTCAAATACAGATGTGCTCTTTCCTTGGTTGAACGAGAACAGGATCATAACCACGATGGGGGCAAACAGGAAAAAGAAGACTAAGAACATGTAGAGCTTTGCCAGGAATGAATTCTTTTTCATCGTGAACCCTCCTTTTCGTTATCACCGAATCTGTTCATCAGGATCAGACCTGCAAGCAGGATCAGCATCAGCACAAAGGAGAGTGCCGCTGCAAAGTGGTGATTGTTGTTGTAGTAGTAATAGTCGATGATATCACCGATCAGGAAGATACCGCCGAGCTGGTTGGAAATGTAGAACGTGGAGATCGAGGGAACGAAAACCATGGTAAAGCCGGAAAGCACGCCGGGAATACTGAGCGGCATGATCACCTTGCGCAATACCGAAAATCCGTTGCAGCCAAGATCCTGCGCCGCCTCTACCAAGCGGTAATCAAGCTTTGCCATGACCGAGTAAATGGGAAGGATCATGTAAGGCAAGAAGTCGTATACCATACCGATGATAACGGCAAATTCATTGTAGATCAGGATGTCGGGCTTGGGATCAAGCGGAATGGGAACCATGCTTTCGGGTAAAAGCGAAAGCAGATACACAACGGCGTTGTTGAGCACCTCCAGCACCTCGGAAAGCGCATACGTACGGATGATGAAGTTTGTCCACATGGGGAGCATGATCAGCACCACCAGAATTTTCTGCGTGTTGGCAGAGGTACGGGAAATGAAATATGCGGCGGGATAACCGATAAGCAGGCAAACTACGGTTGCAATCAATGCCAGCTTGACAGACCTGAAGAATACGTTGAGATATTTGGGCGTGAAGAACAGCTGAATATGCTCAAACGTCAATCGGATCTCGTTTTGATCTGTGGTTTCGGTGAACGCATAAAACGCAACAAACGCCAAGGGAATCAGAATAAACAACACACTCCAAAGAATGTGCGGCGTCGCAAGCAAACGCGACATCGGTCCTTTAGCGGTATGCTTCATGCTCATTCCTCCTCGTCGACCACGTCGGAAAGGTGGTCCATTTCATCGGAGAAGGTGGAGTAGTCGCCGAATTTGCCGGAATATTCGGATTTCTTCATAACGTGAATAGCATCGGGCTGGATATGCAGACCGATGGTCTGACCCTCGGCAACAAAGTCGGAAGTCTCCAGCATCCACTTAAAGCCCTGCACGTCTACGATGATCTCGTAATAGTCGCCCTTGAAGGTGACGCTGAATACCGTGCCGATCAGCATGCCGTCCTTGACGTCAACCACGTCAACGTCCTCGGGACGAATGACGATATCCACCTTTTCGTTGGGCGCAAAGCCGCTGTCCAGGCAATCGAATACGTGACCTGCGATCTTTGCCTTGTAGTCGCAAAGCATGGTCCCGTCCAGAATGTTGGATTCACCGATAAAGTCTGCAACGAATGCGTTGACAGGCTCGTTATAGATGTCGGTAGGCGAGCCGATCTGCTGAATGGCACCGTCCGCCATGACGACTACGGTATCGGACATGGAAAGTGCCTCCTCCTGGTCGTGCGTGACGTAAATAAAGGTGATGCCGGTTTCGCGCTGAATGTTCTTCAGCTCCTTCTGCATGTCCTTGCGCAGCTTGAGGTCCAGTGCACCGAGAGGCTCGTCCAGCAAAAGCAGCTTAGGGCGGTTGATCAGTGCACGCGCAATGGCAACACGCTGCTGCTGACCGCCGGAGAGGTTGCCCACGTGTCTGCGCTCAAAGCCCTTGAGGTTGACAAGCTCCAGCATTTCCTTGACGCGGCGTTCTATTTCATCCTTTTTAACCTTTTGAATTTTCAGACCGAACGCAATGTTCTCATATACGTTCAGGTGAGGGAACAGCGCATAGCGCTGAAATACGGTATTGACGTGGCGCTTGTAAGCAGGCACGTCGTTGATACGCTGACCGGCGAACTCCACGTCACCGCTGTCGGGGGATACAAATCCACCAATGATACGCAGCGTAGTCGTCTTACCGCAGCCGGAGGGGCCCAGCAGGGTAACGAACTCCTTGTCGTGAATCTCCAGGTCAATGGCACGCAAAACGGGCTCACCGTCAAACGACTTTGCAACCCCCTTGAGTCGAACCAAAACTTGATCATTCATTTCGCATCAATACTCCTTTTAGACAGAAATATTCAGAATACTAATATTGTAGCAGATTTTATCGCAAAATGCAATAGATTTCGCAAAATTCTTTGAATAATCGCGAAATTTCTGTCAAAGGTCAGCAAAACAGTGCGGTTTTCTTGCAATATCTCGCGTATTCTCCCGTTTCCTCTCGTTTTCTCGCTTTTTTGCTTATGCGAACAGCATGCCGAACAGGCAGCAGGAGAACACAAAAAGCGTCAGCGAGGAGCCTGTGCGCAGCAGCAGCCAAACCGAGAGCAGCCACATGCAAAGCAGGCACAAAAAGCTCAGAACCGTGCATATGCGCTCCGCGGTCTGTAAGGGGAGCTTGATGCTCAGCGCACCGTGCAGAATGCGCCCACCGTCAAAGCCCTCAATGGGGATCAGATTGAGCATACCCAAGGACAAAGAGGACAGGCCAAACTCCAAGATCCAGTCAGAATACCCGAGAAAGGGAAGCGACAAGCCAAAGCAGAAAAAGTTGAAAAAAGGACCCGCAAAGCATAGGGCGATCAGCGCAGGATAGGAGCAAAGTCTGCCCTTTGTCACAAGTCTTGCGCCAAGCACGTCCAGTCGCATCTGCGCAAGATCGATTCCGAGCAGCTTGGCGGCAAGCACGTGCCCAAGCTCATGGATCAGGGCGGCGCTTAAGCAGGCGCAAAGCTGCCGGGGCGGCGTGGTGGCGATCATGCACAGCAGCATGATAAAGGTGGCGGGAGTGACCGTGATTTTCACAAAACACCTCGGTAGTAAAAAATTCACAAAATAGCGGTTGACAATCGGGTGACTGTCATATATAATAAAAACACTATATAAAAGAGGAGGAAGCTATGCATTTACAGATTCATGATGCTTTGATCCCCGGAACAAAGCTGCGCAGATCCGATATGAACAACGTAACGGGTCTTGAATTTCTTTCCAAAATCTTCTTTATTTCCGACGGCGTTATGCTGACACAGATTCGTGACATCTCCGGCATTGACGGCTCGACTCTGCAAAACTGGACCAAGAGAGGCTGGGTGCCGCTTTCCAAGTCCAAGAAATACGATATTGACCAGGTTGCGTACATTTTGATTATCAATATGCTGCGCCCCTGCATGCAGCTGGACAAGATTGCGTACATGCTGGAATACATCAACGGTGACCTGGAGGATGAGAGCGACGACATCATCCGCGCCAGCGTGCTTTACGATTATATTTGCCGCATTCTGGACGCGCTGGTGGAGGAGAATCAGTGCTCGTTTTCTTCGATCCGTGCGGTTATTGAAAAGCAGACCACCAGCTATACCGAGGTAATGGACGGCGCAAGAGAACGCCTGACGGATGCGCTGGAGGCGATTGTGGTGGCGTACTATGCAACCCTGATCAAGCAGCGCTCGGATGAGCTTGTCAACAAGCTTGTGGGCAACCGCTATGAGTAAACGCAATTCGGAGCGCATTGTCCTTGCTGTCATTTATCTGCTGCTGATCTCGTTTGCGGCAACTGCATCGTATATGATTGCGGATCAGATCATGCGCATGCTCAACACCATCATGGTGCTGGAGGAAACGCACGTGGCAAGCGTGCTGCGCCTGTTTCTGACCGTGCTGCTCAGCTGCACGATTCTGGCTGCCGTCACGTATTGGGAGGGCTATCATTTTGCAACCTTTGAAAAGGGCATCGTCTTTCCTGCCATCGGCATGGCGCTGGGCGTGCATTTTGCGCTGGGATTCTTGTTCGGCTTTTCTCCCTGGGTCACGGGTGGCGTCATGTATCTGACGGGCTGGATGAATTACGGAGCGGATTACACCTCGGAGTGCTCCATGGCAACCAAGGATATCAGCGTGCTGCTTTTTGTCGCAGCGTTCGTCATCTTCTCGGGCATCTATATGCTGTTTATGACATTTCCGCAGTATTACGGAATGGTCAAGCGATTTGCGGACAGAGAAGAGCTGCTGGAGCAGGCACAGCGCAAAACAACTTATGTGCAACCGCAAGAGGAATATGCGGATTCTGACGAGAATTGAAACAGGGGGGATTTTGAAATCCCTTATATAATAAGGGATTTCAAGTGCTCCCGGAAACGGCGAAAATTTTTTTAAAAAATTTTTCAAAAAGGTATTGACAAATTCGAAAAAAGGTGTATAATGTTATACGTTGCCGGTAAGCAAGCCAAGGCAGCGAATGCGAGAGTGGCGGAACTGGCAGACGCGCACGTTTGAGGGGCGTGTGGTTCACACCGTACGGGTTCAAGTCCCGTTTCTCGCACCAAAGGGTACGAGGTGTGAGCCTTGTACCGAATATGCGGGTATGGCGGAATTGGCAGACGCGCTAGATTCAGGTTCTAGTGGGGGCAACTTCGTGGAGGTTCAAGTCCTCTTACCCGCACCAAAGCAAAGGGTGATCTTCGGATCACCCTTTTTGCTTTGGTACAGGTAAGAGACCACGCAGAAGCTCCTGCGAGTACGGTGCATACTGAACACATCTATACAAGTGGTCTCCGTACTCGACGCAATAGGGAGCGCAAAGCGCGAGTCTTTGCCAGGTTCTAAGTCCTCTTACCCGCACCAAAAAGAGCAGGTAGGCATTTAGCCTACTTGTTTTTTTGTCGCGGGTATACAATGAGGACTTGAACGGGCGCGGTAGTGAATGACTGCCTAAATGGCAGTCAGAGCCGCGCCTGACCGAGGCACGTAGCAAAAGACCGCATCAATTCGCGGCTTTTGCGTCGTCGTGCCGAGAATCAAGTCTCTTACCCGCACCAAAGCAAAGGGTGATCTTCGGATCACCCTTTTTGCTTTGGTACGCACCCACGTTTGCCCGATCCTTTATAAATCTTAATATCTTAAATATCGACACAATTTGTACCAAACGCAAAAAAATCTGTTATAATAGTGGCAACGATAGATTTTGAGAGGAAGCTTATGTTAAAGTATTTAGGATTTACCGATACTCTGCCTGAAGCGCAGGGCGCATATTCCTGGCAGCATTTGACGTTTGTGACGTCGCTGGTGCTGGTGATGACGGCACTTGCCATTCTGATTGGATTGCATTACCGTAAGCATCCTGAAAAGAATAAAAACGTACCGCTGATCTGGGCGGCGCTGCTGATCGACGGCTTTGAGATCTGCAAGATCGTGCTCAATTGCATCCACGCAGACAACCCGGTCGATAGCCTTTTGATCAATCTGCCGCTGTTTCTGTGCAGCATCCAGCTGATCACCCTGCCGCTTGCCGCGTTCTCCAAGGGTATACTGAAGGAGGCAGCTCTTGACTTCGTTATGATCTTTGGCTTGCTGGGCGCTCTGGCGGGCACCTATGGCGCAGCACAAAACTACGCGGTGTATCACGTATTCTACTACGTTAACGTGGTCTCGGGCATTACGCATTGCATTTCCGGCTTCGGCGCGCTCTACATTGCCATTTCGGGTATCGCAAGCATGAAAAAGAGAAATATAGGCATCACCTTTGGCATTCTCTGCTTCTTCTGTGCTGCCGCATATACCGTCAACCGCCTGATCGATTACAATTACATGTTCCTGATGCGCGGTGACGGCACGCCCTACGACATTCTGTATAATCTGGTCGGCGGACACGCCTGGCTGTACCCCATGGGCGTCATCGCATTGTTCCTGCTTTACATATCCGGCTTCTACGGTGTGTATTTCCTGATCAGCAAAAAGAAAAACTGAACAAAAACGCCACCGCATCAGCGGTGGCGTTTGTTTTACCATATTTGCAGAACCTTTTCTGCCAAAGTCACCATCAGGGGCAACGTGCCAAGGCAAAGCAGGCTGGATACGCCGACTGTCTGCGAGGCGTAGCCGGGGGAAATGTCGTATGTCTCGGAAAACATGGAAATGATGGATGCCGTGGGCAATGCCGTTACGGCGGTGGAGAACATGACAATGTCATCCGAAAATCCGAGCAGCTTGCAAATCACGAACACGATAGCGGGGATGAGGATCAGCTTGCAAAGCGAGAAGAGGTAGATCTTGCCGGAGCAGAGCAGCTGCTTGGGCGTTCTGGTTGCAAGCAGAGCACCCGTGATCAGTACCGAGATAGGCAGGCAAAGCGCCGCCAGCTTGGCAAAGAGCATTAAAAACGCGTTGTCGATCACCGTGCCGATGAGCGGATTGTGCAGCGCGGGATTGCGCAGAAGGTACAGCGCAACGCCGATGGCGCACGGAATGGAGCCGAAATTGAGCAGCGCCTTTTTGGGGGTCATGCGGATATCCTCGCGCTTTCTGCCAAGGATCATAAGTCCCCATACGTACATGAAGATGTTAAAGCTGATCAAGAAGAATGCACCGTAGAATTTACCGATGTCACCGAATATCGCGCCCAGAATGGGGAGTCCGATAAAGCCGCAGTTGGTAAAGATCAAGGAAAACTCGGTGATCTTGCGCTCGTTGAGATCCTTATAAGGCACGCAGAGCGGAAAGGCGATGAGCGACATGAGAAAATGCAGGAAAAAGCCAATGCCCAGGATCAAAAGTCCGCGCTTTAGATTTTCGGCGGTGTATTCCACGTTGACAAGCGCGTCAATGATCATCATGGGCTGACCGACCTTAATGATCAGCGTGGAGAGGCGTTTGGATGCGGCGTTGTCGATCCAGCCGATCTTACGGCAGCAATATCCGATCGCCAGCATTAAGAACATGACGATGATGACGACTAACAGGGAAGTGAAATCGTAAGTCATACCGTATCCTTCAAGCTGTCCAGCTTTCGTTTGATCTCCTGCATATCGGCAAGCATCTCTTCCTTACGGCGAGGATCGCGCAAAAGCGCTGCAGGGTGGTATACGGCGGTCATAACAAAGTTGCCCTTTTCAAACCACGTGCCGTGCTCCTTGGAAATCTTGAAATCCGGCTTGATCAGGCGCATTGCCGCGATTCTGCCAAGACAAACGATGATCTTAGGCTTGATCAGGCGCACCTGCTCACGCAAAAAGTCAATGCACGCGTCCTCCTCAGCGGGCAGCGGATCGCGGTTTTTGGGCGGACGGCACTTGAGAATATTGGCAATGTATACATCCTCGCGTGCAATATCCACGGCGTATAAATATTTGTCCAGCAGCTGACCGGCTCTGCCTACAAAGGGCGTGCCGGAAAGATCCTCCTGCTCGCCGGGCGCTTCGCCCACAAACAGAATATCCGCTTCACGGTTGCCCGTGCCGAATACGCAATTGGTACGTGTTTTAGCCAGCTCGCAGCCCTGGCAGCTGCTGCATGCTTCATAAAGTTGATCCCAGGTCAATGGTAGCACCTCGCTTTCATGCTCCCATTATACCAAACTATTTTGACAATTGCAAGAGGATTTTCAGAATTGCATCAGCGTTTGTACCGCGTTTTGCTCGCAGATCGCCTTGCAATACTCGCCCAGATAGGTTTGCATCGAGCGGGCGTTTTCGCGGTTGCCGTACTCGCCCAAGAAGCAGTAGTCGTCGGGTGTGTATAGGGACGGCGCGCTGATGTCGTATAAAGCCAGAAAATATGTATGCCTGGGATCGACGTAAGCGCTGCTTGCGCCAGTGTATCCGACCAGATCCAAGCGTTTACAAACCGCGATCAGGTGCTTTAAAGAAGAAAAAGAATATACGTACACGGCGTTTCCAAGCCTTTCTTTGGTGCATAAGGAGCGTCCGGAAATTGGCGCTGCGCTCAGCGAGCGCACTTCGGTACAGGCGGTGCCCGTATCGTTCTCGGGCGCACAGACGAACAGCTCACAGCCGCCATCTGCGGACGGGTACATCTGCACGTACAGATGCTTCATATCCGCGTAAAATCCGATCTGCTGCTTGGCGTCCTCCAGTAATTGGCGCAGTACGCCGCGCACGTGTGCATCTGCAATGCCGATATGGTCGTTTTGCAGATGATAATGCGACATGTCCGCAGCGCTGAGCATGATTTTCAATTTGGTGTCGCTGATTTTAATCAAGTCCATATCGATATCCTTTCAAGAGTTGGTTTCTACTATCATTATAATCCGCACGGAGGATTTTGTGTACCCCTAAAAATATGGTAATTGCGATTGACTCGGCAGGGTATGTATGGTATAATAAGGGGAAAGGGAGGTGATGGTATGCATTACAATGCACAGACCGGCGGCGTGGAGATTTCGCTGGGAGAGCTTTGTGCGCTTGCGTTCGGACGCAACAACTACAAGGAAGAAGTGCCCGCAGAAGCGGATGCGCACGATATTGACGCACAGGCGGATGCGTATTACGCGGACGTGCAGCTGCAGCATACCTGTCGCTATGCCGGTATTTTGGTCAAGACGGTGGGAACTGCGCAGGGGATTTGCCCCGTGGGCGATACGGTGACGCTGGAATATACCGTTCGTGTCGCCAAACTGCCCGGGTCGCACGAGACCTTTGCCGTTCCCGTACGCCAGCGCTGTCTTGCGTATTTCTTGGCTTCCGCCAAGGATCTGCAAGCCGTTGCCATCCGCCGCACCACCGTGACTGCCAAGGGAGAGAAGAGCAGCACGGACACCCGGTTTACCACCATGACGCTCGGCGACGAATATGCAAGCATTCTGTCGCGTGCGCTGCCGTATCTGCAGAACTGTATTGAGCAAAACCGTAAGGTCAAGCCTTGCGCGGCGGAGCTTGCCTTCCCGTACCCTGAGATCAGAGAGGGGCAGGAGGACTTTATGCGCGAATGCTTCCGCGACATCATGCACGGCAAGCGCCTGTTCATTCAAGCCCCTACCGGCATCGGAAAGACCATTTCCACCATGTATCCCGCCGTGCGCGCCATGGGTAAGGGGAAATATGACAAGATCTTTTACCTGACCGCCAAGGCGAGCACGCGCCGCGAAGCGTTTGCGGCTGCGAAACGTCTGTTTGACGCGGGCGCGCCGTTCCGCACCATCGTGCTTTCTGCCAAGGAGCAAATGTGCCCTGCAGAGGAGTGCACCTACCGCACGTGTAAGCATAACTGCCCGCGCAGCCTGTCACATACCAAGATCATGCAGGCGATCTCCGAGCTGCTGACCCATCAGAATGGGTACACCGCCTCGCTGATCAAGCGCGTTGCCGAAAAATACGGGGTCTGCCCGTACGAGCTTTCCCTGGATCTCTCCGAATTTTGCAGTATCATTATTTGTGACTATAATTACGTGTATAACCCTGCTGTCAAGCTGCGTCGGTATTTCGTGGAAAATAACGGGAAATACGTACTTCTTGTCGACGAGGCGCATAACTTAGTGGATAGAGCGAGGGATATGTTTTCCTGCGAGCTGCATAGCGATGCGTTTGCGTCCTTGCTGATGCAGCTGCCGGACAGCGAGCCGTTGCATGCCAAGGTGGCACAGGCACAAAACGTATTCCGCATTGCCAAAAAATATTGCCGCGACACGCTGCGCAAGGATGCAGGCGGCACCGAATACGGCTATTATTTCTCACGCGAGCCGCTGGATGATATCAACAGCACGCTGGAAACGCTTGCGGGCGCGGTGGAGAAGTGGCTGAAAATACACACCTACGATGCGCTCTACGACACACTTGAGGCGTTTTACGGGGAGCTGCGCGCCTATAACGCTACCTCTGCGCTTTACGACGGTGGGTTTGTGACCTACCTGACCGTGCAGGGAAGCGAGATCACGCTCAAGCAGCTTTGCCTGGATCCCAGCCGACAGCTCGAGGAGTGCAACAGCGGTGCGGAGGCGGTCATTATGTTTTCCGCAACGCTGACGCCGCCCGAATACTTTGCGCAATCGCTGGGTGGCGGCAAGCAAGCGATTTCGGTCAATTTTCCGTCGCCTTTCCCGCGGGAAAATCTTTGCGTGGCGGTTGCCGAGGGCATCAGCACCAAGTACGAGGACCGTGATCGCTCAATCAAAAAAACGGCGTCCTATATCGCAGCCTCGGTGTGCGGTAAGGTGGGCAATTATATGGTGTATTTCCCATCGTATTCCTATATGGAGCAGGTTGCAAAGGCGTTTTGCGATCGCTATCCGGACGTGCCGGTGCTGCTGCAAAAGCGCGGCATGACGCAGGAGCAGAAGGAGGCGTTTCTGGATGCCTTCCGTGCGGAAAATCCCGAGATGCTGATCGGCTTTTGTGTGCTTGGCGGCTCGTTCTCCGAGGGTGTGGATCTGCCGGGCGGCAGATTGATCGGTAGTATCATCGTGGGCGTGGGCATTCCGGGGCTTTCGGATGAGCGAAACATTGTGCGCGACTATTATGCCGACCAAAACGGACTTGGCTACGAATACGCCTACGTGTACCCCGGCATGAACCACGTTCTGCAGGCGGCAGGGCGCGTGATCCGTACGGATACCGACCGCGGAATCGTGGTTTTGCTAGACCAAAGATACGCGGAGCAGCGGTATATTGATCTGTTCCCGCCGCATTGGGAGGACGTTCGTTTTGCAAGTGATGCGCAATCTCTTGCAAAAACGGTTGCGGGATTTTGGAAAAGCGGGCAATAATTCGACAAAAAATGCAATAAATTTTGAAAAATATTCAAAATAAGTATTGCAAATTACAAAACGGCGTGGTATAATAGGGCAGTTGATTTGACAATTAGGAGTTATAACGATGCACTATGTAGACATGAGCAAGCAGCAGCTGCTTGCCGAATACCAATCTTTACAAAAGGAATACAATGAAATTCAGGCGCAGGGTCTTTCTCTGGACCTTTCGCGCGGTAAGCCCAGCGCAGAGCAGCTGGACCTGATTAACGATATGCTGTTTTGTCTGGACCGCGATTCTTGCTTCTCGGAAAGCGGCTTTGACTGCCGTAACTACGGTATGATGGACGGTGTTCCCGAAGCTAAAAAGCTGTTTGGCGACCTGCTCGGCATTCCCTCCGAAAACATTTTCGTGGCGGGCAACTCTTCCTTGACCTTAATGTACGATACCATGAGCCGCTGCATGCTGTACGGCACCGCAACCCAAGGCTGCGGACCCTGGTGCAAGCTGGATAAGATCAAGTTTTTGTGCCCCTCTCCCGGATATGACCGTCATTTCCTGATCTCCGAATCCATGGGCATTGAAATGATCACCATTCCCATGCTGGAGACCGGTCCCGATATGGACATGATCGAGGAGCTGGTTGCCAACGACGCATCCATCAAGGGTATCTGGTGTAACCCCAAGTATTCTAACTCCGACGGTTATATTTATTCGGATGAAACGGTGGAAAGACTGGCAAGCATGAAGACCGCTGCACCCGATTTCCGCATTTTCTGGGATAACGCTTACGTTGTGCATGCGCTGTATGGCCAGCATGACGAGCTTGCCGATATTTTTGCACTGTGCGAAAAGCACGGCAATCCCGACAGAGTGTTCTATTTCGCCTCTACCTCCAAGATCACCTTCCCGGGCGCGGGTGTAGCCATCATGGCAATGTCCAAGGCAAATCTGGAGCACGCCAAGAAGATCCTGACCGTGCAGACCATCAGCTACGATAAGCTCAATCAGCTGCGCCACGTCAAGTACTTCGGCTCGGCAGAGAACGTGATCCGCATCATGCAAAAGCAGGCGGATGTGCTGCGTCCTCGCTTTGAGATCACCAAGCAGACGCTGGAGCGCGATCTGGGTGACAAGGGCATTGCGCGCTGGACGGATCCCAAGGGAGGCTACTTCATCAGCCTGTACGTCATGAACGGCACTGCAAAGAGAGCCTACGCGCTTGCCAAGGATGCGGGCGTGGTGCTGACCAAGGTAGGTGCAACCTACCCTTACGGCATCGACCCCGACGACTCCAATATCCGCATAGCCCCCACCTATCCTTCCAAGCAAGACCTGACGGCAGCCATGAACGTGCTGACCGTATGTGTTCGCTTAGCGGCACTTGAAAAGCTTCTCGCAGATTAATTTTGATAAAGCAGTCTCAAAAAAATGAGGCTGCTTTGTTTTTTTCTTGACAGTGGTGCATGTTTTATGTATAATGAAAGTAAGGAAACAGGAAAGGAACGGACATATGCGCAACAAGGTTACCCAAGCTTCCACCAATCCGTATTCTTACAGCGATACCAACAAGCGTTACTATACCTACGATTATTTTCTCAAGCAGACCTTTGGCACAAAGGTGGCAAAGCTGCCCATCGATGCGGGCTTTACCTGTCCCAACATTGACGGCAAATGCGGACACGGCGGCTGCATTTATTGCTCGGAAAAGGGGAGCGGAGATTTTGCACCGCAACCCGACGTGCCGATCTATCAGCAAATGGAAATGTCCTATGCGCTGACCAGCGGCAAATGGAAGACCGACAAGGTCATCCCGTATTTTCAGGCGCACACCAACACCTACGCGCCCGTGGAGGTGCTCCGGGAAAAATACGAGCAAGCGCTGACCTATCCCGGAGTGGTGGGCATGAATATTGCCACGCGTGCCGACTGTCTGGAACCCGATGTAGTGGCATATCTTGCACAGATTGCTAAGCGCACGTATCTGACCGTGGAGCTTGGACTGCAGACCTCGTGCGATCAAACGGCTGCGCTGATCAACCGCGGGCATAATTTTGCCGCGTTTGTGGCAGGGTATCAGGCCTTGCGGCAAGCAAGCCCCGATATTCATATCTGCGTGCATATCATTCTGGGCTTGCCCGGGGAGGACACCGACACCATGCTGCGCACCGTGCGTGACGTGGCAGACCTGCACCCCGATCAGGTCAAGATCCACCTGCTGCACGTCATCAAGGATACGGTCATGGCGGATATCTACTTGAGCGGCGAGTACGAGCCCATGACGCAAGACGCTTACACGCGCGTGGTGGCGCAGGCGCTGACGCTGCTGCCGCCCAAGACTGTGATTGCCCGCCTGACGGGAGACGGCGCGCCCGATGCGCTGCTGGCGCCCGATTGGAGCCGCAAAAAGACCGCCGTGGTCAATGACGTTGATAAGCTGCTGTATCAAAACGACTGGTATCAAGGAAAATTCTATCATAAAACGGAGGAAGATCATGTTTTTGAAAGCTAAATGGATATGGAAGCAGGGCGAGATCCTTGCTGACGAATTTGCAGACTTTGCTGCGGAATTTGAAGCAACGGGTAAATCCCCCTATACGCTTACCATTGCTGCCGACTCCAATTATACGGTCTATATCAACGGCGAGCTGGCTGCATTCGGGCAGTACGCGGACTATCCGACCTACAAGGTCTGCGACCGCATCGACGTAACCAAATTCATCAAGCAGGGCAAAAACCGCATGGTAATCGTGGTTTGGTATTACGGAGACGATACGCAAACCTATATTCACGGTGATCCCGGTGTGATCTTTGAGCTTTGCGAGCAGGATGCGCCCATTTGCTACTCGGATGAAAACACACTCTCGCGTCTGTCGCGCGATTACATTTCGCATATCAAGCAGCTGATCTCGGGACAGCTGGGCTTTACATATCACTATGACGCCACCTCGTACGACGGTTTTATTGAACAGAGCATAGCGGACGGCTTTGCGCCCAGCGTAGCCATGCCCATGATCTCCACCGACTTTACGCTGCGTCCCATTAAAATGCTGGAGCTTGCGCCCAGATCCGCGGCGCAGATGTGCCTGCAGGGTCTGTTTGATTACGTGGATAAGCACGATCGCCCCGACGTGATGATGCAGCATGCGGCGCTGCGCCACCGCTATCCCGAGCAGATCTCGGATATGCGCGGCTTTTTCGGCTTTGATCACCCCGTGCATTTCAAGACCGAGGATAAGGCGCAGGGCATCTTTTTCGTGGTTGATCTGGGGCAGGAATGGGCAGGATTTTTGGATTTTGATATTGAAGTCCCACACGACTGTCAGATTGAGATCGGTTATGGCGAGCACTTGGCTGACGGTAGATGCCGCACCTCGGTGCGCGGATTTTCTTGTGATTACCGTGCAAAAAAGGGAAGAAACCAATACCTGCATACCTTCCGCCGTTTTGGCTGCAGATACGTGCAGTTTTTCGTCAATGCAACCGAGTTTACCGTGCATTATGCGGGCTTGCGTCCCACGCTGTATCCTGTGACCGCAAAGAAATTTGAGAAGGGAAATCTCTTGCAGCAAACCATTTACGACGTTTGCACCAATACGCTGCTGCAATGCATGCACGAGCACTACGAGGATTGCCCGTGGCGCGAGCAGGCACTTTACTGCATGGATTCGCGTAATCAGATGCTGTGCGGCTATTACGCATTTGGCGAGACAGAGTTCCCGCGCGCCAACCTTAAGCTCATCTCCAAGGGGCTGCGCCCCGACGGTATTCTCTCGATTTGTTATCCTTCCGGGCTGGATTTTCCGATTCCGTCATTTTCCACGGTATATTTTATACAAATGGAAGAATATATCCGTCACACGGGTGATACCTCGCTTGCCAAGGAGTGCTATCCCGTGCTGGAAACCATCATCAATACCTTTATCGCCAAGCTGCAGGATAACGGCCTGATCGAGAACTTTTACGGCGAGGGTGGCTACTGGAATTTCTACGAATGGTCGCCCGGCATGAACGGTCACTTTTTTGAAAAGGTGCGCTGCTTTGAATCTCCCATCAATGCGTTCTTCTCACTTGCCCTGCAGCACATGGCAAAAATCTGCCAAGCACTCGGTAAGAATGAGGAAGCGGAGCAATATCTGCGCATTTCCGAAGGCGTCAACCGCGCAATTGCCCGTGGATTCTACAATCCCGAAACTAAGCTGTTTGAGTCCTTTGATAACCGTTGCCGTGGGGAATACAGCGTGCTGACAAACTCGCTTTGCTTGCTGTGCGGTGCGGCAGAGGGGCTGGATCTGATCAATATCCTCAGAATACTGTCAACCAACGGCAAGGATAATTGCGGCTATACGGTTTATCCCAACACGCTGAGCATGAATTCCTTCCGCTTTGACGCGCTGCTTAAGATCGACAGGGAAGTGTACGCACCCATCATTCTGGACGAGATCGACCGCGACTACTTCCACATGCTGCGCAACGGTGCGACTACCTTCTGGGAGACCATTATCGGCCTGTCGGATTTCGGCCACGCGGCAAGCTTGTGCCACGGCTGGAGCGCACTGCCGATCTATTACTACGAGCAGCTTTTGTAAGTGATAATCGTGTGAATCCTTTTGTGCACTGTGTCTATAATAATTACAATATTTTGGTTAATGTGACTATTTACGATTGCAACATTTTATGCTATAATATTTAGGCGCATAATAGCGACAAATAAAAAAATTATCAAAGGAGAAAATCAACATGAAAAGATTTCTTTCCGTGCTGCTCGCATCTCTGATGGTTCTCGCTCTGGCAGCTGCTTGTGTGTTCAGCACCTCCGCAGCTCTCGAGGGTGACTGGGTAACCTCCAGAAGCGGCAGTGACTACGAGGACGAAGGCAGCTACTGCCCCGCTCCCGGCTACCACTACGATCCCGCTCTCGGTTTCGTTATGGACCCCCCCACCTACGCTAAGGAGACCACTCCTTTCGTACAGGCTCACCTGAAGAATGCTATTGACCTGAAGGCTAACAACGACGGTCAGGGCAACTCCGTTAACCTCAAGTTCACCGTTCTTGACTATGCTTACGACGGCGGCGAGAACAAGGACCAGTGGATCGCGCTGACTCTGAACAGCCAGCCCAGATCTACCCCCGGCTCCACCAAGTACGGCGAAGGTCTGTGCATCCTGATCCGTGGCGGCGGCTACGGCTCCGCACAGGTTCAGCCCTTCTACGTAGACAACGAGACCGGCAAGAGCTTCACTCCTGCAACTGCATTCCCCACCGTTGACGTTCCCATGAACGACAAGGACCAGGAAGAGTACACCTTCACCGTTAAGTATGTTGACGGCGGTTACGTTTTCGCAGTTAACGGCAACGAGTTCGTTGCAGACGCTACCCTGAATGCTCACTTCGACAGAGTATTCGCTGAGGGTGCATACGTTGGCCTTCTGTGCCAGACCGGTGTTGCTGACACCACCATCTCCCTCGCTATCACTGAGTGGCAGGGCGAGCTCCCCGTAGGTGATGACTCCGCAGATCCTGAAGAGGACCTCCGTGAGAAGGCTCCCATCGCTGATTCCGCTACTATCGAAGCTAACATGCCCGCAGTTCTGTGGGATTCCACTATGAGAGACTTCAGAAAGATCTCTCTGTCCGGTGGTGAGTATGTAATCAACGAAGACGGTTCCGTTAAGATCAACATCCAGACCGTTTCTCCTTACATTTCCTTCGGTATCAAGTCCGAGGTTTCCTACGAAGCAGCTGACTTCCCCTATGTAGTAGTTCTGACCAGAAACTGCATGGCTAACAGCGGTAACGTTTACTACTGCGCAGGTCCCATCCTGTCCGCAGAGAACAACTACTCCGAGAACTGGACCATCGATGATGTTACTTACCCCGATGGTTGGGCTCTGGGTATCATGGACTTCTCCGACTACAACGAAGATGGTTGGTACGGCAGAATTAACAGCATCCGTGTTGGTTTTGACTTCTCCGCAGACGATATCGCTGACGAAGAGTTCAACAACTTCGACATCGGCTTCATCGGCGCATTCCGCTCCGTTGAAGAGGCTCAGGCTTACACCGCTGCTTGGCTCGCAGCTAAGGGCTACAGCGCAGAAGTAACCACTGAGGCAGAGACTGAAAAGCCCACCGAGGAAGAGACCACCAAGGCTCCCGAGGCTACTACCGAGGCTAAGACCGAGGCTGGTGCTGACGCAACCACCGAGGCTGAGACCGAGGCTGCAAAGAAGTCCAACTGCAACTCCATCGTTGCTGCTCCCGTTGTAGCATTCATTGCTATTCTGGGCGTTGCTTTCGTAGCAAAGAAGAAGGACTAATTCTTAACTGAATATAATCTTTCAGACCTATAAAGGGGCTGCCGCTTGCGGCAGCCCTTTTTGTTTTGTGAATTGTTCAATATGCCTTGAACGCGAGGGGATATTTGTGCATACTTACAATTTACAGAAAACAGAAAATGTGGTATAATACATCATATGTTCCGTGTTGCCCTTCAAGCGCGACGATTTGTGCGGAACCAAGGAGTAAAACATGTCTAGAACACAACTGTTATCCGTTCTTTCTTTGATCCTTTGCCTTGTGATGGTGCTGCCTTTTGCAGCATGTCATCCCGCAAGCGAAGGGGAAGGACAAACCACCGACCTTGTAACCGATGCGGAAACCGCAGAGGATTCTGCTGCTGACACCGAGGACAATACCGAGGGCAATACCGAAGCCGATACCGAAACGGGTACCGAGCAGGACACCCAGCCTCCCAAGGAGGAGCTTGGCGTGGCAGGTAAGCCTTCCATCAATTTTGATAAGACCGTTCAGGTAACCGAGAACGGCGGCGCTGCTGTCGTTACTACCGCGTCCGGTCTTGCTTACACCGCATCCGGCTACAGCCAATATGCAAACGGCTCGTTTACCATCAACGCAAACCATAAGGTAACGCTGGACGGCTTTGCAGACAGCTTTAACAGATTGACGCTGTGCTACGTTTCGGATGCACCGCTGGAGTGCACCGTAACCTACGTGCAGAACGGCAAAACCGTGGAGGATCTGTTCTACCTCGAAGCAGGCACACAGACCTTCTGCGCGCTCACGCTTGGTTATTTGTCCGGCAAGCAGGCAAGTGATCTGACCGCAATTTCCTTTAGCACCTGCGAGGAAAAGAATGCAAGCTTTGTGCTGTGCGACGTTAAGACCGAGGTTTACGAGGTGTACGCAGATGACGTATACTACGTAGAAAACGATGCTTACGTGCTTGGCATTCGTCTTTCCTGGGGCGGTGGCGTTTGCTACATCAAGGATAAGAATAGCCAGATCAAGGGCATTGAAAACCTGATCAACCAGGCGGACACCGGCAGACTGGTGCAGCAATCCTACTACGGCACGTATGCAAACGGTGAATACGTCAACGGCAATTACAATGGCACCACCTGGCCCTACAACCCCGTACAGGGCGGTGACGTGCACGGCAATGCCAGCCGTATCATTGACATCGTGGTAGGCGATAGCTCGCTGTATATCAAAGCACAGCCGCAGGACTGGGGTCACAACAACGATCTGACCATCAGCTACATGGAAAACGTCTACGTCCTGGAGGACAACTATATCCGCGTAGATAACCGCTTTGTGGATTTCTCGGGTTGGGAGCACAGATACGCCAACCAGGAGCTGCCCGCATTCTATACGCTGAGCTATTTTAACGAGTTCTCTTACTACGCAGGCTCCAAGTCCTGGGAAGATCAGCCTCTGACTACCAGAGATGACCTTGGCTTCTGGGGAGATGCAAAATATCACGACGACTGCACCTTCAAGATTCGCTACAGCAACACGGAAACCTGGTGCGCATGGACCAACGGCTTGACCGATTACGGCATTGGCTTGTTTGTTCCTAATGTGGATATCCTGCTTGCAGGCAGACACGCTTATAACGGCAGCAAGGACTCCAAGAACGGCGCTACCAACTACGTAGCCCCCTTGTGCACCATGAAGATCGTATCCTTCGAGCCCATCGAATACAGCTACATGATGACCACCGGTACGCTTGACCAGATCCGTAGCACCTTCAAGGCGAACAAGGATTTTGCCACCAACGAATCTCTGCACAACAATTACATCAACGAGCGTATTGAGGACGAGGGCGCAGCAGTTCCGATGGATAAGCTGGTATTTGACAATCTCAACGCCAGCCTCAAGCTGCAGGCTATGAACAATACCGTTACGGGCTTTGACGAGGAGCAGAAGGCTGCTACGCTGACCGTTGCGACCGCAAGCGATCCTTATGCCAACATTGATTACACCAAATCTGCTGTTAAGCTCAAGGCAGAGGATTACACCAAGATCGTGGTTACGTACATGATCCCCACGACCAACAGCCGCTCGACTTATAACGCAGAGCTGTTCTTAAGCACGGGCACCTCCATGAACGCCGAGGGCGGCAAATCGGTGCGCGGACAGGTCGTAGCCGATGGTGAATACCATACGCTTGAAATCTCGGTAGCGGGACTTTCGTTCTGGTCGGGTAATATCAACGCGATCCGCTTTGACTACTTTGATGCATGCGGCGTCGGTGACGTGATCTACGTTCGCTCCATTGAACTCCAATAACACACAAAAAACCTCCGCGGCATTGCCGCGGAACTTGCTTTTTTTATTGATCAAACAGGGAAACTTGGTTGTTGATGCCGTTTTTGTTGGGCGCTGCGGGAACGCGCAAGCCAAGGTGCTCGTAGGCGAGCTTGGTCACGCATCTGCCACGCGGTGTGCGGGAAAGGAAGCCGAGCTGCATCAGATAGGGCTCGTAAACGTCCTCAATCGTCACAGCCTCTTCGCCAATGGTTGCCGCCAGCGTGTCCAGGCCAACGGGGCCGCCGTCGTAGAACTTGATAATGGCTTCCATCATCTTGCGGTCGGTGTTGTCCAGACCCAGCTCGTCGATCTCCAGCTTGTTGAGCGCATAACCGGCAATCTCGGAGTCAATGGTATCCTTACCGCTGACCATAGCAAAGTCACGCACGCGCTTGAGCAAGCGGTTTGCTATACGGGGCGTGCCTCTGGAGCGCGAAGCAATCTCGTACGAGCCGTCCTCGGTGATGGCAATGCCTAAGATGCCGGCACTGCGACGCACGATCAGCGCAAGCTCCTCGGGGGTGTAAAGCTCCAGCTTGAGCAGTACGCCAAAGCGGTCACGCAAGGGAGTGGTCAGCTGACCTGCGCGTGTTGTCGCGCCGATCAGAGTGAACTTCGGCAGGTCGATACGAATGCTGCGTGCAGCGGGACCCTTGCCGATGATAATATCCAGCGCGTAGTCTTCCATAGCGGGGTAGAGGATCTCCTCAACCGAACGGGAAAGACGGTGGATCTCGTCAATAAACAGCACGTCGCCTTGGTTAAGGTTGGTCAGAAGCGCTGCCAGATCGCCTTGCTTTTCAATGGCAGGGCCGGAGGTAATGCGAATGTTAACGCCCAGCTCGTTGGCAATGATATTGGAGAGTGTGGTTTTACCCAGTCCGGGAGGGCCGTAGAGCAGCACGTGGTCAAGCGACTCGCCGCGCATCTTGGCGGCTTCAATGTAAACCTTCAGGTTTTCCTTTGCCTTGTCCTGGCCTACGTAATCTGCCAGCGTTTTGGGGCGCAGGGAAGCATCAATATCGGAATCCTCGGGGGAATACCCGGTGGATACGATGCGATTTTCATAATCAAAATCCTGTTCTTCGAACATACACCGTGCCTCCTTACATCAGCTTTTTGAGTGCCTGGCGAATGATCTCCTCCAGGGTCATCTGGTCTGTGGGCATGGATTTGAGCACGTTGGTCGCCTCGGCTCTCTGGTATCCCAGCACCATCAAAGCGTCCAGCGCCTCGCTGAGCTTTCCGCGCGCGGGCGCGCCGGACTTGGCAGAGGTTGCCGTTTCAGGGGCTGCGGAAAATTCACCGCCGTGCTCCTTGATCAGCTTATCCTTAAGCTCCAGCACGATTCTTGCTGCCGTTTTGGGTCCAACGCCGCTTGCCTTAGAAATTGCCTTGGTATCCTCGGTGCACACCGCCAGCGCGAATTTTTCGGGCGTCAGAAGCGACAGAATGGACATGGCTGCTTTGGGGCCTACGCCGGAAACCGTGATCAGCATCTGGAAGGAGGAGAGCTCGGTTTCATCAAAAAATCCGAACAGCTCAATTCCGTCCTCGCGCACGGCAAGGTAGGTGTAGAGCTTGGCAGGATTTCCTGCCGGGGGCAGCTTGTCATAAGTATTCTGGCTGACCGTCAGCTTATAGCCAACGCCGCCTGCATCGATCACGGCAAAGCTCATGCCCTTATGTGCGAGCGTACCGCTTACGTAATAGTACATAAAATCTCCTTAAATCCCACGGGGATGCCCCCGTGGGAATCATGTTATTCTTGGGGTGGTTGTTGCTCCGGGAGTGCTTGCTGCTCGGCGGACTCGGAGGTCTCCTTTTGCGCTTCGGGCACTTTACGGGGTTCGGGGATGCGGAAGAACTCGCCGTAGCCGCGAATGCGACGCAGCTTGTCTTCAAAGATGATCAGCAGGAAGAATGCAGCTGTGGAAACGATGGTGACGGCAACGCCCAGCACCAGCTCCTTGGGGCAGTAGATCATCTGGATCTCGTGCTCGCCGGGCTGCTCGATATAATAGCCGACCAGAGCGTCAGCAAGCTCAATGGTCTCTACCTTCTGACCGTCGATCAGTACCTGCCAGCCCTTGTCGTAGGGAATGGTGGTGGTGATCAGCTGATTTTCCTTGGTGGTGGTAATGGTGCCGGGCAGGTAATCCTCGCGGTAATTCTCGGGATCGATCTGCACGTTGCCTTGCTGCAATCTGGTGATTGCTTCGGTAAATACTTCCATATCCAAAGCGTATACGAAGCCGTGCTCCAGATTCTGCTGGAGATAGAAGTTGTCGTAGTCGTTCTTGATGGTCAACTTGAGCTCCAGATCGGTTCTGTCAAAGTCGCCGATCGAAACGATTCTCCAGGTGTTGTTATCGCCCCACTTGCCTGCGGACTTGCCGTTGGCGGTCATGTTGACCTGTCTGGAATATACGGTGGGGAAGTAAACGAACAGCTCGGTGTTCTTCTCAATTCGATAATCAAACGTGATCGTACCGCCATCGCCCTTATACAGGTCGTGCTTGGCAGCAGAGCTCTTGGTAACGTCCTTAGTGTTCATCGAGACCTGCTGTTGCTCTACGAAGATCTGCAGCGTCTCCTCTTCGCCAAGCATCATGGAGATCATGGCGTTCATGCGCTCAAAGGGATTTTCGTAATCGTTGAGTGCAAAGTCGGCAAACGCATCGTCCACCGCGTAGGCAATGCTCATATAGTAGGGATTCTGGTAAACCACGTATTTGCCGTTGTCCAGTACGTTTTCCCAGTCGTCCTTATCATACAGGGGCTCGCCGTAATATTCGTCGTAATTCTTGTCGGTCATGATATACTTGATACCAAGCAGGGAGTCGCTCACGGGAGTCTCGCCCTGATACTGAGACCAGTGCGATTTGGAGGAGTAACCCATCATGCGCAAGAAGTAGATGGTGTCTGCGTTGAGTGTGGAGGTGGAGTTGGAAAGACCGCGGATCTGCAGCGCAAGGTTATCGTTGAGCTTGCGGTGGTAGGTCTTTTCCATACGGTAGAAGGAGGTATCGTTTTCCTGTACGGTATTGATGATGGGTCTTACCGTATCCAGATAATCGTTGTAGTAGGAGTACTTGGTAAAGGTTACGTCCTTGTCAAGATCGTTGAGATCCCAAAGACCGCTGATATACATCTCGCCGCACACAAAGAATACAAGCAAGCAAGCGATCAGCTCTTTGTTTCTGACGCGTGGGAGTACGCAAACCAGGATGGTGTATACGATCAGACAGCCGATGGTCAGCCATACGGTCTGGAAGTCGTGCACCTTGATATATTCGTTGTATTCCGCTTCGATCAGGGGCGCAAATTCCTGCAGGACGATCACGGCAAGTCCAATGATGGCAGCAATACCGATCATGGGCTTGCGGCTGACCGTGCGCATGTTGGTAAATGCACGGTAAGCCATGACGATCATATAGAAGCCGAGCATAAAGCTGTAACGGTTGTTGAGCCAGTTGGGCTTCTGGAAGCCGTGCCAGATCAGGTCGATCGAGCTGGTGGCAAAGCTGAATACGAATATGGTGATCAGAATTGCGTAAGCAACCTTTTCGCCCGTCTTGAACTGCTTGTTAAAGAAGAACATGGGCACCAACAGAAGCGTCAGCACACCGCAATAAACGAAGGGAAGACCTGCGGGACGAACCGTGTCGTAGGAGGAGGGCAGGAACTTGTAGAACAGCTCAAGGAAGTTTAAGCGTGAGGTGAATGCCCAGTTGGGATCCGAGAAGTCGGTCTTACCAAAGGTCAGGGAGTAGTATGCCGTAAATACGATGAAGGCGGAAATACCGATTGCAATGACCGAGTAAAAGCCGATACGCAGGAAGGAACGAATGCCGTGGAATCTTTCCTCGTAGGGGTTGTTGCAGTGCTTGAAGCCCCAGAGGTACGCAAAGAAGTAAATAGCAACCGCGATACATACCATGTATCCGATATAGTAGTTACTGACCACGGTCAGGGTCAGGAAAATGACGAACACCTTGTATTTTCCGTACTTGACCAGCTGCTCAATGCCGTACATTACCAGCGGGAACCAGATGACCGCGTCGATCCACATGGTATTGTTTTGCTGGGTAATGCAGTAGGACATCAGGGCATACATGACGGAAAACGCGATCACGCCGATACGGTTGATGCGTTTTTCGGACTGATGCAGATAAAATGCCATGGTACCTGCGCAGAACGCAGCCTTTACCATAAACATGAACAAGAGTGCCTCACACATTCTGTCCTCGGGGAACAGGCAGACAAGATAGGAGAAGGGGCTGGCGATATAGTATTCGTAAATACCCATAAACTCCCCGCCCAGGGCGCGTGAGAATGAGTAAATGATACTGGTATCTCCGTTGACCACAAAGTTGCGTAGCGCCTCAAAGAAATAGACGTACTGACCGTTGAGGTCAAGCACCAGCACGCATCCGTTGCCGAACGGATACAAGCCTCTTGCCAGATACATCAAATATACCAGGACGGCAGGGATCAGTGCGGCGATCAGAATATACCAATACTCCGAAAAGATATTGGTACATTTTCTTTTGCACTTTAAAAGTCCGTCTTTTGCTAATTCCGAATTCCACTTCATATGCTGTTCTCCTCGTTATCATGGTGCCCGGACGTCGGGCTGGTAATGGATTTGATCGATTTTTCAAGCTTGATGCGGTCCACGTTCATGTCTCTGCCGCAGCCACGGCACACCACACGCACAAGGCTGCCCACGCGCATGACCGTAAAATCAGCGCAGCCGCAGGGGTGTGGCTTTTTGAGATGCAGGACGTCTCCCGTTTGTATTTTGATGATATTCATATGCATTTCTCCGTCTGTCGGAAGGGGATTCCCGCCAACATTTTGTCAATTGCAGATAATCTATCCTATTATACCATAAAAAGCGTGTCTTGTAAACGATTATTCGGATAATATTATAAAAATTTTAAAATTATAAAATAGTATTTGACACGCGCGCGAAAAAGTGTTATAATTTAGAATGAATTATTGTGGATACTTATTGCCGTAGGAGGTTTTATGGTCATACTTGGCATCGACCCCGGACTTGCGATCGTGGGTTGGGGCGTCGTTTCATACGACGGCGTAAAATTTAAAACGCTGGGATACGGTTCCATCCAGACTCCTGCGGGTACGCCTACACAAAAGCGCCTGGAAATGATCTGGCAGGGAATGAACGAGCTGTTTGAGCGTTACAAGCCCGATCAGATGGCGGTGGAGGAGTTGTTCTTTAATACCAACGTCACGACCGGTATTACGGTTGCCGAGGCGCGCGGAGTGATTTTGCTCTCGGGTATTCAGCACGGCATCACGGTGGCGGAATATACCCCTTTGCAGGTCAAGCAAGCTGTTGTGGGCTACGGAAGAGCCGAAAAGAAGCAGGTGATCACCATGGTTACCACGCTGCTGGGATTACCCAAGCCCCCCAAGCCCGACGATACTGCCGATGCACTTGCCATTGCCGTTTGCCACGGACACAGCGGATGCTCCCGCTTGGCAAACTACTATAACAAATAAACTTGCAGGAGAAAGATTATGTGGAGCTCTGAAAATTGGAAGGATTATGAATTACTTGACACCTCGGACGGCGAGCGTCTGGAGCGTTGGGGCAAATATATACTGGTCAGACCCGACCCGCAGATCATCTGGAAGGGCGTTGCGGATCATCCCGCCTGGAAGCGTGCGGACGGTGTTTACCGCCGTTCCTCCTCGGGAGGCGGAAGCTGGGTGCATAACAAGCTGCCCGCATCCTGGAATATTTCTTACGGGAATCTCAATTTCGTTCTGCGTCCCATGGGCTTTAAGCACACGGGTCTTTTCCCCGAGCAGGCGGCCAACTGGGATTGGTTCTCCGATCTGATCCGTAAGTCGGATCGCC